>CAYSBQ010000031.1:0-21471 GCA_964429315.1 uncultured Desulfobacterales bacterium
AATAATTACAAAAAGTGTCAAGAACCTGACAAATTCTGTCATAGTCGTTGACGGTTCAGCGTTTCGGCCGCTCCACGCGCCATTATTGAGTAACGTTTCAATCAATGATCAACCGGGAGTCGGGGAAACTTAAACCTACTGTTGCGCTTTTTCCTTTTCAAGTTTTTCTAAACGATATCGAAGGTTTCGCATGGTAATTCCAAGTAGTTTGGCGGCTTTTTGCTTGGTTCCTCCAGACATCTCCATAGCCGTTAGCAGATATTGTCTTTCTATATTCCCCAATAAGCCCTCCAAATCAATCCCTGTCGGCGGGATATCCGGGATAACAGGAGTGTCAAATACGGTTTCCACTTTCTGTGTTTTAGTTTGCTTATAGCTGGCCAGGGCGAGGCTTTCCGGCAAGATGATATTGGTGGTGGCTGTGGCTACACTTCTTTCGATCATATTCTCGAGCTCTCTTATGTTCCCAGGAAAATCATACGTGGCAAGCATATCCAGGGCGTAGGAAGAGAGCTTGTGTATCGATTTGCCCATCTCTTTTGAAAACTTTTCCAAGAAATGCTGTGCTAGTGCAGGCAGGTCTTCCTTCCTTGCCCTAAGAGGGGGGGTGTCAATATGGATTACATTCAGGCGGTAAAAGAGGTCTTCTCTGAAGTTTCCAATAATAACCTCGTCTTCGAGGTTCTTGTTTGTCGCTGAAATGATCCGAATGTCTACTTTAATATCTTTGGTATCTCCTACCCGCATGAAGGCCTTTTCGTGGACAACCCTGAGAAGCTTGACCTGTATGGCTGGTGTAAGTTCAGCAATTTCATCAAGGAAGACCGTGCCGCCATGGCTTGCCTCAAAGAGCCCCTCCTTGTTCTCAACAGCCCCGGTGAAGGCCCCTTTTCGATGACCAAAGAGTTCACTTTCCATCAGTGTCTCGGGTATTCCTGCACAGTGGATAGCAGTGAAGGGACTATCCTTTCTGCTGCTATTTTTATGGATGGCTCTGGCAATCAATTCCTTGCCGGTACCGCTTTCTCCGGTGATAAGTACATTGGTTCGCGTGTCAGCTATTTGCTTGATGGTAGTGTAGATTCTCGTTAGTGCCGGACTATTGCCAACAATACTTTCAAAATGGTAGGTCTTTTTGAGTTCAGCTTCTAGGACTTGCTTTTCATTTTCCAGGGTTTTTCTTTCCAATGCGTTTCTAATAGTCTGCTTCATCTCATTCACGTCGAATGGTTTTGGAATGTAATCATAAGCACCGTCGTTCATTGCCTCAACAGCAGTTTCAGTGGTTGCAAAAGCAGAGATCATAATAACCAGTGTTTCAGGTGAGCGTCTCTTTGCCTCTTTGAGTACGGCAAGCCCGCCTACAGGCCCCATTCTGATATCAGAGATAACAAGGTCGTAGTCTCTCTTCGCGAGCATGCGAATAGCCTTTGACCCGTCTTCAGCATACTCAACATTGTATCCTTCCGAGGTGAGCATGACATCGAGCATCTCACGCATACTCAGATCATCATCTACGACTAGAAGGTTTGCGGAATTGGTAGTCATTGGTTATTGATCAGTTGCCAGGAATTGTTTATACGTCATTTGTGAACGCTTACGTTTCATCAAATACGACCTTTCCCCCTACCATAGTAATGACCGCCTTTCCTTTTACTTGCCAGCCATTAAATGGTGTGTTTCGACTCTTGGAGCGGAAGGTGTCAGCATCGATTGTAAATCTCTTTTCTAGATCGATGACTGTGAGATCTGCTGGGTTACCAGGTTTGAGGCCGATATAATCAAGCCTTAACGCCCGTGCAGGATTGACTGACATTTTTAAGACAAGATCCGTTAAACTCAAAAGCCCCTTTTCCAGTAACTTCAGACTTAAAGGCAAGGAAGTCTCCATGCCGATCAATCCATTAGCTGCAGCATCAAACTCTACTTCCTTTTCCACACTACTGTGGGGAGCGTGGTCACTTGCAATAATATCAATGATACCATCTGCAAGGCCTTGACGGATGGCCTCTCGGTCTTTGGCTGTGCGGAGTGGGGGATGGACCTTGGCATTAGTGTCATAGTTTAGGACTGCCTCTTCAGTTAAGGTGAAATAATGTGGCGCTGTCTCTGCCGTCACCGGCAAACCACGTTCCTTTGCATTGCCAATGATACGTACCGAATCTTCGGTACTTACGTGTGCAATATGAACAGGGGCGCCTGTAAGCTCGCATAAGGCAATATCCCTTGCCACCATAACGCTTTCTGAACTGTTCGGTATGCCTGCAAGGCCCAAACGGGTGGCCGTGACTCCCTCATTCATAACCCCGTTTGCAGTAAGATCTCGGTCTTCACAGTGGGAAATTATCAGCAGTTCAAAAGCCTTAGCGTATTCCATGGCACGCCGCATCAGCTGGGCATTCATAACGGGGTTGCCATCGTCTGAAAGCGCGACAACTCCGGCAGCCTTCATATCACCGTATTCGGCCAGATTCTCCCCCTTGAGTCCATGACTTATTGCGCCAACGGGATAGACACGAACACTTCCCGCTGCCCTTGCCTTTTTGAGAATATAGTCCGTAACCGATTGATTATCGTTGACCGGCTGCGTGTTGGGCATACAACAAATGGCGGTAAAACCACCATGGACTGCCGCCAAGCATCCTGATTGAATGGTTTCCTTATATTCATGACCGGGTTCCCGGAGATGTGTGTGCATATCGATGAGGCCCGGAGTAACCACCTTGCCTGTAGCGTCGATGGTTTCCAGTTCCCAGTCTCCAGTTTCAAGTCCCCGGTCCCCAACGCTTAGAATCTTGCCATCTTCGATCACAATATCGTACAAACCGTCGATGCCTGTTTCCGGATCGACAACATGGCCGCCCTGAATCACCGTACGCTTCACCTGGGCCCCCCAAGGAGAAGATAAAGGATAGCCATTCGTACAGCCACGCCATTAGCCACTTGTTCCAAAATGACTGAGTGCGGGCCATCAGCGACCTCAGGGGCAATTTCAACGCCCCTGTTGATGGGGCCGGGATGCATAATCAGTACATCGTCCTTTGCTGTAGTCAAGGTTTCTGCGGTTAAACCGAAATATTGTGCGTATTCCCGATCGGAAGGAAATAGAAATGACTCTTGTCGCTCCTTTTGAATACGCAGCATCATGATAACATCAGCATCTTCGATTGCTTCTTTGATGTCATAGCTTGCCGAGACGCCCATGGTTTCTATGCCTTTGGGAATCATGGTTGGCGGGCCAACTAGGCTAACTCGAGCTCCCATCTTAGTAAAGCCTACTATGTTAGAGCGAGCAACACGACTGTGGGCGATATCGCCTGCAATGACTATGTTGAGCCCGTCAAGACGGCCCTTTTTCTCACGTATTGTCATCATGTCCAGCAACGCCTGAGTTGGGTGTGCGTGCATGCCATCCCCGGCATTGATCACGGAACTTTTGACCAAGCGAGCAAGCATATGAGGAGTACCGGCTGCCTTATGGCGAAGTATGATTGCGTCAGGGTTCATTGCTTCAAGATTCCTGGCTGTATCTGCCAGGGTTTCTCCCTTTACGATGCTACTAGTGGATGCAGAGATACTTACGGTATCGCCACTGAGTCTTTTGGCCGCTATCTCAAAGGACGTTCGAGTTCTCGTGCTTGGTTCATGGAAGAAGTGGATAATTGTTTTGCCACGCAGGGTGGGTACTTTCTTGATAGCCCGGCTCGATATCTCCTTAAGAGAATCCGCCGTGTCGAGGATGAGCCCAACTTCATCTCTAGACAAGCTTTCGATATCTAAAATGTCTTTCTTCTCAAACTTCACAAATCGTATTAATCTCTCACCGCAAAGAAGGCAACAAATCAGCCAAAAAAAAGCCTCTTTAACCTAACAGGTTAAGAGGCTTTTACCCTCTGGAACTTGTCTTGCGAATATAAACATCTACGTTATGAACCTCCCTGGCAACAAGACCGATAACCCTATTAGCATTGGAAATTAGGACAAGTCAAGGGCAAAAGGATGACAATTGCCTCTAATGAATAATATCGGCTAGCCGTGTCCATCTCACATCTGAATTTGGCCCATCCCAGGACCAATAGATGAGAAATGCCTTGCCCTTTACCTTTGCGAGATCCACGAATTTCCAAAACCGGCTGTCATAACTGTTATCACGGTTGTCTCCCATAACAAACAGAGAGCCTGGCGGCACCGTGATCGGCCCAAAGTTGTCTCGCGGTCTTGCTCTTCCTGGAATAATACGAGGATCCATGTGCACCCCGTATGGATCCTTCATAGGCTTGTTATTGAGATAGACCTTTTTATTCCGAATCTCAATGACGTCACCTTCAACCCCTATAACCCGCTTGATGAAATCCTTCTTGGGATCTTCAGGGAATTTAAACACAACGACATCGCCTCGTTTAGGCTCTGCAATGGGAATAAGCGTCGTGTCCAAGAAAGGCAGTTTTACGCCGTAGATAAACTTATTTACAAGGATGTGGTCTCCCACCAACAATGTTGGTTTCATTGAGCCGGAAGGTATTTTAAAGGCTTGCACAACAAAGGTCCTTATAAAAAGGGCGAGAACTACGGCAACGAGTATCGCCTCTGCATATTCCCGAAAGATACTCTTCCTGGGTTGGACAGGAGTTTTAGTTTCTTTGTCTTCTTTCAATGTTGTACGATTCCTTTCTAAACTTATGATAAAGGGAGTAATTCCTGCGGTTCGCCCAGCATGAATTTCCCCTTTTCCACCCACTTCTTTAAAGTCTCTGCGATTTCTCTTGCCCGAACTACGCTTGACAGGGGGGCAGTTGGCACATCCTGACCATTTACTCGGATGTCGCCGCTTTTAAGTTCACTGTAACTTACTGTACCATAACTATTGGAGATACCCTGCGGGTAGTCGTGTCCATAATCAACAATCTGGGTGAAGATGTCATCGTCTGAAACGGCAGTAAACTTTACGATTTCCTCGTTTAATATGGGGATAGGCACGCCCAAACCTACGGCCAAAGAACTGCCATAACCTTGAATACTTACGCCCACTAACCATTTGTGGCTCATTTTTTTCAAATCACCCATCACACACAGGGTGCCGGCGGGAGACATAGGTATGCCCTTTTTGGTTCGTTTGGCCTTCGGGTTGTGTTGTGTGCCATGCCATGTCACAAATCCTTGTGCTCCACCAAGAAAGATCCTCGTCCCAATCCCAATCGTCATATAATAGGGGTCATTCATCAGGGGACTGAGTTGACCCGCGCTACAGTAGTTGGCATTTCCCATGTTAGGCTTGAGGGTACCCATGTATGTATAGATTGTTTTATCAGTCATATTTATAGCACAATTATAGTTCTGATACGCGTTTCTTGGATTACACAATGTAGCCATGGGAAGTTTCTTGAGAGTTACCTCCTTCTCGAACGCCCTGTTTGGATAACAGTCTGTACCATAGGCACTTGCTTTTAGATGTATCTTCTTGCCGGCAACAAGATCCTGAATTACATGACCACCACCGTACTTGAATTCACCTGGGTGGACCCTGTTCATCGGGTCTTCTTCACACAGTTCTGTAGCACCGATAAAACAATCTACCGCTGCAAGCCCGGCATATGCTGGGACATTGTTCAACCAGACCTTTGAGGCCTTAATCCCGGGCGTTGTTTGCCCAAAATTAATAAATGCCCCGGAGGAACACATTGGCGCAAAAGTGCCTGTGGTAACTACATCCACGTGCTTAGCCGCCTCAACTGGACCTTTTTCCTTTACAATATCAATGATCTGATCGGCCGTTACCACAACAACCTTGCCGTCCCTAATCTTCTCGTTGATTTCTTGAAAGGTCTTTTGGACTTTGTGACGTTTCACTGTTTTGGCTCCTTGCCTGTCACAGGCATTTGTTTGTTAATGTTCACCAACTTACTCGTAACATTATGTTTGATCCAATTTAAATCCCACCACTCGATTGGATTTACAAATGTGTTGTGAACCAAAATGGCAAAATGAAGATGGTCGCCTCCAGCCATACCCGTACTACCGGTCAAACCGATCACATCTCCCTTGGATACCACCTGGTCTATGGTGACCCCGATACGACTTAGGTGACTGTACATACTAAAAACGGCAAAGCCATGGTCAATAATAACTGTTTGTCCGTAGATGCCCAGATTTTCAGCAAATGCAATTCGGCCACTATTTGCTGCAGGAACGGGGGAACGGGCTATTGAAGCCAAGTCGATTCCCAGATGCACCTGCTTGTCAACTGTTTTCCCTTTATACTTGTAGGTACGATGGTCACCAAAACCAGCCTTTCGAGCCGAGTCAGGAAGCCTTAAAAAGGAACCTTTCCAATATTTTTTAGGATCACTTTCTTTGCATACCCTTTGGATGATCTTATAATCAGCCGAACGTTGGTCTCGGTTTATAGCAAGGAACTTTTCAAGGAGGGAACTAGAAGAGTTATCCAAACGCATAATGCCTTGAAATTCTGGTATTTTTTGATTAAGAAACCGGTCGGAGAGATTGATGTCGTCCTGCTTAAACCTCTTTGCATTGATATAGTGGGAAAATCCTTTTTGCGATGTGTTGCCGGCATTGTCCGTGGCTGACAAATACAGTCTGGTTTCTGGTCCTTTGTCGTAAGGAAGAGCAAAAAAGGCTAGAAATTTACCGGAGTTGGAAAAATACCCAGCCGAGCCCGGGAAAAACTGCTCTCCCACCCATACGCCGGTTGAATCAAGAGGTTCCGATACAGTATAGATTATTAGACCTGTTCCCCCTTGGTTGAGATTATGTTGGTTGGTAAGTACATCAATGGTTGGTGGTTTCGTATCAATTACAAACTCATGTTCCATATAGGCCCGATTTCCAGACCACCAGTCTCGGTAAGAGTAATCCCAAACAGTTGCCCTAAGGATCGCTTTCCCATCCCTAAAATCAAGATCTTTTACATTTATTTTCATAGAAACCGTGTGTTCTAGAACAGTACCATTTCGCAACAATCCCTCTGCCGGGAAGGTCTTATCCAGCAACACCACCTCTTTTCCCTGTTGAATTATTGCTATCCACAGCCTTTTGAGTCCACTTTTTCGATCAGAGGCAACTCCTTTAAAAGTATGTGATAAGCCAATGGATTTGTTCGGAGTTGTTAAGATAAAAGTGGGGGAGTCACCTTCAAACCTTTTTTTGGCTTGCCACATCAAAACGATTCCCCCGGCAACCACAATAATACCCACAACAATAAGGAAAGAAAATCTTGAACTCTTCTTTGAAGTCTTTGACCTATCTGCCATATTATTACTATTGTCCCACGAAGTTAAAATCGGACCATAGCAATTTGTTTGTCAAGAATCAAGACTCATTCGTCTTTTCTTTTATTCCTCATGATTCTTGACATTTGCCAAAGTCTACGATAACAAATATATAACATTGCTTGCATTTTAAGTCTTAGTTGAAATCCGGATGACCTTTATGGCACGAATATCGCATGCAACATATTGTTAATGTAGCAGGAATAACCATCGGAGGGGAAGGGCTTCCCGTTCTCATAGCTGGACCGTGCGTGATTGAAAATCGTGAGTCGGCTACCCAGATTGCCGTTTTTTTGAAAGATCTCACTGATGAACTTCACGTTCCTTTCGTATTCAAGACCTCCTATGACAAGGCCAATCGAACCGCACTCAAATCTTACCGTGGGCCAGGACTTTCCAAAGGATTGGAGATCATTTCGCACATCAAGGCAAAGCTGGATATCCCGGTAATATCTGATGTTCACCGGTTTTCAGAGATTGAGCCGGCGTCACAAATTCTTGATATTATGCAGATTCCCGCCTTCATGTGTCGTCAGACAGATTTTGTCGTGGCGGTTTCCGAGGCCGGGAAACCAGTGAATATTAAGAAGGGGCAATTCCTGGCCCCATGGGACGTGGAGCATATCGTTGAAAAGGTGATTTCAACAGGCAACGATCAGGTTCTTCTTACAGAGCGGGGAAGTAGCTTTGGTTATAATAATCTGGTTGTTGATTTCCGCAGTCTGCACATAATGCGGCAATTAGAAAGGCCAGTGATTTTTGATGCGACACATAGTGTTCAGCTTCCAGGAGGGGCGGGTTGTGCATCAGGAGGGCAAAGGGAGTTCGTGCCCATGATGGCTAGGGCCGCAATGGCTGCAGGCGTAGACGGTATCTTCCTTGAGGTTCATCCCAATCCGGATAAGGCCCTTTGTGATGGCCCCAATTCCGTCCCACTGCAGCAGTTAAAACCCCTTTTGAAGCAACTGCTGGCTATAAGAGCGGTATGTCATCAAACTCATTATAATATATGACCACAAAAGAGGTAGGCTGCTATAGGTGTTCAGATTACGAATAATACTGCTTTGCGCCATGGGACTCTTACTTGTCGGACTGGCAGCAGGCTTGCTAAAATATCAACGTCTCAAGGAAGAACCGGAAACCGCACTTTCATTGCTGGGCGAAAAAAGCAATGTCAGCTTAGATACGATTCACCATGTAGCAACTCGGGATGGTGTCAAAGAATGGGTGCTTGATGCACAAACAGTACAATATCAGGCGGCGGAAAAGAAGACGATTCTAAAAGGGGTTTCGGTTACTTTCTTTTTGAAAGATGGTAGAACTGTACATCTTACCGGAAATGATGGTGTCCTGTTTACCAATACCACGGATATGGAACTATCAGGTAATATTGTGGTGCAAAGCGGTTCACATGAACTAAAAACCGAAAAGCTGTACTATGACCACAAGGCACGCTCGGTTTCTACAAACACACCGGTCATGGTTGAAGGTGACGGGGTTTATCTTTCCGGAAATAATATGAAGTTTTCCTTCAAAGATCAACAAGGTGCGGTTTGGGGTAACATAAGGGCTGTTTTTGAAAATTCAGGGATGATGTTTGCAGATTCATAGAGTCTTTGACCGGGGCATGATTATGAACAAAAATGGTGCGTTTCGCATAAGGTGGCTAGTGTTATTTGCTCTATTATTACCATATTATGTAGTTGGTATTGTTGCAGATGCAGCGGAAACGACAGGAGCGGAAGAACAGGCAAGTACAGGTTCGCCTGTACATATCACCTCTAATAGAGTAAACTCAGACCAAACGGGTAGATGGGTACAATTCACGGGAAACGTTAAGGCTACACAGGATGACGGAATTATTACGGCTGACAGTCTCAAGGTATATTATAAACCTAGTAGTGGCCGATCGGCAACGACTAATGCAATAGAAAAGATGATTGCTCAGGGAAATGTCAAGATTATATTTGACAACAGGTCAAAGACGGCTATAGCACAAACGGCTGTTTATACTGCCAATGATAAAGTTTTGGTACTAAGTGGTGGAGCCCCCAAGATATGGTCTGACAAGAATGTCATTCAAGGCAAGAAGATCACCCTTTTCCAAGGGGAAAACAGAACTGTGGTAGAAGGAAGTGAGCAAACGCAGGTGGAAGCTACATTTTATACCGAGGGCGAAGGCGGTATTATAAAGTAACTACCCCTTTTCATCTTTGCCGAGAGTGAGGAGGCGCGGGACTAGAGCTGATGACAACTCTAATGATAAAGGACCTGGTTAAGTGTTACAAAGGGAGGCGTGTTGTTGACAAGGTCAACATGGAAGTTGAAAAGGGTAGTATTGTAGGACTACTTGGCCCTAACGGTGCGGGAAAGACGACAACGTTTTACATGATTGTTGGATTCATTCGGCCTGACAGTGGGAAGGTTTTCTTAAATGGAGATGATATTACTTCATATCCGATGTATCTGAGAGCTCGCAGGGGAGTGGCATATCTTCCTCAGGAGGCTTCAATATTTCGAAAATTGACTGTAGAAAAGAATATCTTGGCTATCCTCGAAACTTTGCCTCTTTCTAAGGCCAAACGACTTAGACGTCTTGAAGAGTTGCTTCAGGAATTGAATATTAGCCATTTGGCACATCAAAAGGGTTCCGCACTATCAGGGGGTGAGCGCCGACGGGTTGAGATTTCGAGGGCCTTGGTAAGTGAGCCATCATTTATTTTGCTTGATGAGCCCTTTGCAGGGATTGATCCGATAGCAGTTATTGACATACAAAACATAATAGAACAATTGAAGGCCAGGGATATTGGTGTAGTGATATCGGACCATAATGTCCGAGAAACATTAAGCGTTTGTGATTGGGCGTGCATATTGAACGAGGGATTGATAATTGAATCCGGCACACCTGAGGCTATAGCTTCTAGTGCCGTGGCGAAGGAAATCTATTTGGGCGAGCGTTTTCAATTATGACTCATGTAATGTTTTTAGCTTTTTTGCCTTTTAAACTAAAGAGTGCATAGAAATGGCATTAGAACTTCGACAACAGTTACGTCTAACACAGCAGCTGGTTATGACACCTCAACTTCAACAGGCAATCAAGCTATTGCAGTTGTCTCGTTTGGAGTTGTTAGATGTAATTAACCAGGAAATGGTGGAAAATCCGGTTCTTGAAGAATCCGATGATGAGCAATCCGATGATGAGCAATCCAATAGCGACGGTGGCGCAAATGCTAATGAATCACAATCGGATTCGCCGGCAGAAGCAGAAGAGACAAAGCCAGTTACTGTTGAAGAAACGGCTCGGGAAGATATTGATTGGTCAAACTACTTAGGTGAGTACAGCGCGGCTGGGTCTGTGCATTATGAACCGGAAGATCACGAAACTCCCGAGTACGAGAATTTTTTGGCTCGGCGACAATCGTTGGTGGATCACCTTTTGTGGCAACTTCTGTTATCCAATTCTGACAAAAAAGAAGAAAGAATCGGCAATGCTATCATTGGCAATATTGATCGAGACGGCTATCTCCATGCGACAGTCGGAGAACTCGCGGCATTAACTGGGGAGGATACTTTACGGGTTGAAGCGACACTCAAAAAGATGCAGTCGTTTGACCCAGTTGGTATTTGCGCCAGGGGTCTGAAAGAGTGTCTATTGATTCAAGCCAAGTATCTGGGACTGGAAGGTTCCCTTGTGGTTCATATTATTGAGAATCATTTTAAGCATTTAGAAAACAAGAACTACAAGGCCATTGGTCAAGCTCTAGGGGTTCCTTTGGATGATGTTTTCGCGGCCGTAGAGATTATCACTAGTATGGAACCAAGGCCTGGTCGCGAGTTTAACGAGGAAGACCCAGTCTACATTAGCCCCGATGTCTTTGTCTATAAAATGGGCGATGAATTTGTCATTGTTCTAAACGAAGACGGTATGCCCAAGTTGCGAGTTAGTGCCTTTTACAAAGACACCTTAAATAAAGGAGAAGCAGTTTCCAGCAATGCCAGAGACTATATACAGGGTAAACTCCGGTCCGCCGTATGGCTGATTCGTAGTATCCATCAGCGCCAGAGAACCATTTACAAAGTGGTTAAAAGTATTATCGGTTTTCAAGGAGAGTTTTTCGAAAGCGGTATGGGCTATTTAAAACCAATGGTGCTCAGGGATATAGCCGAAGATATCGGCATGCACGAGTCTACAGTTAGTCGTGTCACTACTAATAAGTATGTTCACACGCCTCAAGGAACTTTTGAGTTAAAATTCTTCTTTAACAGTTCTATTCACCGAATCGACGGAGATTCAATTGCTTCGGCAAGCGTCAAGGAAAAGATACTTCAGCTTATTCAGACTGAAGATCCTGCCAAGCCTTATAGCGACAGGAAAATGGTTGAGATCCTGAGAGATTCAAATATCAGCGTGGCTCGTAGGACGGTTGCAAAATACCGGGAAATGTTGCGAGTATTACCATCCAATAAACGCAAAAAACCATGGGGAGGTTCGGTGGTATGCAAAAATCAGTAACCTTTATAAATTTTGATTCATCAGAAGCTCTAAAAGCTTACGCATTTGAGAAGCTTGATCGATTTGACAAGTTCCTTCAAAGCGCAGCCAAGGCAAACGTTGTGTTGACTGTAGAAAAATTTCGCCATATTGCAGAAATAAATATCAGCGCAGATGGCTTCATGGTAAATGCCCGTGAAGAAACTTCCGATATGTATTCTGCCATTGACATAGGTTTGGATAAGATAGATAAACAGATCAAGAAAAATAAGGATAAGTTCAAAAAGCGTCGATCTTTAGCTGCCAAGCACAAGACATTACATTATGAAGAGATCAGCGGAGAGTTGTCAGCAGATTCTGAGCAAGATTCTGAGCAAGATTCAGCGCCGAAGCTCATGAGAATCGAAAATGTCGAGTACAAGCCCATGGATGTTGATGAGGCGGTATTACAAATGCGACTGATCAAAGATAATTTCTTAGTGTTTGCCGATGCTGAAACCAACGAGATTAATGTGCTCTATCGCCTGAAAGACGGTAACTTTGGCTTAATCCAACCTAGTGCATAGCAGTGTTTTATGAAAATCTTAGATAACTTAACCCTAGAGGCTATTATTTCTAAACTGAACGCCACTGACAAGAATGGTGTGTTGAGCGAACTGAGTACCGCCCTTGCAAAGGTTTCCGGAGGCAATCAGGAGGAAATGATGAGTGTCCTTTTGGACAGAGAACGCCTCGGCAGTACAGGGATTGGAGGTGGTATTGCCATTCCCCATGGGAAGATGAAATCTTTAGATTCACTAACGATGGCCTTTGGGCGTAGTCACAAAGGAGTCGACTTTGAGACGATGGACGGCAAGCCTGCTTATCTGTTTTTCCTGTTACTAGTCCCCCAGGATTCTACAGGTAGTCATCTCAAAATGCTTGCCAGGATATCGCAAATGCTCAAGGATTCAGTATTTAAAGAACGTCTCATGAATGCTGCAGACCAACGCGAACTTTATGCTACCTTTGAGGAGGCAGACAAAGAGTTTTGATTTTCGTGCAAAAGGACCTATCATTCAATTGGAAGACCAAAAGATCGTAATTATCAGTGGCCTTTCGGGCTCTGGGAAAAGCACTGCCATTAAGGCGCTAGAAGATGTCGGATTCTTCTGTGTCGACAACCTGCCTGTTTTGCTTTTGCCTAAGTTTTTGGAAATTCGAATGGGGCAGTCTTCGGATATGTCGAAGCTTGGCCTTGTCATGGATATTAGGGAGAAGAAGTTTCTCTCAAGTTTTGCCAACGTGCTGGATAGCCTCACGGGTCAGGGATATAAATTTCACATTCTTTTCCTAGAGGCTTCAGAGCAAGAACTTATTAGGCGTTATAGTCAAACGCGAAGGCGTCATCCTTTAGGGGGGGGAGAAAGCCTTTTAAAAGGGATACGTGCTGAACGGAAACAACTTGAAGGTCTAAGGAAAATATCTGATAAAGTTATCGATACTTCACGTTACAATGTTCATGAACTAAAGGCCGTCATATCGCAATATGTCTTGAAAGAGACCCATACAGGCCGGATTGAGATTAATATAATCTCTTTTGGTTTCAAGTATGGCATTCCGTCAGAGGCAGATCTGGTTATTGATGTTCGCTTCTTGCCCAATCCTTATTTTGTTCCTGGGTTAAAAGACTTAGATGGTAGATCACCTCAGGTCCAGGATTTTGTAAAAAGATGGGATGAAACACAGGTTTTTTTGAAAAAATATTTGAATCTTTTGGATTTTTTGATACCTCTTTACGAAAAGGAGGGCAAATCGTATCTGACTATTGGTGTGGGGTGCACTGGGGGAAGGCACCGTTCCGTTGCAATAGCTTGTGAGGTTTCTGGCTATTTAAAAGAGAAACTTGAGTACACGCACTTGACACATCGAGATATTGAGCTGGTTTAGCAAGGTGCAATTGCATATTTCATCAATGCTTTCTCCTGGTTTCGTATCTCACGGTTATTTTAAGTAGATAGGGATTTGCTAATAAATTACATTCATGGGATGTGTTTATGATAGGCATAGTGATTGTAACTCATAGTGGTTTGGGCGAAGCGCTTATTGACGCGGCCGAATGTGTTCTGGGTGGTCCTCTAGAGGCAACTACGGCCGTTTCTGTTGACATAAAGCACAATGCTGAGGCCCTGAGAAAGAAGATTGGCGCAGGGATTAAGTCCGTTGATCAGAAAGGTGGCGTCATTATTCTAACTGATATGTTTGGCGGAACG
The DNA here is from genome assembly GCA_964429315.1 of uncultured Desulfobacterales bacterium. Classification (GTDB taxonomy): domain Bacteria; phylum Desulfobacterota; class Desulfobacteria; order Desulfobacterales. Next base: position 14,034 of record CAYSBQ010000031.1, read on the forward strand.
CCGTCCAACCTTAGCCTTTCATTTCTTGAAGAGGGCAAGGTTGATATTTTGACAGGAGTCAATCTACCGATATTGATCCGCACCGAAAAGATGCGCAAGGAAAAGAGTCTTGGCGAATTGGCTGAAAGCGTACAGGAATACGGAAAAAACAGTATTTCGCTTGCCAGCGGCGTGCTAAAAGGAAACAAAACGAATTGAGGGTAAACATCATTCTCAATAATTACTGACGGTCTCGTAAAAAGTCCAAGTTAGCGCTACGGTTGCGCCTGGCGGCTTGAAAAAATACACTGCGTGTCTGCGTTGCGCTGCATTTCGCAATCATTCAACGTACGATAAGTACGCCTCATGATTACAAAATTTGCACGCCTTGAATTTGAACTTTTTACGAAACCGTCTAAATCTGACTTTTTACGATTTCATCAATTACTAAACGTAGGCAAAATGCCGGAGGAAGGAGAAGCTATGAGCATTCGTATAGGTATTAATGGGTTTGGGCGTATAGGAAGGCTTGCCTTTAGGGCTGCAATGAACAACAATCTCGTTGAAGTGGTAGCCATAAATGATTTAACAGATGCCCCAACTATGGCTCATTTACTCAAGTACGATTCGGTTCACGGATCCTTGGATAGCGATGTCACAGCAAGCGATGATAGCATAGAGATCGATGGCAAGTCTGTTGCGTATAAAGCCATTAAGGATCCAGCGGAACTGCCTTGGGGTGATCTCGGCGTAGATGTGGTGATGGAGTGTACTGGTTTTTTTCGCACCCGAGAAACTGCCGGCAAACATCTGGAGTCAGGTGCACGCAAGGTAATCATCTCAGCGCCATCCGGTGATCCGGATATAACAATTGTTATGGGTGTTAATGATTCCTTATATGATCCCAAAGACCATCACATCATATCAAATGCATCATGCACAACAAATTGTTTGGCGCCTGTGGCAAAGGTCCTTTCTGAGAATTTTGGTATAGAAAGCGGACTCATGACAACTATTCATGCCTATACCGGAGATCAACGACTCCTTGATTTTCCGCACAAGGACCTGAGACGTGCAAGAGCTGCGGCACTTTCCATGATTCCCACATCGACAGGGGCAGCAAAGGCTGTCGCACTAGTCTTGCCGGAACTTAAAGGAAAGCTGAACGGCTTGGCCATTCGCGTGCCAACGCCAAATGTTTCTCTTGTAGATTTGGTATCCAAAGTCGGCAAAAGTGGGTTGACCCCAGCCGATGTCAATGATGTTTTGAAAAGTGCTTCCGAAGGTCCGCTAAAAGGGATTTTGGCATATAGTGATTTACCTTTGGTCTCGACTGATTACAATGGCTCAACATACTCTTCCATTGTAGATGGGCCAACTACATACGTAGTCGGCGATCTGGTCAAAGTCCTTTCCTGGTATGACAATGAGACTGGATATGCTACGCGGATGGTCGACCTGGCAGCTATGATTGGGAAACAACTCTAAGGAGATACAGACTATGACAAAACGCAAACCTTTGATTGCTGGAAACTGGAAAATGTTTAAAACCGGTCCAGAGGCCAAAGAACTTGCCGGCCGGCTCAAGTCTCTAGTCTCCGATATTGTGGATGTAGATGTTATGGTAGCCCCTCCGTTTACAGCCCTCGCAGTTGTTGCTGAGGCTGTAAAAGATTCGATAATATATCTGGGAGGACAAGATCTGTTTTGGGAAACGGAAGGGGCCTATACTGGCCAGATTTCTGCTCCCATGTTGACTGCTGCTGGGTGTAGCTACGTCATTGTTGGCCATTCTGAAAGGCGTCAATTTTTCGGAGAGACAAATGAGACTGTCAACCGAAAGATAAAGGCAGCACTGGAAGGAGGGCTGATCCCTGTTTTGTGCGTAGGAGAATCTGAGGCCCAAAGAGATAATGAGCAGACTTTTTCCGTGGTCAAGACGCAGCTGCAAGAAGGCCTGGACGGTGTTGACACCCATGGCCTTGAGCGTCTTATTGTTGCCTATGAACCAGTATGGGCTATTGGTACAGGCAAAACGGCTACAAGTGAGCAGGCCCAGGAAGTTCACGAGTTTATTCGGAAACAAATGGAAGGGATAGGTGGAAATTCGATTGCAAAGACTCTTCGTATACTGTATGGTGGAAGCGTTAAGCCCAAGAACATTATAGGGCTTATGGCCATGGACGATATTGATGGCGCCCTAGTAGGAGGCGCCAGCCTGGATGCCGATACTTTTGCCGGGATTATTCGTCCATGTTCACATCTTGCGGAGGGTAGAGTCTAGGAGGCTGTCCGAGAATGTCAACTTTCATTATTGCAATCCACGTACTTGTATGTATTGCGCTCATACTTATTGTACTATTGCAAACAGGCAAGGGTGCAGATATGGGAGCCGTCTTCGGCGGAGGAAGTAGCCAAACCCTTTTTGGGAGTGGAGGAGCATCAACCTTTCTAACCAAGATGACTACCGGCGCCGCGGTTGTTTTTATGTTAACGTCATTGAGCCTGGCCTATTTTTCCGGCCAACAATCCACCAGTTCGATCGTGCCTGCAGCAACACAGGCGCCAGCCACCGAAAAGACTCAGCTGCCTGATGCTGCGACACAGGCTCCGGCTCAAACAAAAGCCGAGCAAGCTGAAAGCGCTGCCGAACCATCTAGCGGAGATGTTGTGACAGAGACTACTTCGGAGGCTACCACGACCGGATCTTCTAACGCACCTGCTGAGAGCGCTCCGGCTTCGGAATCATCTTCTGCAAAACCAAGTCCGGAACCCCACAAAAAGGGATGACAATTTTGCGCCGAAGTGGTGGAATTTGGTAGACACGCTGTCTTGAGGGGGCAGTGGGTTACGCCCGTGCGGGTTCAAATCCCGCCTTCGGCACCACCACCTATAAAATCAATAACTTAGACCGCTTTTTGGCTGTAGGGTGCGCGGGGGGTGCAGATGGGTGCATCCAAGTCGTCGAGTTTATCGACGGCTTTTTGGTTTGAACCAGGGATTAAGTGGCCGTAAATGTCCACGGTAATGCTGATGGAACTATGGCCCATTTGTTCCTTGACGTACACCGGCGTCTCTTTTTGTGTCAGCAACAAGGACGCGAAGGTATGACGAAGATCATGTAACCGGATTTCCCGCAGCCCTGCCTTTGTCAAAGCCCTTTTGAAAACTCTCCTGATGTAGTTTTGCTCAATCGGATGGCCCTGCCTGTGGAAAATCAGGTCCGGCACTTCACCCAGACCGGCCCTGAGCGTCTCCTTCTTTCGCTGTACTAGCAGACTTTTCAGTGTAGCCGATAGCTGCGCGGACATATCCACCTTGCGGCCTTTGTTGTTCTTGGGCAGGGTCATTCTGCCGCGCCTGTATGATCTTCTCACCCACACGAAGGAGGAGTTGAAGTCAACGTCGCCCCATCGGACGGCTAGAAGCTCACCTAGTCTCATCCCGGTTCTTGCTGCCATCAAAAAGAACGGATAAAACTCCAGGAATTTGGCCTCACAGGTTGAAAGAAACAAGGTCAGCTCTGGTTTAGTCAACGGATGGATCTCTGGCTTGGTCTTTTTTCTGTTCAGCTCTAACCGCTTGGTAATGCCTGCCACAGGATTGACCACCAGGATCTCTTCATCCACAGCGAAGTTGAACACGCCTGACAGAATGTCTCGTAATATGCAGATCGTAGCCGGAGAATAACCTACCTTGTTCTTCATGGTCGTGGCCTTAAGTTTTGACACCAGGAAGTCCCGGACATGGCCCTTCGTGATCTCGTGAAGTCTCATGGTTCCGAACACCGGCAGGACATGGTTCCTCAATAGTTCCTGATACCGTTCATGTGTGGATTCCCGCCGAACCGTTCCGATGTATTCAACCCATAGGTCTGAGTATTCGCCGAACGTCGGCACCTGTGTTTTCTTCGGCTTGCCGAGGTCTAATTGTCCCTTTTTCAACTTTTCCCGTAGACTGCTGGCCAGCTTATCAGCGGCTTTTCGGTCTCCGACCTTCATAGATTTGCGCTCGCCATTATGGGCCACAAATACCCACCACGGCTTTCCCCTGCCTTTAGCCTTTTGACGTACTGTAACACCCATATTACCCCCTTCCCGGCCTATTTAATCAATCCCCTGGCCCTGGCTAGGTCCATCATAAAATTAATAGATTTTTCCTTGTCCTCGTCATCCAACTCCGAGAATAGCAATACCGCCTTCTCAAGGAAGTCCACCTGTGATTTTACATCTTCGTCCTTTGCCATAACCTCACCCCCCTTCATGCGATATGCCCCGCCTTTTAAGCCCTGCGAGTTTTTTACTTAAAACGACCAATACACATGTATGCCATTATCTGACCAGCAATTATGTATTGCTTCGAAAACGTGACTATCCCTTGTTTAGTGAAAATAGTAATGTAAATCATGTTACCAAGTGGCGTACGTTCAGCTAGATAAATGATGTCAGAGTATCGTCCCAAAATCAAAAGCGGTGATTCTCCCATATTTCCCTTCATTTTTGGGGTGTCCGTGTCAAGGGCAGCGATTACAATACTCCAGTTTTCCTTGTCTGGTTCAACCTTCAACTTTCCGTCTTTTACGGAGAAATAGGCAAACTCACCAAACGTGCACGTAATGACGGACATAGGATCACCCGCCTTATCTGTGAGCCCTGTCTCTGCGGCATGGACGTAAGAACATTGAACTGAAGCCAGCCCTGCGATCAGGGCCAGCACCACTGTCAATGTCTGCTGTTTTTTTGCCATCCTTCAATCACGCTCCTTTCTTTTTGTCAGCCTTCATGGCCTTTGTTAGGATCTCCACAAAAACAGCATTCATCGAAATCACCTTTTTGTGTTTGATGGTCTCTTTGGCCGCCTTCTCCCTAATCCATTCCAAGATTTCTTGGGGTACCCTGATTGTCCACTGTTTTGGTTCCACTTTATCACCTCCCTATAAAGATGATAACTATATATATATTGTTGTCACCGTTGTCAACAGCAAAATGATATTTACGCTATAAATAATATAAAAGCCTGTTATTTATTCTATCTATACCAAACCATGCCCCAAAGCCAAAGTCCCGTTAAAAAGCTGATAAGAGGGCCTCTGGCGGCGGGGCTTTGCATTGCTTTTTGGTGACTCGGGGGAGCCAGGAGGGCTCATCACTTGCCTAGTACGCGACACACGACTTTGCTATCGGGTACAACCCGCAAATAAAACTCAAGCTCCCGTTCCATAGATAAGTGCTCTTCCAGTTCCAACTTGATACCACGTACCCGAAAGATGCGGTTTATGAGAAGGGTGTAACAGCGTTGGAATAGCGGACCGTGGCTTGGTATTTCTAGTATAAAAAAATGGTTCTGCGGAGCCCGGTGTAATTTTTTCCATACGGTTACAAAGCGCATTACCCCAACATGTGCAAGTTCGTGAATTAATGTTGTTCGCCAAGTGTCCTTTGAATCCTGATGTGAATAAAGCCAAAGATTTACACTAGAAACCCCTCTCCCGATGTTGATAATAGTGGATACTCCTCCGAGGGAACCGGGTGAGACATCCGGAGACTCAAAAGGGAAAAGGTAAATATTTAAGGTGCCGGGAGCATCAACGTATGACCCTATACCTGGAACATGGACGTTCCAGCTCGGCGGCGTGATCCGGTTCCCAAGTAACATCATGTATTTTTTTTCAGTTGTGGTGAACATCGAACCCTCCTTAAACACAGCCGGCTTGACAGTGCATTGATACTTGGCCACACAACAAAGCCCCCACACAGCGCGCCAGCCATGTGAGGGCAAAAGAAAAACCCCGGATATCCTGGCTCACCACAAACCATGCCTCGAAAGGCTCCGGGGTTACTGTTATGTCAAATTGGCTTTTCATCGTGGTGATTTGGACCGTACTCACTTTCTATAAAAGCAGTTACTTCATTAATATATCTATCTAGTTTTCTTGTCAAATGGTTTTTCTTGACAAAAGGCGCAAATCTGTTCTATTGGTAAAAAAATACACCTAAGGCGAGGATAAAAATGACAGAGACGGAATATAAGCCCTTTGCATCCAAAATGAGAGAAAACCTTTATAGGAAATTACGAATGCTGGCGGCAGCCGATGACTCGTCAGTCCAGGCTCTTCTGGAAGAAGCGGTCCAAGACTACCTTGCAAAACGCCAATTTACCGAAAAACAAATGGAAGTCCGGGAAGGTGTCGCGCCATACGGGAAGCGATATTCCGTTTCGTTTGGCGTTCAGAAGGACGAGAAAAAGAAGCCCAAGAAATAACCCTTTGTGAAACCATGACTGAAAAAGAAGACCTCACCATCCCCTTAGCTAGTACCCTTGTTGAACAACTCATGATTTTAGCTATGTACGAAAAACGCACGATCCTAAAACTGATCGAGGAAGCCGTTCAGGACCTGCTGAAGAAGTACATTGACAAGTGGTTCAAGAAATGACCTTTGACGAGGAGCATGAAAAAGGGATCGCGGAGATAATCGGTACTTCATTTTCAGGAAGCTGAAGAAATAACCATCCAGGGCCTTCTGAAGAAGTGCGAGAAAAAGACCAAGAAGTGAGATAGGAGGACGCTGCAAATGAAAATAGTTATTTCTGGTGTCGTATTCTTTCTTTTTGTCACGATGTTTTTTGGATGTGCATATAACCCGGAGACGGACCCAGAGCTTGCTGGAGTGAAGCAAAGCATTGACAGAAATATTTCAGGGGAAGGGAGGTTAAAAAGAGAATTGAGTCTTGTCGTCCGCTCAGGGGAGGCACTTGGGAAACAGTTTAAACAAGGGAAGGAGCTTTGGGCTGCGGATTTCAAAGCATATAAGAACGAAGAAACTGAATTTGTTAGAGGATTGACCATTGACCAACTGGAACTGTATTCAACCTATGAAGAAAGCCAGAACGAAGGAAGCGGTGTTGCCAAAAGGGTTTTGTCTCTTAGAAAACTTACCTCAACATTCACTGATGGGCAAAAAGCGACGCTTATTCAGTTCAGTGACACGGCACGTTCTTTAGAAGAACGTAAACAACAATTGCTGGAACAGCAAAAAGAAGGCCGAGGAATTGTGGCAACAATGCTTGATATAAATAAGCAATTGGACCGAGTGGAGCAGGAAAGGGTTAGAATTTTAAATTACCTCAACCAACTTCAAGGTCGAGCAATGGTCCAAAAGAATCGTGCCTACGAAAATATGGTTAATAACATCCAAAATGCTTCTCAACAAGCCAGCAATACCATTCAGACTAATCTCCAGCGTCAAGTAATGTCCAACGCACTGCAAGATATTGCCGATGCAGTTAGAGGCTATTAGTTCGCTGGAACCTAAGAAATGTTAACCTTCGGGCCTCGCCTCTTGGTTGCTGCCCCCTTTGTTTTGTCTACAAATGTCCACATCCACAGCTACATTTCTCTTTCAACGTCCAGCCACCAGGCTAACCTGACGTGGAACCTGGACATTTCTCAACATCCTAC
>CAYSBQ010000032.1:0-20396 GCA_964429315.1 uncultured Desulfobacterales bacterium
GCCCTCTCCAAGAAGATTCCCGCAAAGATTTTCCATCTAGGCGCCCAATATCTTACACGAGGACGTGGTTTCGTTAACAAAATGTCCATCAAAAAAGACTCTAACACTTTAAGCCCTTTGAAAGATGGCGACTTGGAGACAGCCAAAAAAAGGTACGGGGAACATGACCATGATGATGTTCTTTTCTTGGACAAGTTGACCGGTGTTTATATGTCCAAGACTCAGCACAGGGAAGACCAACCATGCCATTTAATCATCCATAACCCAGAGCTGTGCGTAAATGAATGTCTAAAGAACTATCGTAGCCCCTGCACCAGATTTTGTCCGGGCAATGTATACGAAATGGAGATCAAACAAGGAACCCAAGAAAAAAGGCTCAAACTCAACCCATCCAACTGCCTGCACTGCAAGACCTGTGAAATCAAAGATCCATATGAAAATATCACCTGGACCTGCCCTGAAGGTGGTGACGGCCCTAAATATACTATGCTATAATTATATTTAATTTTGCGTATTTTTATTGACACGTTGGCCCAAATCATGCATTCTACCGCAAGTTCAAGGGCGGCGCCAATAACGATTCCAGGCTCTGGGAAGTATCAACTCACATCAAACGGCTGAACAACCCTTATGAAAAAGAATTCATTGAAGGAAATTCGAGAATCACTATTAATCAGCAAGGCCGAACTTGCAAGAAAGGCCCTTATATCTCCGATAACCATCAACAGAATAGAAAGCGGCAAAAAATGCCGCTTGGAAACAAAACGAAAAATCCTCCTGGCCCTTGGATATAAGCCATCCGACAAAAATAAGATATTTCATGATTAAAGGAACCTTATGCTTTTTGCAAAGAAAAACCACCTAATCGGAGTAGACATCGGTTCCCGAACTATCAAATTGGGCGAGGTGGTAGAAAAAAAAGAAGGATGGCTATTGAAGAGCTTCGGCATGAGCGATCTGCCACATGGAGCAATTGTTGAAGGGCGTATTAAGGAACCTGAAACCGTGGCTAACACTATTAAAGAACTGGTGCAAAGCCTGAAGATTAAAGAACAGAATGTTGCAATCTCTATTTCAGGCTATTCCGTTATCATCAAGAAGATTGTTGTAGCAAAAACATCCGATGAAGAACTCAGTGAAAACATACAGTACGAGGCGGAACAATACATCCCCTTCGATGTCAAAGATGTCAATATTGACTTCCAGATACTTGGAGACCATGAATTAAACCCAAATCAAATGAGTGTCATGCTTGTTGCAGCCAAAGCAGAGGTCATAAATGAATATTTAGACCTTTTGGAAATGACTGACCTGAATCCCCGCATAATCGATGTGGATGTATTTGCATTAGAAAAGGTTTTTGAAAATAGCTATTTACCTGAAGAAAAGAGCGTTGCGTTGGTTGATATTGGAGCCAACAAACTCAATGTAAATATTGTCAAAAATAATACCTCTGCTTTCACCCGAGACGTGGCTATTGGAGGAGAAGAAATTACTCAAGAGATTGCTAATCGATTCAAGTGTTCTTTTGAAGAAGCAGAGGAAATAAAGCTTGGCAAGGCAGCAAACAAGACCCCACAGAAAGACCTCCGGGATATTATGCGTTCCTTTGTGTCAAAATGGTGCAGCGAGATTAGACGGGTGATTGATTTCTACTATTCAACTTATCCTGACGAGACTATTAAACAGATCCTCTTAAGCGGCGGCGCAACGCAGACACCGGGCTTTCTCGAAAATATGGCCGCTGAAACATCCAGCGAAGTCAGCTTTCTAGACCCTTTCAAAAGCTTGGAAATCAGTGAAAAAGACCATGATATAGACTACCTGAAACGTATAGCCCCTCAAGCTTCTATCTGTATAGGTTTGGCATCGAGGAGGGTAGGCGACAAATGATCACCATTAACCTTTTGCCTGTCAGGGCTGCCCGGAAGAAAGAAAATGTCCGTCGACAGGTCTCCGTTTTTTTTCTGTGTGTTATTTTTACACTTTGCGTGATTGTCTTTATTACGATCTCGATGAACAGTAAGATATCGGAAATCAGTCACAACATTGAAACGACACAGACAGAACTTAAAAGATATGAAGTAAAGGCGAGGGAGGCCAGCCAGATAAAGAAAAAGCTTCAGAAGCTCGAAGAGAAAATGGATATCATAGTCAAGCTTGAAGCAAACCGAACAGGCCCGGTAAGGTTTATGGATGCGCTTACCGGTCTAGTTGTCGCAGACAAGATGTGGCTCACAAGCCTAACAGAATCACAGGGAAACATGAAATTGTCGGGAATGGCTACTGACAACAACACTATCGCCGATTTCATGACCAATCTTGAAGGATCACGCTATTTCAGTAGCGTGGACCTTGTCTCCTCCAAACAAACCTCAGAAAAAGCGCAAGTTTTAAAGCAATTTACTATAATATGCAACGTATCAAATGAAGCACCAACGGAAAAATTGAAAGCGTCTTAAAGACAAATGCTAAAACAGAAACTACCAAGTTTGCCTTTTGAAAAAATTGCGCAACTAACCAAGGCACAAAGAATACTCATATGCGTGGGAACTTTTCTGCTTTTTGGCGGGCTGTTCTTCTATCTCGTCTACATGCCGAAATCGACCAAATTAGTTGAACTAAAGGATAATTATGACAGTCTTGAGACCAAGTTGCTAAAGGCTAAGGTAGATGCGAGCAAGCTCGAGAAACTCCAGAAAGAGTACAAAGAAGCCGAGGGGAAATTTAGATTTGTACTTCAACTCCTTCCAGATAAGAAAGAAATCCCCAGCCTCCTTGAAAATGTATCAAATTCCGGGAGGCGTTCGGGCCTGGAATTCTTATTGTTCCAACCCACACAAGAGGTCATCAGGGATTTTTATGCTGAAATTCCCGTAAAAATACAAGTAAGCGGCGGATATCACAACCTGGCTATGTTTTTTGACAAAGTGTCTAGACTTTCCAGAATTGTTAATGTCTCCAATATCAGTATAAATAAGGCTAAAAGCTCCAAACAGAAACAAACATCCCTGAACACCTCTTGTACGGCTATTACATATAGGTTTGTGGAAAATGCCGCGAAGAAAAAGAAGGGGGGCAAGAAGAAGTAATATGATAGCCAGTGCTCGAAATTTGGCCTTATTGGTCGCTTTGTTCGCCGCTGCTGCTGTCGGGTGCACGGATCACTCGGAATCTGAAGCGCCTCAACAACCCACAGAACTGAGAAAAAAGATTTCTGCACCAAACGAAACAACCCATCGAACAATAAAACAAGAAGATAACAAGATGGCGATACGTATGGCAACCAAAGCAATCAAACCGTCAGAAGGTCCACCGTCACCCGAGAAAAAAGGTTTGATCCAGCCAAAGCAATCAGAAGGAGTGATCCTTGCCGAAGGGCTTGGAACAACAGATGGAAAGTTCTATGATCCTAAAGGGAAACATGACCCCTTCGACTCCCCCTTTGAAACACAAGCTGCGCTCACAATTACTGCCAAGCACAAGAAAACGGAAAAAAAGAGGCTACCCCTCACACCCCTCCAGAGGATCTCTCTTGGCCAGTTAAAGCTTGTAGCTATAATCATGGCTCCCAGCGGAAACAAGGCCCTAGTGGAGGAACCCTCCGGCAAAGGATATATTATTTCCAAAGGTACATATGTCGGCCAGAATTTTGGCCGTGTCAAAAGTATTCTCAGGGACAGGATCATCGTGGAAGAAGAGGCCGAAGATTTCCTCTCCGGCTCCGTAAAGCTACGAACAACCGAGCTAAAGCTCTACAACAAAGTTGGAGATGTATAAAATGGACGGCAAAAGCACGAAAACATGGAAAAGCAAATGGCCTTTGCTCATATTAGCGATTCTTTTTGTCATTTCAGGATGTGCTTCCAAACCACAGGCAAAACCAACTTTAGCCACGGCCGAGTCAAAAGCGCTACAGGGAAATGCGATCCTTCAAATTGACGTTTCTGAAGACCGTACAACAAGCCGGGTAAGCATACGTAGCAACAAGCCACTTACTTACACGGCAGTAAAACATCAGTTTCCCCTCGGCGTAGTCCTCTATTTCCCTGAAACAATCTTGAAGGGAATCCGGCAAAGCTACACACCCAAAAGCACATTAATAAAGACTATCCATGCATCTGAGTTGGAAAGAAAAAGACCCTCTTCACGCATCGAGATCCGATTGAACGAAGATGTTCCTTATGAAGTGAGGCGTGACGAAAACGAGATTTTAGTAGCCTTCAACAGGCCGGTTGATGAATCTGAATTAGTTGATGACTCTGAAAAAAAAGCCGAGTCGGATAAAAGCATTAAAGTTGACAAACAAGTCCAGGCCAAGGCACAGAAAGCTGAAAGACCTAGATCTGAACCGAAAATTACCACGTCGCCTACACTTTCGGCCACGGCTTCAGAGCCGAAAGAAGCCAATGAACGGACTGAAAGGCCGGCTCAGGTCAAACGGATCGATTTTGAAATGCTCCAAGCAGGTAAATCCCGCCTTATCATAGAAACGGACAAAAAGATCAGCTACGAATCACAGAAGAGCTCAGACAAAAAGCTCTTGTTAAAGCTTCTTAACACGAAAATCCCAGAGTTTCAGAGACGACCGCTCATTACCACACGATTTAAGAGTGCAATAGACCAGATTCTCCCCTTACAGAATGAAAGAATGGGAGGCACTGCCGTCATTGCCATAGAATTGAGAGAGGCAATCCCATACAGAATCTATCAGAAAGAAAATGCCTGCATTATCGACTTTGAAGCAAGTGACGTACCTCCAAGGCCGATGCCGGAAGCAGAAAAACCACACTGGATTCAGGCAATGAAGGAAGCAGAGACTGCAGTCGCAAGTAAAGAAGAGAAAGAACCTGAAAAACAAGTTTTGACCAAATCAGGCAAGAAATATACCGGGGAGAGGATATCTCTTGATTTTCAAGACGCCGACATCCAAAACATCTTTCGGATACTCCATGAGGTCAGCGGTAAAAACTTTGTAATAGGTGAAGATGTAAAGGGAAATGTTACCTTAAAGCTTGTAAATGTGCCATGGGATCAGGTCCTGGCGCTTGTCTTAAAGATGAACAAACTTGGCACCGTCGAAGAAGGAAACATCGTTCGTATCGCAACACTTTCAACCTTGGGGACAGAACAAGAGGCTATTGCGAAAAAGGCCAAGGCAGACCAGCAAGCGAAAGTACTCGAACCTTTAATTACAAAATATATCAAGCTCGATTATGCGGATGCCTCATCTATAATAACACACCTAAATGAGATCAAAAGCGACCGCGGCAAGATAACCGTTGATAAACCAACCAACATGATCATTATCAAGGACGATAAAGAGGCCTTGGCCAATGCCGAAGAACTGATTGCCAAACTTGATGAAGCCAACCGGGAAATTGCCACCAGGCAGGTCATGATAGAGGCACGCATAGTTGAGGCGGACACTAATTTTACCCGGGATATCGGGGTTCAGTGGGGCGGCGACATGCACCGGGGAACCCTTGGTACTACCGCAGGGAATTCATCTATCCTTTTCGGCGGGAATTCTTACACTGCTCGCTCGGACACTGCTGCTAGTCCAAACTATGCAGTCAATCTGCCGCCTGCAAGCGCTACTAGCGGACTGGGATTTGCTTTCGGGAGAATCGGGGGCACCGCGCTAAACCTCGACATAACGCTTGCTGCCATGGAAGATAAAGGGAAAGGAAGGACCATATCCGCTCCCAAGATCCTAACCCTCGACAACAAAAAGGCGACCATAAAGCAGGTAACCAAGATTCCCTTCCAGGTAACGGCAGACAACACAACAAGCATTCAAACAGAAGAAGCTGGGATAGAGTTGAGTGTCACGCCTCAGATCACGCGGGATAACCGCATTCGGATGGTTATCTTCGCTGAAAAAGGCGCGCCTGATTGGTCAAACACGGTTGCTGGCAACCCTGCCATTGATACGAATACGGCGGAAACGGAGCTTTTTGTGAATGACGGTCAAACGATTGTCATAGGTGGAATCTTAACCACCACCGATACGATATCTCAAGCAGGCGTTCCCTGGCTTTCAAGGATCCCTATCCTGGGATGGCTTTTTAAACAGAAAAGAACAGTAAAGAATAAAAATGAACTACTTATTTTCATCACGCCCAAGATCATAAAGCTTGAAGAAGCTGCAAGGATAGATTCTTAAATGATGATGGCCAAGCCTGTCAAAAAACTGATCTTTTCCGTTTGCGTTTTTATCGTGTGGGCCTTACTCACACCAATTGGTTCATATTGCCAAGAATCTGAGAAAGAAGTCGAAAATCTCGAATCGGGCTTTTACTACACAATCCAAAAGGGAGACACACTGTGGGATCTTTCTGAACATTTTTTTGACTCCCCTTGGGTCTGGCCTGACCTTTGGCAAAAGAACCAATCAATACCCAATCCACACTGGATCTATCCCGGAAACCGGATCCGCGTCTATAGACGCGAAGGACTTGGGGAAATTATCGAAGATGCCGCCCCTACCCCGGAATCCATGCCGACTATTAAAGAAGAGGAAAAGCCGTCCTATTTTTTCTATCCTGCTATTGATAGCATTGGTTTCGTCAAACAAGATCCCGTTGAACCTAGTGGCGCCATATTCAGTGTCAAAGAAGACAAATTCATGATCAGCACGGGGGACTTGGTCTATATCCGGCCTTCTGGAAAGAGTCAATTTAAATTAGGAGATCAATATACTGTTTTTCGCAAACTTAAGACCATAGGGAGCGAAGAAACCGAGGTTGCCTTTGGAGTACAGCATTACATGCTCGGGATATTAGAAATAACAAGTGTGAAACCAAAATTTTCTGAGGGAAAGATCATTAAATCCTTTCGAGAGATTGTGGTTGATGATCTTCTGATGCCGTACAAAAAGCGCTCCCCTAACATTGAGCTGGTCGAAAGTCATAACGGACTTGAGGGCAAGATCATAGTCTCTGAAGAAGGCCAAAAGATTTTTGGCGACCAATCTATCGTCTTCATCAATAAGGGGCGTAAAGATGGTGTCAGAAAGGGTCAAATCTACAACGTCTACTATCAGGAAAGCAGGAAACTGAATCCCGAGCAAAAAGAAGATGTCTTGCTCTCACCTGTTGATTTTGGAAAGATCTTGATTTTACATACAGAACAAACAACTGCTGCTGCTCTGGTAACTTCGGCTGGAAAGGATATAGCACCTGGAACAAAGATTCATTGATTGATAACTCCATGCACTCTAGGCACTTTTCCTCTAGCTCAATTCTTTGACCTCTTGATGCTCTTTGTACCATTCAAACCATCTTTTAAAACGCCTTGCAAGTTTTCCTTTATACTCATCCAGGGTCGTATCAGACATCCCGGCATGTCGACGCAGGTACTCCTCGGAATATTTGATACCTGGCCATAGTTTGCCATCGAATACTTTTACAAAATAATCATCATAGCTAAAGCCAAACTCAGTTATTGCCGGAAGCAGGATTTTCGTCTTATCTTTCAAGCCAAAACGCCGGAAGGGAAATCCTTGCGCAAGGTCGAGATGATAACCAATCAGCATGGTCTTCGGGTTAATTGAAACAAGACCATGTGTAACACAGTTATGCTGAGAGATATGGTATTTCACCCTAAGTAAATCCGTAAGTTTTTTTCCGGAAATAAGTTGGGCTTCATTAATGGTAGAGCCTTCCATGGCACTTATATGATGTCGACTTTCACCCGTCTTGGATTGCTTGAAATCTCTCCCCTCAAAGCATATCCCGATAAAGGCATGATTGAGGTTAAGATAGACTAATTCATTGTCAGCCCATACAGACCATCCTGCATGGAAGGCGGCATGATCCTCTCTAATAATTCTGTAAACACGACCAAATCGATCGATAAAGTAATTATAGAACTTGTTTCGGCAAATATACCTAACAAGCGCCTTGCTGTATCGATTGATGGAATCATTTTTTTCAGGCTTAAAATCGATAATATCGCTTTCAGCGGCATGGTACAAAATTCCTGCGATCTCATTTGATCGGTCTTGTTCACCAGGAAGTTTATCTGAGTTCCGGAAAAATCGGTAGTAACTTCTAGGCTTATTTTCTACAGTATTGTCGATAATAATCCGCAACCCGTTACTGTATACTTCACTGCTTAGTCCTGCTTCAACCAACCAGATTGACTTTTCTATATATTCACTCAAGTCAATCGCGTTGTTAATAAGACCGTCCTCAGTATATCCTTCTCTGACCTCAGGCAGCGCAATGGCAAGCTGCGGTTGAACTGCATGGGCATCTTCCCCCATTTGTTTATTAACAGGAACTTCGGAAACATTCTTTGTACCTACTTCACGGCTAAGTTCATGAGATAATACCGGCTCGATTATAATCTCCGGCTTGACGATCCTCTTAAGAGATGCCACTGCACTTCCCAATCCCAAAACCAAGGCAACCGCAACAACAGCCAATAAAGCATATCTGAATTTGTATATGTGCCACCGTATCCCGTCAGGAGCAGGAACCCTTCCGCTCCGAACAAGCCCCTTTATCTTCTTTGTAGCCCCCGGACACAGATCTTTCAGCTCGTCTATTGCAAGTTTTGCAACTACTGTTTCTTGAAAAGAAGCGGAAAGCTTGTGGATGGAAGATGTTTTTTGGTATTTTTTAAGGACTCTGTTTAGAAACTTCAGTTTTCGTGCCGGATCATGAATCAACCCGGCAAACTCTTCAATGACTTGACCGCAATTTGCCGGTGGTAAACGTTCTGGGAAAGGCGTGCGCATGGTAGACTGCCTTATTCGCTTTTTGCTAAGGACTCACCCTAAGGACACACCATCAAATTCGTAGCTATTCACGGGTTCAAAGGTTGCATTCTCATCACCATAGGTCATTTGTAATCTCTTAGTCTTATTCTTGATACGATGCCGCAATAAGCGCTCCTTTGGCTGTCGCGTACAAGGGATCCTTGGCCATACGGACCTCACTAATATCAACAGGCAAATCCTCTCTATCAAGGAACATTGCAAAACGTTCTGCGAAACCATCCGGCTTTGCAGTTCCACCACTTAGGACGACAGGAATAGGCCTGCTAAGCTCAGGCACCTTTGCTGCCTGTTTGATAGACTCTCTGAGCTTTCTAACTAACGTAAGTATCAGATCATCATAGTATATGTGTAATGCATCCTCAATGTCATCGCTCGGCTTTATAGTGAGGTCCAACTCTTTTTCTTTGATCATCCTTATCCTGGTATTTATCTCACCCGTCACTGAGGCTACTGCATCATCGATATAGTCTCCTCCCTTGCGAATGCTGAATGATATGACCGGCACAGATAGAAACGCAAGGCAAACATTACACATACCTCCGCCGGCGCTTATCCCGATACCCGTGAAGTTTTCATCCTCTAATTCTGAATATATTACCGAAAGGCCCTCATTAATACTCTTAACATTGTACCCTTTGTCGCTCAAATAACGTCCAAGGATAGCCTCATGATAGATAACATCGCTACCTGCCTCTTCGGGAACTCCAGGAACAGAAAAGCAAAGTTGACTACCCTTTTTCGCAGGGGGGCCGACTAGATCGTCCAATATCCCCTTAATAATCTCAATGGCGTTCGATTCCTTGGGATTGACCAAACCTTGACGCATTGGACGTCTCATTTCTTTATTTAGTATACTCGCAAAAACCTCAGCTCCGTCACCATAGACAATGATGGAGTCTTCTGACTCATAGTGGCTTATTTGGTTTTGCTTTAAGATATTCTCCGTAAACTTGGAATATTCAACCGTGATAAAGCCGTTGAGTTGAGAGGTGAACTCAAGTTTACTATCCTTTCTCTTCGCAAATGCAATCTTGGACGTTCCGATATCGACACCAACCGAAGATGGGTCTAGGCCTAAAATCTTCCTTGAAGAACCCTTGCCGGATGCCTCCTGAGAGAGTACTTTATGGGCAGCCTCGGCTATTTCCTTTTCGCGCTTTTTGTCTTTCTTTTGTCGTTTGCGTACCATACGAAGGACCTCCTTATTAAAATAGGTCTGTTTAAAACCAACCTCAGGTTAATATCAAAAACCCTTACTTACTGTATTTGTAACAATTATTACAGCAAGGGTCAATCAAAAACTGCAACAACCTTTTCCGGGATAGGATTACTGCTCCAGTCGCCTTATCTCCTCCTGCGCCCTACCCGCCAGTTCCGAATCAGGGACAAGCGCCACGACCTTCTTAAAGGCGTCAATAGCCTCCTTTCGCTTGTACTGCCCAGCATAGGCCATGCCCAGATCATATTGAATAACGACAACCCCGGGGGCATAGCGAACGGCCCTTTTTAGAGAAGAAACTGCGGCATCATAGTCGCCCAAGGCCAAATAGGCGACTCCAAGGTTCTGATACGCCCTTGCAAAGCGCGGATTGTCATCTATGGCCTTTTTGTAGAATTCTATTGCACGGCGATATTCCTTTTTTCCCCGGTATGCCTCACCAAGATTGTTAAGGGCAACGTGTGGAGTAGCATAGAGCAGATTATCGAGGGCCTTATTAAAGTATGGTATGGCCTTGTCCCACTTTCTTAATCTCAAATAGACAGCGCCCATCGCGTTAAAAGCCTCAGAGTAATCAGATTTAAGTTCTATCGCCTTTTTAAACTTGGAAATCGCCAGCGCAAACTCTTTTTTTGCAAAATATGCCAGGCCAAGGTCATAAGAAACATATGGATCCTTATCATACAATTTTTCTGCTTTGATGAGTTCTCCAAGGGCGGCACTAAGATTTCCAGTGGCAAGGTATCCTTCACCAAGCCGCCTTGCAGTCTCGGCTTTGTCCTTGCGCACAGCCTTGTTGGCCGCACAGGAAACTGAAAACAAAAAACAACAACAGGCCAACAAAACCACACATCGTTTCATTTTGTTTCTCTCCATGGATTTCATTAGTTGTTTGTGATGCTGTAATCCTACCAACTCTTCTGAGATGATCCATTTGTCACTCGTCATTGGTTTTTCCGCCTCAGATCACTCATTACCGACAACTGTACACTTTCAACTGGCAACTGACTACTGGCCCCTGGCAACCGGCAACCGACTCCTGATTTCCCACACGCCTATTTCTTTTTGCCTTAAAAAAGCCATAATCTTCGGATCAAGGGAGGTCTCTGTCAATAGTCCCCTATTGCCGCCGGCAGGTGAAATAAGGACCCCGGGTAGTGTCAAAGAGGTCGTTTTTGAAAGCTCTCTATCCGCGGCAAACAATGCGGGAGATTCATCGTAGGAACACTCTAAGGCCTTCAGGAGATTCTTTGCAACGGCAAATAACTCGTCATCATATTTTATCGAAAAGACCTTCAAGCCCCCCTTCTCGATGGCAGATCTTGCATCGCCATAAAATGTTCCGAAGTCAACAACGACATCCCTGCCACCCCTTCCGTAAACAATATTGGCCGTTGTTTCAACCTGAAAACCTGCATAATCAAAGGATATGGAAGCTTGTGGCTCATAGTAATAGCCCATAGCGCTTACTAGTCCGGATATAAAGGCCTCCTGGCCTGAACCATCTACAGACGCAACTGCCGTTGTTAAGTCCTCATCTTTAACAGACTTCTCTTTATCCTTACCGTCTCCTTTTACCAATATGTCAATAATCCGGATACCTTTCTTCGTCAAATATTTGACAGCAGAAACCTGGGTATATTCTTTGGGGGTTTCTATGACGGTCACAGAATAATATGTTGGCCTGCCGGCCTTATTTTCCTGTTGTGAAAAAACCCAATCCCCCCGCAAGGCCACCTGAACACCATCGTCTAGTGGAGGAATAAGAATATTCTTTTTGACATCACTGCCAAACAGACCACGGAAGATCTTGTCCAGCACCTCCAGCTTTTCAGCATCTCTACCTGCCCGAATGACAACCATTTCTTTCCAAGAGGTGCGCACCGCCTCTTTTAGAGCTTGCGGGAGGGCTATCTCCGTCTCAAGCAGGACATGCCTTCCATCTTTAAGCTCCACGACTGGAAAGGCCGCAAGATCCAATGGGATATCTTCATTGTCCTTTCCGGGAAAATAGCAATAACCGGATGAGAGCAACCTGCCGTCCAGCTCCGCAGCAGCCCTTGAAATAAATCCCTGCCACCTTGATCTGTGGATTGAACGTGACTTCTTGTTGTCCAATTTTGCAATCTTTTTTCTGGTCGTGTGCGCTTTAACAGAGAGCTTAACCGGTAGCTCGGGCCGTGCAATCTTGGTATGAACTTCTTCTTCAGTCTCTGATTGAACAGGTAAATGTTCCTCTTTGGCAATAGTAGGCGGGGGTACGGCAGCTAATTCTGATATCTTTGCCTCAGACAGTACTATATCGGCAGGCGAGATAGCCTTTGGTTTTGTATATGAAACTGCACCCTCAACCGCGTCTTCTACCGTCTGGTCAGACGAGCCCTCCGACAAGGCTGCATTTTCAGGCTTGGTAGCTGAAAGTCCTTCAGTCTTCGGCAGCGTCACCTCCTTCACTGTTGGAACCACCTCAACCGGCGATGGAGCTGATGCCCCCGGCCGTGCTCTGCCGGCAATCTCATCATCAGCAGGTGCGGGTATTGCCTTAGCAAGCAATTCTTTCTCGGGAGGCGCAGAACCCGGTTTGATCACAGATTGCTTGTAAGTATTCAACTCGGGAATGCGGACTGTTTGGCCGGGATATATAAAGTCCATATCTTCCATATCCGGGTTGAGCCGTTTTAAAGTCTCAAAATATTCTACAGGGATTTCACCCCATGCCATGCCGATTTTGGCCGTCACAATCCGGGAAAGGCACTCACCTGAGGCCACCTCATGTGTATTGTAGAGCACATCGGGAATCATTGGAATGGTTACATAGCGCGGCCCTTCCTTTACGTCGGTCCCCCTCGCCGGCATCTCCTTTAATGGAATCACGATATCCTGGCCTGGGTAGATCATATCCACATCTTTTATATGCGGATTCATGTCCTTTAGGATCTTAACAAACTTGGGGAAGTCTTCTTCCGAAAGACGTCCCTTCCGGCGGAGAATCTCCCAGATGTGATCATCCTTTTTGACCGTATAACGGTCACAGACAATATCCCAAGCGCCGTATTTATTAACGACATAGATCTTGTAAGGCTTTGCCGCCCTGGCAGAAACAGCAAGCAGGAGTGACACAATAATAATAAGAAGCCAACAAAGTGACAATTGCGCCATCTTTCCGGCACACAGAATATTGATCAACAAGCAGGTATGATTGGAGGACCTACCCATAGAGTGCTTCTAACACAAGGTCCCGATTTAGGAAAGGAAAAAAGGACTGAATTTACGGCAAGAAAATGCCCCTGCGCCCGGAAATCACTACGGTTGAATCCAATTAAGGGGCCGACTCTTATATGCTCCAGGAAGGTTTTCCTCATCTATCTCAACAATCTCGCCGGTACTGGTCTGAATGATAACCTTGGCGCCTTGTCCTTTGCCGATATGAAGACTCGGAGAAGATGCCACACCATAGCCCAGGGAAGTCCGCCTTTTGATCTTTTCTTTAGTTTCTCCGCCTTCAGTTATGGTCGTGCTATCATCCGTGCCGATAACACTTTCCCAACTAGCTGTTCCTGTCTTATAATATATGGCATTCAAATAGCTCTCACCTTCATGCATGCAAACATCAGCAACCTCGGGAAGATATGTGGAAAAGGTTACAAGGCCACCAAGGACAGTAGGTTTGGTGATACATCGCTCTCCACCTGTCATGTCAATAATCCATCCATCATAATCCGAATCGCCGGCGCTTTGTTCTATGTCATTTTCGACGCCAACAAATGTAGTCTCCGTTCCGTTCGACAGATCGTCGTCCGTATCCACAGAACCCCCTTCAAATACCGTATAGTCGGTTGTATCCAGAAGATTTGCAGATGACACCGCTACCGCCGAGAGGCAATCGTTGACACAATAGATAGTCGTTTCCGATTCGTCCAAATCGGAATCACAGTCACTCCAATCTAGGGGTTCTTTTACACCTACAAGGCTCTGAGTATTCGTATTCAGTTGATCACTATCAACAAACAACTTGCCTGTACCAAAATAGACCCACAAACGGCCATTGTCATCTTCGGCAATCGCAGGGCCGGCAGTAATCGGCTTCGTTACACCTAAAGACACAAAGTCGGACTGATTCCCAGCCCACGCCCCCCCCATGCAGCCTATTCGCCATAGCGTTCCTAGAGAACTTCCTATATAAAAGACATCGGGTGAATAGCTACAACTCCCGCCACTGCACTGTGAAGCGGATATATTAATATCGACTGAAGTGGGATCTCCCATGAACGAAACGTTAACCCCACCCCAATTCGTTGCAATGGGCGATCCACCAGGCTTTATGCCACTGGCCAGCTTAACTACGTAAGTTCTGCCCAGTTGGCTGCTGGTACCATCGGAATCCGTAGGGCCGGAGCCAAAGGCAATCCACCAGTCTTTGTTTGTATTATCCGTGTAAACAACAGTCGGATAAGACGTGGTAAAGCCGAGATTGGCATCAGTAAACTCCCACATCAACTCAGGATTCAAGGGATCTGTGATATCAATGGCAAAATAGGCCGACCTAAAGGTCTTATTCACACCCCCCTCTATCGTCGAGTCACCATCCCAGTCGTAGTTTACGTCCGATTCACTCAGCTCAAAGGTCCCGCCCCCAAAACGCATGCCGCACACGAGCACCGTTCCCCAGCCGTCAGTATGCGTGGCATCTGCGGAAAAGATCTTTGCGTCAACTACCTTTGGCTTAAGATCCACATACGCGACATGTTGGTAGTCTTCCGAGGCAAGCCATTGGAGGTGCGGCAAAAGATTGTAGGGGACGTAAGCCCAAAGTTCCTCTCCCAATACATGGCCCGTCGAATCCGAAAACGTACGAGTCGAATCGTCAAAAAAGCCACTATTAAAAGCGTGGAGCATCCCGTCATTGGCCCCTATATAGATAACGTTACGCCTGTCAATGTTTGCATTCTTAAAATTTGCATAGCTCGTGTCACCGTAAATTACGTCATAACGCTCCTTGGGCTTGCCTACCACAGTGGGTGTGGAATAGACAATATCTCCAAGCCTCCAAACCCTGTCCGTACCATCCACAGCAATGGTGCGGCTCCGACACCCTGTTTGCTCTTCACCTCGGATGTAGTTGATAAGCTTCTGGGCGCCGGCCAATGTGCTCTGCCCAAGATAAGGCCGCAACGTGCTATCATTGTCGACATGAAAGGACATTTCCTCTCCGGCATCATAATAATTATTGCTGTTACTATCCACCCACGTCGTAATATCTCGTGGACTAGAAGTTAGATCTCTTTGGGCCAATAATTTCCCGGCAGACCATATGGGCGTAACATCATTCACCTCAACAATACTCTCTGAGCCTGTATCACGCTCGCCATCCCCATCTGTGTCAGTATAGGTCTTTATTCTGGTTCGAGACAGATCATCATCAAAATAAAAATCGATGATCTTGTCTGAAGTCATGTTCATGGCATTATTATCATTGGTATCCTCGCGGAGGTTACCATATTCATCCAACCACAAACTTTTCACATCACCAATCCACGAAACCTCGTTGCCGCTGGAATCGCTTAAACGAGGGTAAAATATAGCTTGATACACAGCTCCCACACCGGACTGAGCATCAGCCACAACAGCTGCGGCGGTCCCGGAAGCCATTCTCTCAAGGATACTGGCAAATGCCTCTGCAAGTTGCGTCTCTAGATACAAAGGGTTTTGAACATAAAAATACGTGTCCGGCACACCATCACCATCTTCATCCCACTCATCTGTCTGATCAGGTGTGTCATCGGCATCTTTGTCTTTAAATCCACCCCATTTGGCAGCGTACCAAAGAGGATTCTTAATCAAGGTGGCGGCCGGTGAGCCGCTGGGAGTAAAGGTCCTCTCTGAATTCCACTTGCCGCCAGGATCGTCATCGGTGCCATTGGCGTCCTGAAGTCTCTGGCTGTCAAGGAAATAGACCTGATAATCGCCAACGGCAGTATCAGCGTCTAAGACATCGATATACGTGCCATCCGCTGTAGTTCCCGAGATATGATATCCTAAGTGTGCCTGGACCCCGCCTGCCGCATAGTCTGAATCTAAAGTGATTTTTACCTGGGTGCCGTCGGCAGGGTCACCGACTTCAGTACCAGTACCATCCTGGACCTCGTATTTGTAGATCACAAGGGCATCCATATCAAAATCATTGCCTTGCTCAGCATCTTCAAAACTGATTCGAAATTCTCCGTGCGTAGCGGTAAGTTCTTTTACATAGAACTCCGCTATCTGGTTTGTGGGCTGAAAGGCTCCTTCTGATGAATCAATCGGACCATAAAAAGCCGACTTCGCAAAGGGAACTAGCGTGACCGTATTAGTGCCCACGGGTATCTCAATGTTGGGCAGCGGCGAAGATAAGGCTATCCCGTAAGTAACTACGTTTTGATCGCCACTAGCCGTGCTATGAATGTCGTTCGTGCGGCCATAATAGGCCACGGAAGCTGAATAGTAGCCTCCTTGCTTGGTCGGCTCTTCGGGGCACAGCCCCCTAATATTACCAAAACCACTTACTGCTTTCGCCTCGCAAGAACCATCATAGTTGGAGGCATTTGGACCATTCTGACCGATAAAATATGACCCTGCGGCACTCTCTCCGCTGGATATCGTGTTACCTAAGGATTCGACATTTAATGTCCCGAGGCTTCCGCTAAAAGACCCAAATGCAGTTCCCGGCAGCTGATCAGTGTCATAAGAAGGGCTGGTATCGCTAAACACTAACATGAAGGCTTTGGAACAATATGGATAATTCCCGCTGGCATAAGGATCATCCCAGGTTGCAAGTGGAAGTCCAAGATCAGTGTCAGGCGTACTACCGCTGTATGTAAAATCAGTCGTTGCAGATCCGGCCCCCGAAAAATATCTTAGGGATTCATACATCATCTCGGCGATAGGATTCCCCCACATACGACACTCTCCGTCGTTCATGGGCCTATCAAATATACCACCGCAGTCATGTGAGTGTGTGCTGTGATCATAGCCTGAGATTCGAAGCCTGTCTATTGTATCAATAATGCCGCCTGAGATGATTTGCCCTGTAGTTGAATTTATCTCATCTGTAATGGAACCGATCGTTTTCCTGAGGACTCCACCTTTTGTATTATGTGTATATGATCCGGTCAAAAGGCCAAAATACATCAGATTAGACTCACCGTATTTTTGAAGAAGACCGGTTGGCTTGTATACTCCTGACGGATATTGCTCGCAATTGCTTTCAAGCATACCTGAAACACCCACCTTAACTCTAACCACATAATCGGTAGGTGATCCAATATCGTGAGCCTGATAACTCTCCTGGGCCACCCATTCCCAGATACGCTCCGCTCTGTTTTCCAACACCCGCAGCAAAGGGTCACCACTTGAAGAGAGCGTAACAGATGCAAAAAGGTGTCTACCCGACGCCGGCACGCTGAGTGGGGTGTAATCTGAAATATCATACCCGTCGTTTGCAACACTTTGATATTCCTTCCCCCAGGTGTGAGCGTCCTGCGGGATGTAGACCCTTTCCAAGACCGTCTCTGTCGTGCTATCCGTTGAACGATAACCACCATAGAGTATCTTCCTTAAACAGTCTATGCGAGACATTGTTAGATAATTCAAAAAATCCCCACTCCACTCACTGGCGCCTGAACACGTCTTATCAGCAGTTGTGGAACTGGGCTCAAACCTGTCATCGGTTGAATTGTAAGTATAGCACTTGTAGCAATCGAAATACCCGTAATAGTCGATGCTGGGGTCATAACCTACGTCCAATGTCCCGTCTCCATCGAGGTCGGATGCATCATTGTAGGCTTCGTAATAGAGTTTATGGTCTCGTCCCATGACAAGCATAACAAGCGGAGGAACATTCCCAGGCAGAAAAGGGGGTTCGCTGGAAAAGGTGCTGTTTGTCGCTGCCCTAGAAGGACTGTCCCAACTGACTGGCAGCACAAAAATCGCAAGAAGTACCATAACGATGTATGTCGACCTACTTCTTCTGCACATTTCTCTCACCTCTATTTTGATATTACTCAGTACGGCAGCAATCTGTATCCAAGTTGTACTTGAGCCGCAGAACCACTAGGCCCATGCCCAATACTGTCTATACGATAAATTGCTTGGACCATGCCCTCGTGGCCCGCACCTTCATACCCTGCTCCAAATTCTGCCGAGGCGCCCGGCATTGGTCCGACTGCTATCTTATCAATGTCTACATCTGCCCACAACGTACCTGTCATTTGAATATCCGGACTTGAAGAAACGCTATCTACCGTATTACCCGTATCAAAGCCTTCTTCAAAAAAGTCGCCATCGGCAACTGAAATATTTGTATTACTGTCGAAACTGTCGCCGTCAGTCCAAGTCGTCCCACCGGCAGCAGACCGAATTACCTTGAAAGCTATAACCCGAGCATTTTCCGCCCGGTAAAATGCAGTTTGGCCCACCCTTTCATTGCGTGCAATATTAAGTTCAATGGACGAAGTCATGGTAATGGCCGTACCAATTACGACTAACAAGCCCATAATAATAAGGGCTACAACCAGCACTGCACCTTTTTCATTATTAATAGTCTTCAAACCATCCCTCCTACTCCAGGTCCTGAAAACCTAGATTACGGATGCGGACTGTAGTGGCAAGCGCCCTAAGCCTACAGGTTCCTGAACCTGAAGCATTTATGTCATAACCACCTGTATAGTTGGCATCTTCGTTTTCAGTATGGACATGGAACTGAATACCGACAGCACGGATATCATCACGGTCTGCCTGGCTCGCCGGAACGAAAGTACTGGCGTCAGCCTTGTAATAGGTAAACCAAAGGCTGTTGGGTACAACATAATAAACTATCCTGGTTCCACCCCGACCCAGACAGCGCCTGCTTGCATCTGTATCATCTACAAGTAGAGCGTATGTCACATCTTCACTTGTATCTGAAGTATCTCCATCGCCATTCAAGTCTGCCCTAATTTGAATACTTGTGCTGGTTGCAGCTGGAACAGCAACAAGTCCACTAGGGGGATATGCCGGATCATACCCGGCCGACCTAATGTCACGCGCCATTAGGTCCATAGCACTCCTAACATTTTGCTGCGCATAGACTACTTCCTGCTGAACGGCATTGGTTTGGTTCTGGTGTATAAATATATTAAGGACGGCTCCAAGGACTACAAGCCCCATGGCCATAGCTACCAGGAGTTCTACCAACGTGAATCCTCGATCGACTTTAAGCAAATTCATCATTCTAACACTCATACTAGTAGCCATCACTCGATATGACACTATTAGCACTCACCGTGTGTTGCCCAACAATGTCAATCCAATCTACTGTCACTGTAATAGTTTGATAAGTGTTGATTGGCATATCGTTTTGAAGCTGCCAGGTTCTTGTAAAAACGCCACCGGCAGCGCCGGTTTCGTCAATGGGATTGTTCGCGTCAGGAAAAGGATTTGGGCTTGGCGCAGATAAAGGATAATTCGTACCACTACCGGAATTAATCAACTGCTCAAGCCGATCCTGAGCAAGTGCCACAGCCTGGCTTGTCCGGTTTCCCAGATCATTCCCGCGTATACCTCGGGATTGCAACGTGGCAAGCCCCATAATAGCTATAGAAAGGATCACAATGGCAATGAGCACTTCAAGGATGCTAAAAGCTTTTTTGTTTATAAGTAGATTCATAAGTACGAAAACCCATTCAACAAATCACGATTTCATTATCCTTGCACCACCCATGATATTGACGGAAATCTCCCTTGATTCTCCTTTGGAATTAGTTAGAAAAACACTCCCAGCGCCGGTCGGCAATCCCCGCGAAGTCATTGCAAAGGCATTATTAGCAAAACTGATCCCGTCTCCACCGCCTTTTGCTATATCGTATTTAACCGTTGTATAATCAGCTTTAAGATTGACGGTTTTTACGTCCTGATCCCCTCCATTGCGTTGGGAGTCGCCATTATTATCTATGAAGACGATGTAACTTGGTCCCGCAACAAAATCCAAGCCATAAACGACGTTTTCACTCACCGCCCTGAGCTTTGTCAGCTGAATATCAGAAAAGAGTTGCCGCGCTGCTCCGTTCAAATCGGCTGTCGGCTTAATGGTTACATGATAGGTAGGAATACCGATAGCCAATCCAATACCAATGATGCCAAGAACGACCATCAGCTCTATGATGGTGAAACCGCCTTCAGGTTTTGTAACGTGTGATTTAAAAGCAGCAAGCATGACAAGGGATGCAGCAATCTTCGTGCCACAAATCTGCCACCGACACCCGTCCAGGGAGATTGAACGAAACAATGTCAACGAGTTAGTGGCCATCCATAAATAGGGATTTTTGTTCAAGATCAAGGCATGCGAAAAAATAACCACAGGCATATAGTTGA
>CAYSBQ010000033.1:0-20232 GCA_964429315.1 uncultured Desulfobacterales bacterium
CTTCATATCTATATCCCGGAATTTGATTCCCATGCCCTTGGGGCGGTGTGGGCCTTCCGGGCGTATCCTCGCCCAGACGACTTCGCATTTAAGTGTTAGGGTTTCTTTAATACCTGGTAGGTTCAGCTTAAGCGAGAATTTGTGGCCGGGTTTCAGCGGATTGTCGGTTTGTATGAAAAGGCCCCAGGTGCTCATATTGCCCAGGAAACCCTTGATAAGGGTGTCTCCGAACTTGAACATGACCGGCAAGACCTTTGAGACCCGAGGCTCCTTTCGGGCCGTAAACTCAGTGGCCCTGTCGGTCATTTTCTTTAACTTGTGAGCTGCCGCAACGAGTATTAGCCTGAAATCTTCCGATAGTTTGTTGAATTCTTGATCCAGAAATTCACGGTCTATAATTCCAACCGTGGTTTCTCCTATAACTCTAGCCGTGGCTATTCGTCCAACTCCTCCCAAAAAATCGATTTCTCCGAATATATCTCCAGTTTCCAGCACCTCAATAACGTACTTGTGGTCTTCAATTGTCTTGGAGATCTCTACCGAGCCTGACTGCACCACGTAGATCCAGTCTCCGGAACTTCCTTCTTTGAAGAGAATCTCTCCGTGATGGTAGGTTTCTTCACTTGCAATGTGATACATAGGGGCACCTATTTTTTACGAGTTCATCAAGATTGCCGCTCTTTTTTTGCAATTTTCTTGATTTGGTAGACTACGAAGTAGACGACACCTCCAATGGGCGGAACGAATACAACAAAAAGTCCCCAAATGGCCTTTTTTTTGATGGAGCCGAAGTCCCGAAGAGCTATGTTTATAATTGCCCACAACGTGGGGATGAATAAAAGTAAAGAAACGAGAAGCAAATTGGAAAAACTCATGCCTGTACTCTCCATATACGTTGACAGGGTTTTAGGTGGAATTGCAAGAATTGGGCCGTGCGTTTCATCCCAGAGTGAGAAACCATGTTCTTTGAGTCTCCGATTCGTTGAGCGTGGATTCTTCACTACTGAGGAATAACAAAGAAGAACTCATTGCCGGCCTCTTTTGGGCTATGACCTACGATACCTCCATGCACTTCGACAACGTTTTTGACAAAATGAAGGCCGTGTCCGGCGCCTTTTGTTAGATCTTGATGAGTTATTCGAAATCCTTCTTCAAAGATGCGGGCAGAATATTTTTTGCTAATGGGTTGTCCGGAAGAAAGGACGTTGAAGCGTATTGCATTCTGTCCATATCCAAAAAAATCTATAAGTTGAGATACATTGCAATGGACCTTCCTTACGCTTTTTCCCGACTCATCTACAACAGATTCAGTGTATTTTGCGGCATTTGAGAAAAGATTAGCTACTACTTGGGCTATTAGCCCCTTGTCGGCCTTTACTTCGATATCTTCGGGTTCCCGTTGCTCCTTAATGATCTTGTTAACCTTGATGCCTTTTTGGGCAAAGTCATCCGTATATCGTTCCAGTTGCGGCAGGATGATATCTTCCCAAAGGTAGCATGATGTTTTCTTCAATATATACTGGCCATACAGGAAATGATCCGGTCGCAATAGAGTTTCCAAAAAAAGGCTGTTGTATTTATAGTGCTGCCCAATTTTTTCTTGTTCATTGAATGTGGCTCGATTGATTACAACCATATGCTCGACAATTGCGCTTAGCTTGGCATACAAATCTGAATCTTTGACCTTTACTTCATCAACAATATCGTGCAGGGCATTTTCGATTTCCTTGTTTGTATTCAAGTACTTTGTGATTCTGTTAATATAGTGTTTATAGCGCAGATTGGGTACAATAACGTTGTGTTCTATATCTGCTACTAAATTATTTATGAACTTAAGGTGCTGGCAGTTTTGTTCAGCCAGGAATTTGTTGTAGAGGTTGTAGCCTATGCGGTTTACGTACTTTTCGATAAAAAAAAGCTCTGCCTCTGTAAAGCCGCCCCGGCGTGTTGCGGCAAAGATGCCAATGATATCGTCTGAGCCATAAAACAAGATGCGACTCAAAGGGGTTCTTTTGCCGGGGATTGGCACAATATATGAGCTATCGTGTTGGTATGGGCTATGAGCAATCCTGATATAGTCTGGTATATTACCTTGTATGTTATCAAGTCCTGAATGGCTGTTTGCCACGGGCTTTACGGTTTTAGTCTTTGGCTCGATCATGTAGAGGGTGTTTTGTATCTCGAAAAAGATGTGAGGTACGATAATACTTATGAGGTATAGATTTTCCAGGCCGTCATATTCCTGGGCGAGGTCAAAGAAGGTGTTGAGCGCAGCCATCTCCAGTTTATCAAACCCGTAGGTGGCATAAGCCCCTTTTTTTTGTTTGACACGCTCTACGATAGTGGCGAATGTATCCATGGGCTGACTACTGCCATATTGACGGTTAGAAGAAAGCGAAATGGCACAAAAAACCATTTATAGATAGATACTAGCTGCAAAACTATGTGGTTTTAAAGACATTGTCAAATAAAACCTGTTTATTACCCCTTGTCAAAAAGGCCATTTCTGGATGGCCACTACCTAGTGTCTTTCTCGGCTGCCTCAATCGCGGCAAGGCAGGGATCCTTATCACCCAACTTGCCACTAGCCAGTGCTGCAGCAATGCCGACAGGGCCGAACAAAGCCACACCTCCAACCGCCTTACCCAGAGTAAGGATTGTTTCAGTGGGATCAAGTGTTAGTGACGGCTTGGCAAATGTGCCGGCCAGCTTAAGGGGGTTTGTTAATTGCCCAAGACTCAGGCTGAGATTGGCAAGGCCCTTTATCCCTAGACCTTTTTTTGGGGATGGCTTTAGGGATAAATCAAGTTCCTCGATTTTAAGATTAGCCTTGCCACGGCCGATTACAGTAACTTGATCGGTGTCTAAAAGTAACGCAGTGCTTTGTGCAAGGCCTTCCTGAAGATCCAATCCGACAACAAAGCAGTTGATCTTGGTATATTCCGACTTTTTTTTGAATGGGTTTAGTAATTTTAGGAGGCCGGAAGTCAAGTCGGCGCCTAGGAGATCTAGGAGTCTTTCATCCATGTTTCCGTCTTTCATGATTACGGTTGCTTTGCCGTTAAGGCCTGCCATGAGTTGTGCCACAGAAGACCCTTGTCCGCGAAGATCGACTTCTATGTCGAAGGTTCCGTCCAGGATATTGTTTATGCCTAGTTCTTCGAACATATTGCCGAGGTTTAATCCGTCCATCTGAAAGGTTGTCATAATTGTCGGCGCCTTGTCGGTTGGTTCAAGCTCAAAATGACCTTCAAACGTGCCATTGGCCATCATGAACTCAAGGGGTTTTATGGTAAGATGTCCGTTTTTGAGGAGTATATGACCGGCAAAGTCTTTAAGGCAAAACATTGGCATCAGCAGTTGTTCGGCCTCGATTTTAATGTCAGCGTTTATCAGCCCCAACCCTTCGAGTGGTAAGGGTGTCTCGGGAAAGACCTTGTTTCTTCTGGAAGGCGATTGGGCAATCTTGGCTGGAGAATCTGTCTTCTTGTCGAGTTTTCCCAGCAGTATCGGGCGCAGGTTGAGCACCTGAGATTGGAGGGTCGCCGCTAGTAGCGGCCTTTTAGCTTCTAGATTCAAGGTTCCTGTCCCCTCAAAACGGCTCTTTTGAATAGAAGCCTTAAGGTCGGTGATTTTGTATACCTTTTCTGATGGGCAAAAGGCGTGGCCGGACAGGTTGAAAGGCCCTTCAAGGGGTAGTGGCTGACCGGTTATAGATTCCAGGTTTGCCGCGTTGTTTCCTTCAACGGAAAAATCAAGATCTATTCCTTGTATCGTTGTGAGATCTTTGATTGTGCCCTCAAGTTTTATGCTGATCAGCTCTTTTGTGCCTGCTTCGAACTCAAGATCTGTTATGGCAAGCCTGCCACCGGAGTCTGTGAGTCTGCCGGAAACTTCAAAAGGTCCTACATCCGGCACGTCAGTGACATTGAATAGTTTTAGAATTTCAGGCACGGATTTGCCTTTGACGTGTGCAGTGATATCAAGGCCCGTTCCATTCAGTATGTTCGTGACGTTTCCATTGACCTTCAGAGTGGAATCGGCCGTTTTGGCCTCAAGCTTCACTGACCAAGGCTTGTCAGGATCAATCAACTCGGCTAGCCGGCCAAATGCACCCGTGACCTCGCATGCCTTGTTGTTATAGCTCCCATTAAGTTTCAACTCTATAGGACTGTCAGGGCCTGAAACTACTGTAGCTTTGTCCAGAGTCAGATCGTAGACCCGATCCGAAAGGCCATCTCTATAAATGAGACGCCCTTTTTCAACGCGAACGCGATTAAAAACCAGGGGTAATGACTGAGATTTGGGTTGGGCTTTTATATGTTCCTTTTTTTCTGGAAGTCTACCCTCCCCGGCGATTTTGAATTGAAGGTTTGATTTGCCTGACTTGTTGGTTTCAATCAGAATATCTGGTTCCACGAGGACTAGGTGTTTGATCTCAATGGTGCCACTAATCAATGGAAGAATTGCAACCTGAACCTCCAGACGCTTGATTTTTGCCATCTTGGCGCGCGATCCCCATGGTGCGTTTTGAAGGCTGACATCATTTACTACGAGTGCCGGAGTTAGCCCAATATCAAGTTTTACATCACCTGCCAGGGTCAGTTCACGTCCGATAGCATCCTTGACTGCCTGAACTACTTGTGGCTTAAGATCATTGAAATCGTAGCTAGACAGGATTATATATATTGTTATGCCGAGTACGGCGACAAGAACGGCAAGGATACCGAATATCAATTTCCAACGCATGAGCAAGCACCTCTTGGACACTTCATGTCCACTATTCCAACATTACGATTGAGACGATAAAGCATAGAAAGAAACTGGCGATGTGTCAATGGACAGAATCTTGGGTCACATGATTTGCGGAAATATTTTTTTTGAAATACTTGCCTTAGCAGAAAAAAAGTGATAGCGTCCGCCTCTGTTACTCTGTGTTATCCCCCCGTTGTGAGTGGTTCAATCTGTAACTAATGGAAACAAAAGGAGAATTGCTTATGGCCTTAGATCCAACAAAGTACAAGGACTGGCAGATTTCAGAAGATGCGGAAAAGAAGATGCCTACGCCTGAAGAGTGGCAGGAAAAACTTGGCCTTAAGCGGAATGAGATCCTTCCTATGGGGCGGCTTGCCAAGCTTGATTTTTTGAAGATCATGGATCGTCTGAAAGACAAGTCTGACGGAAAGTATATTGAGGTTACAGCCATTACTCCGACCCCGCTGGGCGAGGGGAAAAGCACTACTTCGTGCGGTCTGATGGAAGGTCTTGGCAAGCGTGGGGTAAACGTCGGCGGCGCCCTCAGGCAACCTTCAGGTGGGCCCACAATGAATATAAAGGGGACTGCGGCCGGAGGCGGTAAGTCGTTGATTATTCCAATGACAGAGTTTTCTCTTGGCTTAACCGGGGATATCAATGACATCATGAATGCCCACAATCTGGCTATGGTTGCTCTTACCGCCCGTATGCAGCATGAGCGCAACTACAATGACGAACAGCTGCAAAGGCTTACCGGTATGCGCAGAATCGATGTAGATCCTACCCAGGTGGAAATGGGCTGGATCATCGATTACTGTGCCCAAGCCTTAAGGAACATTGTTATCGGCATGGGCGGACGTTACGACGGATTTACCATGCAGTCAAAGTTCGGTATCGCCGTGGGTTCTGAGTGTATGGCCATCCTTTCCATAGTTCGTAATCTGGCAGATCTCAGGAAACGGTTAGATGAGATTACCCTGGCTTTTGACAAAAGCGGCAGGCCTGTTACTACCGGTGATTTGGAAGTAGGCGGCGCCATGACGGCATGGATGCGAAACACGATAAATCCCACACTCATGTGTACCGCCGAGTATCAGCCTTGTATGGTACATGCCGGCCCTTTTGCCAATATTGCTGTTGGCCAGTCTTCCATTATTGCCGATCGTATCGGCCTTAAGATGTTCGACTATCATGTTACTGAGAGTGGTTTTGGGGCTGACATCGGGTTTGAGAAATTCTGGAACGTAAAGTGTAGAAACAGTGGCCTAAAACCCCATGTTTCCGTATTGACAACTACGATCCGCGCCCTCAAGATGCACGGTGGCGGTCCGAGGGTCGTTGCAGGTCTTGCTATGCCCGAGGAATACACAAAAGAAAACATGGGGTTGTTAGAAAAGGGCATGGAGAATATGGTCCACCATATAAAGACCGTGCGCAGGTCAGGCATCAATCCGGTGGTTTGTATAAACTGTTTTCATACAGATACGGATGCCGAGATCAAAGCAGTCAAAAAAGCGGCCGAAGCAGCTGGGGCACGCTGTGCCAAATCAACTCACTGGGCTGATGGTGGGGATGGCGCCTTGGAGTTTGCAGATGCAGTTATTGATGCCTGTAATGAAGAAAACGATTTTGATTTTCTTTATCCTCTGGAAACAAAGCTGCGTGACAGGGTCGAGTTGATTGCCAAGGAAGTCTACGGGGCAGACGGGGTGGCTTGGGCGCCTGAGGCAGAGAAAAAGGCAAAGATGCTTGAGGATGATCCCAAGTACGATGATTATTCCACTATGATGGTAAAGACACATCTTAGCCTGACCCACGACCCGACTTTAAAGGGCGTTCCCAAGGGTTGGACGTTGCCGATTCGTGATGTGCTGATATATTCCGGCGCGAAATTTCTGTGTCCCTGTGCAGGCGCCATAAGCCTAATGCCGGGAACCTGCTCAAATCCGGCTTTTCGGCGCGTTGATGTTGATGTGAATACGGGAAAAGTGAAAGGACTATTCTAAATTGGTCATTGAACATTTATTATCGATCATGATTATCGATCATTGATAAATGATAAATGGCAACTGATCGACGATAACCAACAAACGATCTCGATTGCATTGTCAATAGGAAGGAAAATATGAAGGAAAAAGTCGTCTCCCCCTCGAATCCATGTGGTGCAGTCATGGTCGTGGGTGGCGGCATGTCTGGAATACAGGCATCCACGGATCTGGCTGATATGGGTTTTCATGTCTATTTGGCGGAGAAATCCTCTGCTATAGGTGGCGGCATGGCTGCCCTTGACAAGACCTTTCCGACGAATGACTGTTCTATCTGAATCTTGGCCCCCAGGCTCGTTGAGTCTGCCAGACATCCCAACATAGAAATTATCACTTTGGCTGAGGTCAAGGAGATCGAAGGCCAGGCCGGCCAGTTCAAGGTTCATCTGCTCAAGAAGCCCCGCTACGTTGATGAAGCCCTGTGTACGAATTGTGGGGAGTGCAGCCAATACTGTCCTTTGCTCGTACCGGATTCGTATAATGAATCCCTGTCGACCGTCAAGAACGTACACATCCAGTTTCTGCAGGCGGTTCCCGCGGTTCCCCACATAGACCCGAACAAGTGCCTCTTCATGAGCCATGGGGTCTGTCAGATCTGTTCCTCTGCTTGCCAGAGAAGGGCCATAGATTTCAGCCAGAAAGAAGAATTTCTGACGCTGGATGTGGGAGCGGTAATTTTAGCTCCGGGTTTTTCCGCTTTTGACCCAGGACGACTGCCTGCCTATCGTTACGGCGATGCCCCCAATGTTGTCACAGGCCTGGAGTTTGAACGGATTTGCTGTGCCTCTGGGCCTACCATGGGCGAGATCATCAGACCGTCGGACCTGAAAAAGCCCGACAAAATTGCTATTGTTTTATGCGTGGGTAGCAGGGACAAGAGTTGTGGCAACGAATACTGTTCGGCCGTGTGCTGCAAATATGCGGTCAAGGATGCCATTGTGGCCTTAGAGCACGAGCCAGACCTCGACATAACCATATTTTTTATGGATATGCGCATGTACGGAAAGGGTTTTGAGACCTTTTATCGGCGAGCCAAAGCCCAAGGCGTAAAATTTGTGAGAAGCAGAGTCTCTGAAGTTAAGGAAGATCCTGCGACCAATGATCTCACCCTGAAGTACGTAACAGAAGACGGTGCGTTAAGAAAAGACGCTTTCAATTTGGTGGTGCTTGCCCACGGACTTGAGGCTCCCAAAGGAAACAGCAACCTTGCCATGGCCACGGGCATTGGGCTCAACCAGCAAGGTTTCTGTGATGTTGAACTCTTTTCGCCCCTTGATACAACAAGAGAAGGCGTTTTTGTGGCTGGTGCTTTTCAAGGACCTAAAGCCATACCCGACAGTGTCATTCAGGCCGGAGGTGCAGCAGCCTCTGCAGCAGAGTTGTTGGCACCCGCCAGGGGCGTGCTGGCAAAGGAAAAGACATACCCCGAAGAGCGCTCAGACCTTGGTGAATCGCCGAGAATAGGAGTGTTTGTGTGTCATTGCGGCAAGAACATCGCCGGCGTTGTGGACGTTGTAGCGGTGAGCGAGTATGCAGAAACACTTGATGACGTGGTCATGGTGGAAAGGAATCTTTACTCCTGTTCTTCCGATACCCAGGTCTTGATTGCAGAGACCATAGCCAAACACAATCTCAATGCAGTAGTGGTTGCAGCTTGCACACCGCGGACCCATGAGCCACTCTTTCAGGACACTCTAAGGGAGGCCAGCCTTAACAAATGTTTGATCGAGATGGTCAATATACGGGACCAATGCTCTTGGGTCCACGCGCACGAAAAGGAGGAGGCCACCGAAAAGTCCAAGGACTTGATTCGTATGGCTATTGCCAAGGCGAGAGAAATTGAGCCCCTGTCTGAAGAAATCATAGATGTGACTCCCCAAGGGTTGGTCATTGGCGGTGGGCTCTCCGGGATGACTGCGGCCCTAAGCCTGGCCCGACAGGGTTTTGAATGCTACCTGGTGGAACATTCCTCAGAGCTTGGGGGAAGTCTCCGTCAGACCTATTTCACCTTGGAGGGCCCTGACCCGCAAAAATTCTGCGAACAACTCATCCGGGAAGTAGCGGAGAATGAAAAGATCCACGTGCTTACTGGAACAGACATAATAGAAATTGAAGGATTTGTAGGAAACTTCGAGACACGGGTCTTGGAGAACGGAAAGACCGTGACAATAAAACATGGCATTATTATCATTGCCACAGGTGCCACTTCCTATGAGCCAGATGAGTATTTGTACGGTAAGCATGGGGGTGTTTTGCTGCAACAGGCCTTGGAGCAAAGGCTGGCCGGTGGAGAAGTCAACCCCAAAGACCTGAATCACGTGGTAATGATCCAGTGTGTGGGTTCAAGAGATGAGAACCATACTTACTGTAGTGCAATTTGTTGCGGCCAGGCGATCAAGAACGCTTTGAAGATAAAGGAGATCAGCCCTGACACCAACGTGACGATTCTCTATAGGGACATCATGACATTTGGATTCAGAGAGAAATACTACAATCAGGCCAGGGATCGTGGCATCGCGTTCGTGCGTTTCAGCCTAGAGCAAAAGCCTGTTGTAGAGGAAGTTGATGGGAAGCTAAGGGTTACGACCAAAGATCCGCTCATGGGGAAGAATCTAATCATCGATGCTGATCTTTTGGCTCTAAGCAGTGCCATGGTTCCCTATGAAAACAAGGCTCTACTTGAGCAGCTAACGGTGCCTCTTTCTGCAGATGGGTTCTTTTTGGAGTCCCACGCACAACTCAAACCCGTTGATTCTTATGTGGACGGGATATATCTATGCGGTAAGGCGCAGTTTCCCAAGCCGGTCGATGAGTGCATCTCGCATGCAAAGGCAGCCGCGGCCAAGGCAGCGATCTTGTTAGGAAAGGGACATGTGACTGCAGAACCGATTGTCGCATCATGCAACATAGATCAGTGTATCGGCTGCGGTATTTGTGCGCATCTGTGTCCGTACAGTGCAATCAGAATGACTAAGGTGGGTAAGGTCAAGAAAGCAAAATTTGTTGCAGCGGCCTGCAAGGGGTGCGGTGTGTGCTCCTCATACTGTCCAACAAGGGCAATCGCCATGGGTCGTTTTACGGACGGGCAGATTGGGCGGCAGATAAAGGCTTTTGGAGAGTCAATGGCCAGTGTTGGTTGAGTAGTTAAGTGGTCGAAGGGTGGAATGGATCAAAAATGACGAACAACAAGTATGAACCAAGGATTCTGGGTTTTTTGTGCCATTGGTGCTGTTATGCAGCGGCAGATGCTGCAGGGGTGTCGCGTTTTCAATATCCGCCCAACATCCGTACGATCCGGGTGATGTGTACTGGGCGAATAGACGCTATGTTTCTCATAGACGGCTTTCTCCATGGAGCCGATGGTATCTTTGTAGGCGGCTGACACCTGGGCGAATGCCATTACCGGGACGGTAATTACGAAGCCATAAACAAGCACAATCTGGTCACCCGCATCTTGAAGGATCTCAAAGTCAATTCCGAAAGATTATCCCTGGAGTGGGTGTCTGCCGCCGAGGCACCACGTTTTGTAAAACTTGTCACGGAATTTACGGAAAGGATTAGAAAGCTCGGACCTCTCGGTTCTATCGAGAACTTGGACCCTGAGGACCTAATGGTCAAGTTGAGGGCTGCCAAGATGGCTCTTGAAGGCAAACGCCTTAGAATGGTCTTTGCTAGACAGGCCAAGTATATGAAGCACGAAGGGGCTTATCGGGAGATTCCCTCTGATCATAAGTTGCAGGCAGATATGGACAAGGCCCTTGCAAGCGAGATGGCCAAGAACGGGTTGCTATTGTACTTGAAGGACAGCCCTCGTGAGGCGGAAGAACTGGCTGGGCTTTTAGGTATTACTTCTGATGATGTAGTCGCCCATTTCAAGAAACTTGAGAAGAAGGGGCTTGTAGAACCTGACAGGTTGATTGGGGCTTAAACGTCCCAACCGGTGAACAATAACAAACGACAGCGAGCAAAGTGAACAAAATGACAAATGACAAGGCAGAGGGTATATATTTTAGTGAATTGGACCCTAGTTTCAAAGATGAGGTTGCCAAGAAGATAGGTTTGGAAAGTATCAAGCCTTGTTACACTTGTGGGTCCTGCACAGGGATATGCCCTGTCCATGAAGTCATTGAAGACTTTGACCCCAGGCGCATGATTCACATGATCTTGCTGGGTATGCGCAAGGAGGTGCTCAGCTCGGATCTCATCTGGTTTTGCTGTCTGTGCAACTCGTGTTTCTTCGTGTGTCCTCAGGAGATAAAATTCAGTCGAGTAGCCACGGAGCTCAGAAAAATGGCCGTGGACGGGGGTTATGTGGATAAAGGGTTTTTAAAAAGGCTTGAGGAAGTAAATCCCTACTTACAGGATTTGTGTCGTAGGACAATGTTTTTAAAGGTAAGGGAAGGGTTTTGTGGGTCACATACTATGCCGTGCTGGAGGAAGCACACCAAGGGTTAAAATATTTTGGTTAAGGAGTCGGAGAAAAGAATGAGTTTTGAAAAAGTTGATGAGATATTACAGAATTACGCATACAAACATGATGCGTTGATAGGTATTTTGCAGGATGTTCAGCGCCTGGAGAATTACCTGCCTCAGGAAACGATGCAATATATTGGCAGGAAGCTAGAAGTCCCTTTGTCTCGTGTTTACTACATAGCCACATTTTACAAGTCCTTTAGCTTACAGCCGAGGGGCCGCCATATTGTGAAGGTTTGTCTGGGGACGGCCTGCCATCTCAACGGAGCCGTGCAAAACCTGGAGCAGATCGAGCGTACTCTGAGTATCAGTGAAGGGGAGACAACCGAGGACAGGATGTTTTCCTTGGAGACGGTTAACTGTGTCGGTACCTGTGCGCTGGCTCCGGTTACCATGGTGGGTGAGGACTATTATGGCGCTGTGACACCCGGCAGTGTTGAAAAGATATTATCTGCTTACTCTACAGGATCAGGTTCTACTGAAGATGGAAAAGATTAAGAGCAGTTCACAACTGGAGCACTACAGAGAATCAATCGTTCACAATCGCGATGTTGGGAAGAAGGTTATCAGGCTTTGCAACACAGGGTGCCGTGGCAGAGGTTCGTCGGAGGTGGCCGAGGCGTTGGAGAATCAGGTCAGGGAAACAAACCTTGACGACAAGGTCACTATCAAGAAAACGGGCTGCCACGGTTTTTGTCAGATCGGCCCTGTGATGGTTATTGAGCCTGGCAACATCCTTTATCAAAAGGTCAAACCAAAGGATGTCCCCGAGATTCTCTCAGAAACAATTGTAAAAGGCGAGGTCCTGGATCGATTACTATATCGTGATCCCAAGAGCGGAGAAAAGATCAGGCGGGAAGCAGATATTCCTTTTTACCAGCACCAAAGCAAGACAGTGTCCCATCATGCGGGCAAGATAGATCCAACGGACATTGAGGACTATCTGGCACCAGGTGGATATGGCGCGCTTGCTAAGGCTTTGACCACCATGAAGCCCATGGGAATTATCGAGACGGTGGAGGCGTCGGGGTTACGAGGCCGTGGCGGTGGCGGTTTTCCTGCCGGCAAAAAATGGCGCTCCTGCCGTGAGGCCCCTGGAATTATCAAATATGTGATAGCCAATGGTGATGAGGGAGACCCTGGGGCTTTTATGGACCGAAGTTTGATGGAGGGCGACCCACACAGTATTATCGAGGGCATGATCATAGGGGCCTACGCCATTGGTGCTCATGAGGGCTTTGTTTATGTCAGGGATGAGTATCCGATTGCTGTCGAGCACTTGTCAAAAGCTATTAGGCAGGCTGAGTCGCTGGGGCTGCTGGGCGAAGACATCTTGGGCACGGGTTTTGATTTTACTATACGGATAAACAGGGGGGCAGGTGCCTTTGTGTGTGGGGAATCTACGGCCTTGATGAATTCTTTGGAAGGCAGAGTGGGCGAACCCCGGGCCAAGTACGTTCACACGGTAGAAAGCGGGCTATGGGACAGGCCGAGCACGTTGAACAATGTAGAGACGTGGGCCAACGTGCCTCTTATCATTAACCGCGGAGCACAGTGGTATGCTGATACCGGCACTGATACGAGCAAAGGGACCAAAATATTTTCCCTGGTGGGCAAGGTAAGAAATACGGGCCTTGTGGAAGTGCCCATGGGTATTAACCTTAGCGAGATCATCTTTGACATTGGCGGAGGGATAAAAAGGGACAAGGAGTTTAAGGCGGTTCAAACAGGCGGGCCTTCGGGTGGGTGTATTCCCATGAATAAGATAGACATACCTGTGGACTACGACAGTCTGAAGCAATTGGGTGCCATCATGGGTTCGGGCGGCATGATCGTCATGGACGAGAACAACTGCATGGTGGATACGGCCAAGTATTTCATAAATTTCCTGATGTATGAATCATGCGGCAAGTGTGTACCGTGCCGCGAGGGTCTCAAGCAGATGCATGAGATATTGTCGAATATCTGTGAAGGCCATGGCCAAGAAGGAGACCTAGAGCTGTTGCAAAAGCTAGCTTCCTTTATGGTGGATGCTTCTTTGTGTGCCCTGGGCGGCACAGCGCCAAATTCGGTGCTGAGTACGATTAGCTATTTTAGGGATGAGTATGAGGCGCACATATTTGACAAGAAATGCCGAGCTGGTGTGTGCCGAAATCTGTTTGACTACTATATTGATGAAAAGCTGTGCAATGGTTGTACATTGTGTCGCGTGAAATGCCCTGAAGAGGCTATTTCCGGGGAAAAGAAGAAGCCTCATGTGATAGATGAGAAAAAATGTATCAGGTGCGGTATATGTTTCAGCCTGTGTAAAAAGGAGGCAGTGTTAGTAAAATAAAATGATGGTTACATTGACTATAGACGGACAGATTATTCATGTGGAGCGGCATACCCCTATTATTGAGGCGGCCAACCAGCTCGGGATCTCCATCCCCACGCTGTGTCACCATAAGGGTTTGCAGCCCTTTGGGTCCTGTCGTTTGTGTGTTGTCGAAGCGTTCCGGGGAAACCGTTCCAAGCTTGTAACATCGTGCAACTACCCTGCGGAAGAAGGGCTGACGGTCTTGACGTCCAGCGATCGGGTCATAGAGACACGCAAGATGGTCATGGAACTGCTTCTGGCCAGGTGTCCTGATGTGCCAGGGATTCGGCAGTTGGCCGAAAAGATGGGGGTCGAGGCGGTTGGTTTTAAGAAAAAGGGAGACCAGTGGTGCATATTATGCGGTCTGTGCGTTCGTGCATGTGAGCAGATGGTGGGTGTTAGCGCCATCAGCTTCGCCAGCCGGGGTATTGAGCGTGAGGTGAATACACCATTTGGCATGGAATCAGATGTCTGCATTGGCTGCGGCACCTGCACCTACATCTGTCCGACGGGTTGTATAGAAATGACGGGGGATCCCGGCCCCCCAGGGCACCGGGTGATGAATATGGGAGACCTTGCGCTGGGGAGCTGTTCGAACAATCACGATTGTGAAACTTGTGATATTGACCAGGGGTTTCTTGATAAAATGAAACGCGCCATAGAAAGTGTTCGTTTATGATTCTAAGCGGCAAAAGGGAGGGTTTGTCATGGCAGCACAACTAATCAAAGGTGGAGAGATCTCTAAGCAAATCCGGGAAGAAATTGCAGTGGAAATCGAAGAGCTAAAGGCAAAGCACGGATTGACACCAGGATTGGCCACGATCTTGGTGGGGGAAGACCCTGGTTCAAAAGTCTATGTTGGACAAAAGGAAAAGGCATGTAACAAGCTCGGCATCAATTCTGTCAGGACCGATCTTCCTGCCGATACGTCAGAAGGCGATTTGCTGGAACTGGTAAGAAAGTTCAACAATGATCCCAATATCCATGGCATTCTGGTGCAGCTTCCTCTGCCCAAGCACATTGATGCCACACGTGTGATCTATGCAATCGATCCTGACAAGGATGTAGACTGTTTCCATCCTGTCAATGTTGGCAAACTGATGATTGGCACCGGCCGCTTTCTGCCGTGTACGCCTCACGGGATTATGGAGCTGCTGAAACGTTCAGGCACTGACACTTCGGGAAAACATGTGGTCGTGGTGGGAAGAAGTAATATTGTGGGCAAACCCATAGCGAATCTCATGTTACAACGTTCCCCAGGAGGAAATGCCACTGTAACACTTTGCCACACAGGGACAAAAGACCTGGCAGCCTTCACCAAAATGGCGGACATCCTCGTTGTTGCCATTGGTCAGCCGAAGGCAATTACTGCTGATATGGTTAAAGACGGGGTTGTAGTAATTGACGTAGGCGTCAATCGTATTGGAAAAACTCCCGAGGGGAAAGGCATACTGGCTGGCGATGTCGACTTTGACTCGGTACAGGAAAAAGCCGCTGCTATTACACCGGTGCCTGGCGGCGTGGGCCCGATGACCATTACCATGCTTATGAAGAATACTGTAGAGGCAGCGAAGGCAACCATCGGTGCGAATTGAAGAGTGAGCAGTGAATAGTAAACAGTAAACAGTGAATAGTCAGGTGTGAGGGGAAGATAGTGAGCAGTCTTCAGTGACCGGTATCCGGATCCGACGTCAAGAATCCGGCGCCTTATATCCTGTATCGTTTATTGACCAGTGACCAATAACGACCCAATATTGGAGGAAAAAGGATGGCAAGGAAAATAATCCCTTTCACGCAAAAGGCTGGATGCCAGGGCATCTATTGTGAGGCAAGCACCAGCATTTTGGAACAGGCGGCTAAAGATGGTGTAAAGACCTATGTGCAGCGCATGGAGAACTTGTCTGCCCAGCCCTGTCTGTTTGGCCAGGGCGGCACATGCTGTCGGAACTGCTCATTTGGCCCGTGCATGTTGATAGATGGTGTTGCTGAATCCGTTGGCATATGCGGGGCAACTCCAGCCACAATTGCGGCACGCAATTTTTCTCGCATGGTTGCCTCAGGGGCTGCGGCTCACATGGATCATGGGCGTGAGATGGCCCTCACTTTCTTGGCTACTGCCAAGGGAAAGGCTCCCTTTGAGATCAAGGACGAAAAGAAGCTTCATTTCATGGCTGACCTTTACAAGGTCAAGACCGAAGGCCGCAGTAAAGAAGATATTGCGATCGAATTGGGAGAAAAAGTTCTTTCCGAATTCGGTCAGCAGGAAGGTGTCCTGGTCATGACCAAACGGGCACCTGCCAAGCGACAAGAACTTTGGAACAAGCTGGGGGTGGTTCCCAGGGGCGTTGACCGCGAGGTTGTGGAGATCATGCACCGTACTCACATGGGAACCGATCAGGATTACAAAAACCTCGTTTTTCAGGCCACACGTTGCGCCCTGGCAGATGGCTGGGGTGCTTCCATGATTGCGACAGAACTCCAAGACATCATATTCGGGACCCCAGTTCCTCTCCGTGCCGTGGTAAACCTTGGCGTCCTTTCTGAAGACCACGTAAACATCGTAATTCATGGCCATGAGCCCCAGGTACCAGAGGCCATGGCAATTGTTTCCCAGGAACCGGAAATCGTGGCTGCAGCCAAAGAAGTTGGGGCCAAGGGGATTAACCTGGCAGGTGTTTGCTGTTCTGGTAACGAAGTATTAATGCGTCGTGGCATTCCCATTGCGGGGGGGTTTGTGCAGCAAGAGGTGGTGATTGCCACTGGGGCAGTTGAGGTCATGTTGGTGGATGTGCAATGTGTTATGCAGGGTCTGGCAAATGTAGCAAAATGTTTTCACACTGAGCTGATTACGACTTCGCCACGGGCCAAGATCGAAGGCGCCACACACATCGAGTTTGAACTTGAGCGTGCCCTTGAGACAGCAAGGGACCTCACGCTTCGGGCCATCGGGAGGTTCAAGCAAAGAGGAAGGGTGAGAATCCCTGACCGCAAAATGGACGTTGTGGCAGGTTTTAGCCACGAGGCTATCAATTATATGCTGGGTGGGACCTTCCGGGCTTCCTACCGGCCCCTGAATGACAACATCATAAACGGCCGTATCCGAGGCGTGGGTGCAGTGGTTGGGTGCGATAGTTGTCGGGTAGAGTCCGGGAAGGTGCACACGACGGTAGTCAAGGAACTCATTGCCAACAATGTGCTTGTACTAGTTACCGGATGCGCCGCTACTGCTTGCGGCCGGGAAGGGCTCTTGAGGCCAGAAGCAGCAGAACTGGCAGGTCCCGGCCTTAAAGAGGTGTGCGAGACCGTGGGGATGCCGCCTGTATTGCACATGGGCTCTTGCGTGGACAACAGTAGAATCCTTATTGC
Organism: uncultured Desulfobacterales bacterium; assembly: GCA_964429315.1. Classification (GTDB taxonomy): domain Bacteria; phylum Desulfobacterota; class Desulfobacteria; order Desulfobacterales. The sequence continues at coordinate 16,999 of CAYSBQ010000033.1, forward strand.
GGCCACGGAGATTGTCAAGGAAGGGGGACTTGGCGACGACATCAGCCAGGTTCCTGCTGCTGGCTGCGCTCCAGAGTGGATGAGTGAAAAAGCCATTTCGATTGGTCAGTACTGTGTGGCCAGCGGCTTCTATGTGGTATTCGGCAGAACCTTTCCGACGACAGGGAGCAAGATGTTGACCGACTTCCTGTTTAAAGGAATCGAGGAGCTGTATGGCGGTATGTGGGCGGTTGAAGAAGATCCCACAAAGATGGCGCAGATGATGATCCGCCACATTGATAAAAAGCGAGAGGCTTTGGGAATACAGGAAAAGAAAACGAGAGTCCTCTTTGATATGGCCATGAGGCAAGAGCTTGACGCAGTGTGATTTTCTGCGCTGCAATTCCTATGGCTTATTTGGTTGCCAAGTGATTTTACAGTAGGAGGAAGAGATGTCTAAGATCATTGCATCTGCGGCGATTAGAGGAGCTCACAGCCTTGTGGACAGGGCTGTGAAGGATTACGAAGAGGCCCTTGAAAAATGGGGGCCTGACCAGAAGGTAGGATTTCCCAACACGGCCTATTATCTGCCGGTCATTTATGGAATGCTCGGAATAGGTGTTGAAAAGATAGGAGATATGAAAGAGGTCATAGAGCGCTGTCGACTCCTATTGCCTCCTCTTGTAAGGGAGAAAATGTATTTGCCGTATCTTGGTCATACTTTGGATGCCGGCATGGCAACACTGTTTGCCGATGAGATCATTGAGGCGATTCGCTACCTCAAAGATCCCAGTTTTTACCTTACAGGCGAGGAAGTGACTGATAAGCAAATCTGGCTTGGGGCCGCAGACGACGTCATATTGAGAAAGCGTGGTGTGGAATTTGTTGACGGAACAGCGCCAGGCTTTGCAGCTATTCTTGGTTCCGCCCCAGATCCACAAATGGCCAAAAAAGTGGCTGAGGAGTTGCAGAAAAAAAACCTATATGTATTTATGCATGCGGATAATAAGGGGGTGCGTTTTTCAGAGCAGTTGGTCGAGGCCGGTGTACAGGTGGGTTGGCCGACCCGTCTTGTCCCCTTTGGCCCGGATCCCACATCTGTTTGTTTTGCAGCCGGCTTTGCTGTTCGGGCGGCTATGTCGTTCGGGGGGGTGAAGGCCGGTGAGTTCAGGAAGATCCTTATTTATAACAAAGACCGTATCTTTGCCTTTGCCATGGCATTGGGTTTTGTGACAGATGAGTGGTATGCCCAGGCGGCCGGGGCTATTAATTTCGGGTTTCCGACCATTGCCGATACACCGATTCCGGAGATTCTTCCTACCGGTGTGTGCACATATGAGCATGTTGTATCCAATGTGCCATATGATCAGTTGGTTTCCAAGGCCATTGAGGTGAGGGGCCTTAAGGTAACTGTCTCTGAGGTGCCGGTCCCAGTATCCTACGGTCCTGCATTTGAGGGTGAGCGTGTTCGGAAGGATGCTCTCTACCTGGAGTGCGGTGGAGGAAAAACCCAGGCGGTGGAATGGGCAACTACGAAAGAGATGAATGAGGTAGAAGACGGGAAGGTCGAATTATTTGGCCCTGACATCACAGATGTTGAAGCCGGATCAAGGTTGCCTTTGGCCATTGTTGCAGAGTTTGCCGGCAGGAAGATGCAAGACGACTTTGAACCGATATTGGAAAGACAGATCCATCACTTCATCAACTATGCCCAGGGCATGATGCACATTGGGCAAAGAGATATTGCCTGGGTCAGGATTTCAAAGGATGCCGTGGAGAAGGGCCTTGCGTTGAAGGATATCGGTTCCATACTTCACGCGAAGTTTCATGAAGACTTCGGCGCTATTTTTGACAAGGTCCAGGTGAAACTCTATACGGAAGACGAGAAAGTCAACGAGATATTAGGGTTGGCTAGGAATGTCTATTCAACCCGTGATTCACGCATTGAAGGAATGACGGATGAAGGTACTGAGACCTTTTACTCTTGTACGCTATGTCAGTCCTTTGCGCCGAACCATGTCTGCATTGTCAGCCCCGAAAGAACAGGCTTGTGCGGGGCGTACAACTGGATGGATTGCAAGGCATCGAACGAGATTAATCCTACAGGTCCAAATCAGCCGGTGGACAAGGGCGAGTGCCTGGATCAGAAGTTAGGGCAGTGGAAGGGGTGTAACGAGTTTTTACTTAAGGCCTCTCGGGGCGCTCTGGATCATTATAACTTCTACAGTATTGTTTATGATCCGATGACCACTTGTGGATGTTGCGAGTGTATTGCCGCCGTACTTCCCATATGTAACGGCATAATGACGGTGGATCGTGATTTCCGCGATATGACCCCATGTGGGATGAAGTTTACGACCCTGGCGGGCACCATTGGTGGAGGTATTAGTGCTCCGGGATTTGTTGGTCATGGTAAGTACAATATCACACAGAGGAAGTGGCTCAGCGGTGACGGTGGGATAAAGCGCCTTGTATGGATGCCCAAACACTTAAAGGAAGAAATTGGGGCACGCCTGGAAAAGGAGGCCAAGGAGTTAGGAGTTCCCGGTCTTCTTGATATGATCGCCGATGAGACTGTGGGAACTTCTGAAGAGGAGATTTTGCCTTTCCTTCAGGAAAAGGGCCATCCGGCGCTTTCCATGGACCCGTTGCTGTAAATAAAGTGTTCTAACTCGCATCTTTTCGAGAATACGCTTATGCCAAACAGTATAAAGGATAGTTCCACGAAACATCCCCCGTGCAAATTGGCCTGTCCTATCCTGACCGATGTCCGGGAATATGTTCAACTGATTGCCGAAAGGAAGTTTGCCGATGCGTTTGCCTCCATAAGAAGGCAAAATCCTTTGCCACGCGTATGTGGTCGTATCTGTACGCATCCATGTGAAACGGCTTGTAAGCGAGGGCAGGTGGAAGAGCCTATTGCCATTGCTGCATTGAAGCGCTTTGCTGCTGATGGTTTATGGGCTGACCAGTACAAGGTTGCCTCGGCTATTGAATCAGCAGGTCGCAAGGTGGCAGTGGTCGGCTCCGGCCCGGCAGGTCTTGCAGCGGCCCACGATCTTGCCCTCCTTGGACACGGTGTCACCATCTTTGAGGCATTGCCGATTGTAGGTGGTATGTTAAGAGTCGGGGTGCCCGAGTATCGTCTCCCAAAAGATGTAGTAGCCGCGGAGATCGAAGCAATTGTTGCCCTTGGCGTGGAGGTGAAGACAGGGGTCAAGATTGGCAAAGATATCAAGCTTTCGGAACTTTCCG
>CAYSBQ010000034.1:0-19801 GCA_964429315.1 uncultured Desulfobacterales bacterium
GTTTTAGCCCAGTTGCCGTTGTTTGCCAGTGCAAGCAGTAGCAAATTTGCTGTTCGTCTGTCTCCACGCGAGAGCAATGCTTGTACATAGGCCCATTTTGGAAGGTCTGCGTGAACCCACACATTAGGCACCTGCCTCAATCCCTTTTGTACATGTTTAATTTTCGTCTTTAGTTCCTTGAGGTTGTCCAGAGGAACCCACTGAAAAGGTGTAAAGGGTTTTGGCACAAAGGAATTTAAACTTACTATTATTCGACCAAGCCTTGCCATTGGACGACTGGCCTTTAAAAAATGACGTTTGATCCTGTTGCAAAGGGCTATGATGGCCTCCACATCAGACATGGTCTCGCCAGGAAGACCTACCATGAAATAGAGTTTTAGGTTTGATATGCCCGCTTTCACGAGCATCTCGACGGCTTCAAAAATATCTTCTTCACTAATCCCCTTGTTTATTATACGTCGCATCCGTTGGGACCCTGCATCAGGGGCAATGGTTGCAGACTTGGTGGCTGTATATTTCAAAAGGTCCACGAAATTCGGTGTTAGAAGATCTGCTCTTAGAGAACTGAAAGAGACCTGAAGTTTGTTCGAGATGGCCTTAGAACAAAAAGACTCCAGACAGGGGATATCAGCTACTGCAGCAGCCACAAGGCCTACTTTTGAGGCATTAAGGGCAGCCTCGTCCATGGAACGTTCCAGTTGGGCCGATGTCCTGAATCGTGGTGGACGATACACAAAGCCTGCGGCGCAAAATCGACATCCGTGGGGACACCCTCGTGCCGCCTCTATAAGGTATGTATCGCCAAAGGTAGTGTGTGGAGTAAGAATAGCGCTGCATGTGTCATGAAATGAAAGATCTTCTAAAAAAACCCGCCTGACTGTGGCGGGGGATTTTTCTTTTGGGAAAAGCTCTCTGATGGTGCCGTCGGCATGATAACTAACACTGTAAAAAGCAGGGACATAGATTCCTGGAACCTTTATGGCCAAGCTTTTCAGGAAAGTATCTCTTCGTTTGTGTTTTCTGTAAGTGTCGAAAAAACTTGGCAGGATTGATTCTGCCTCTCCAATTATGAAGCAGTCTATAAAGGGCGCCAAAGGTTCGGGGTTGAGTGAACTGGTCACCCCCCCTGCAATAATGAGAGGGCATGGTGGGAGACGCTCAGCTGATAATAGGGGAACGCCGGCTTCTGCGAGGACAGTTATAAGATTCAGGTAGTCGTTTTCAAAGGACGTGGAAAAGGCAATGATGTCAAAGTCTGTAAGTTTTCTGCCCGATTCTATAGACCGGGGTGGTCCTTTTTCCCTGTTTCCCCCTTCACGTAGAAAGACCCTTTCGCATACAATGTCATCAAAAGTGTTTATGAGACCATATACACTTTGAAAACCAAGGTTTGACATCCCAACGTGATAGACATTCGGATAAACAAGAGCAACACGGATTCTGTTTCGCCAATCCTTTTGTATAGTTCCCCTTTCTGATTCCAGAAACTCTTCATGCGTTGCTCTAGCTTTACGTGGCATATAGTTCTAGCCATTCATGTACTAATCCGCTTTTCGTCTCATAAAGGTGGGTATATCCAAATCGTCGTGATCCATTATGATTCCTCTGTACCCTTTGTAGTGGGCTCCAGTACCTTCCCCCACCGCTTTTTGCCTTCTAATGAAAGTTGGTTCGTCAAGATTTGTAGCTCCGATGAGATCGGCCTCTGTGATGTCACGTACTTTTCCTGAAAATTTTGTCTTTTTCTGTTCTTCAGATTGTATGCCGGTTGCAATAACAGTAACTCGAAGTTCGTCTCCGATGCTGTCATCAAGGACTGTGCCCCAAATAATCTCTGCCTCCTCACCAGCTTCGTTATAAATCCGGTCAGAGGCCTCAGTCATTTCAGCCATGGTTAGATCTGAACCACAAGTCACACTCATCAATACACCTTCAGCGCCACCGATGCAGACATCCTCTAACAGCGGATGAGATATGGCTCTTTCAGCAGCCTCTAATGCTCTGCTTTCCCCACTGGCCACACCTGTGCCCATAAGTGCCATACCTGCTTTAGACATAATGGTCCTTACATCTGCAAAGTCAAGATTTACGAGGCCCGGCATCATAATTAAATCTGTTATTCCCTTCACAGAGTGGAGGAGCACTTCATCCGCCTTTTTGAACATCTCCAGCATAGTAGCCTTCTTGGATGCCAAACCGCGAAGCCTATCATTGGAAATGGTAATTATCGTATCTACCACTTCTTTAAGGGCATTTATGCCATCTTGAGCCTGTTTCATGCGCTTTTTGCCCTCGAAACCAAAAGGCAAGGTTACGACGGCTACGGTTAAAGCGCCAAGCTCCTTGCTTATTTCTGCAATTACAGGGGCAGCGCCGGTGCCGGTACCGCCACCCAGGCCGGCAGTTATAAAAACCATATGGCTGTTTTCCAGGGCAGCTCTGATATCATCTTTGCTTTCTGTAGCTGATTGGCGACCAATTTCAGGATTTGCTCCTGCCCCCAACCCTGCAGTTAGTTTCTCTCCAATTTGAAGTGTGACATGCGCCCTTGACACTCCTAGGGCTTGGGCATCTGTGTTGGCTGTCATAAATTTTACTCCATGAAGTTTGGAGTCAATCATGTTATTTACGGCATTACCTCCAGCCCCGCCTACTCCGATCACCTTGATCTTTGCTGATTTATCGCTTTCTATGAAATGAAATACCATTTTTGCACCTCCTGTTTTTTTGGTTCATATTATAAAATCTCTTTAAACCATTTCTTCATTCTGCCCATGACCCGATTAAAGATATTCTTGTCGCGAATCCTGAATTTCTTTTTCGACTCGGACCTAGCGCCATATATGACTAATCCTACGGCAGTGGCATACATGGGATTATTAACCACGTCTACTAATCCCCTTATTCCCATAGGTTTTCCTATCCGTGTGGGAAGGCTGAATACTGACTCGGCCACATCGCTAACACCTTCCAACAGAGAAGATCCACCTGTTATGACAATACCGGAAGTGATAAATTCTTCCATTTGAGCGCGATAGATTTCGCGAGAAATAAGGCTGAAGATCTCTTCTATTCTAGGTTCTAGAATTTCACCTAAGATCTGACGGGAAAGAGTTCTCGGCTTTCTTCCGCCCACTCCAGGGACTTCAATAGTTTCGTCCTTTCCGATCGTGTCCGTAAGGCATGACCCATATTTGATCTTTATCTTTTCAGCTTCCGCCATAGGTGTTCGAAGTCCTACCGATATATCAGTGGTCAGATTGTTGCCGCCAACGGCAAGTACTGATATGTGTTTTATGCTTTTGCCTCTGAAAATTGCTAGATCAGTTGTGCCTCCTCCAAAGTCAATCAGAGCTCCGCCTAAGTCCTTTTCTTCCTTGCTTAGTACTGCTTCACTAGACGCCAGAGACTGAAGGACAATATCGGCAACATCAAGCCCAGCCTGGTTGGCACATTTGATCAAATTATGGGCAGAAGTAACCGCGCCTGTTACTATGTGGATCTTGGCCTCCAGTCGAACCCCGGACATCCCGCGAGGATCTTGAATACCACCTTGTTCATCCACAATGAATTCTTGAGGAAGGATATGAATGACTTCACGATCAGGTGGAATAGCTACAGCTCGGGCAGCATCAATTACTCGATCGATATCCTTCTGAACAATTTCGTCGCCCTTGACGGCAACTATTCCGTGACTGTTAAATCCCATTATATGGCCTCCGGCAATGCCGGCATAGACTGATGTTATTTCGCAACCAGCCATCAGTTCTGCTTCTTCTATCGCCTTTTTAATGGAATCAACAGTTGAATCGATATTCACAACCACACCTTTGCGAAGACCGACAGAGGCATGTGTCCCAATCCCCACAATATCGATTCCTTCCGGATTTACTTCACCCACTACCGCACAAATCTTGGTTGTGCCAATATCCAGGCCAACAATGAGCTCTCCTTCTCTCGGCACTCTCATGTCTCCTTTCGGTAGCATACCCCAAGAAGAGATCTCTCGTTTGCAGGTCTGACTACCACACGGTTTAGATCATTCAAATCCATGCATCCAACATCCAGTAAGTGTTCTCCTTGTCTCAGATAACCGATCATGTCTCTCATTCGATTAAACTTTTCGTTATATCCTTTAAGGCCCAACTTGATGACCATTTCATTTTCAAAAGCAGCAATAGTTACCCCCATTTGTGGGTCTATGCCGATACGGTGAATGCTATGAAGCGGCAAAACACTCCCGTGAAGCTGAGCCAACCTAATCACTTCCATAACCGCTTTTGAAGATGCAGAGCGTTCAAGCCTGTTCGGGTCAAAATCTTTAATTTCAAGACCTGTTACAACCGGCACATCTATTCGGTCAGAGGGTTCAACAGGCTTAATTATTTCGCCCGATTTGCCAAGGTAGAAATCTTGACCAAGTTGCACGATAGCAACTGGCATTTGCTCTTGGATCAGAATATGAACGGCATCCGGCAAGTCCCGTTCCAACTCTACAGCTGCAATCCATGGGTTGGCCAAGAGCCTGTCACGAAGAAGATTCAGGTTTATTGCCAATATGTTATCTCCAATATTGATATTGCTTTGTTCTAAAATTGTCTTTGCTGTCAGTCTTCGATTTCCATCAACAGTAATTGTCTTAGCTTCGAAATAGGTACTTTGTGTTAACGCATCATGCGCAAGGACAAAAAGAAGACTCGTTCCGACCGTAATGACAAGGAGGAACATAACCTTTGCCATGAATACACAGCGTGCGATTACCTGTTCTCTTTTTCGTGCACGGCTATTCTTGTAATGATTCTTGTGGGGGCGTTTCTTCGCCAACAATCACTACCTCCCGTTCCAATGAAATGCCGAACTTGCTAAAGACGCTATCTTTTACTTGTTGTGTAAGAGAAATAACGTCAGATGCTGTGGCCCGACCTTTGTTTACAACAAAATTGGCATGCTTTGTGGAAACTTGTGCTCCACCTATCCTAAGTCCCTTAAGCCCGGCCATGTCAACAAGCTTGCCGGCAGACGGTCCTTTTGATGGATTAAGAAAAAAACACCCGGCGCTGTGCGAGGACATAGGCTGGCTTGATGCTCGCTTCTTGAGTATTTGTGACGCTTCTTTACGCAAAGCAACCGGATCTGCCTTCTTTAACTGAAACTCACCTCGAAGTATGAAAGAGCCTTCTTCCAGTTCAATCCCTCTATATGAAAAGCACAGATTTCCCTTTCTTATTGTGATTATCTCGCCGTATTTGTTAAGAACACCAATAGCGATTACGCTGTCAGCTATGCTTTTGCCACTGGCTCCGGCATTCATGCGCAATGCGCCACCCATGCTGCCGGGTATGCCCAGCGCAAAGTTGAGACCTGCCAATCCCTTGTTAAGTGCATAATTGCATAGCTTTCGTAGCAAAACCCCTGCTCCTGCCACTATCCTCATGTAAATGTCAGATGAGTCATCGGGCAATTGCTCAATGGCATCAAACCCATTGGAAAGCTTGATTACTACCCCTTGAATTCCTCCATCACGGACCAAGATATTACTTCCTGCTCCAAGAATCATAATTGGCTGATCATTTTCATATGCCCATTTGGTTAGATCCTTGAGTTGTTGTTCGGTCTTTACGGTAACAATGTTTGCCGGTCCTCCAATGCCTAAAGTGGTGTGAAAAGACATCGGTTCACCAAAGGCAACCATGGAACCAAAATGATCTTTGAGCCATTTTTTGTGTTCTTCTTCCATTATTTCAGAAACTCTTCGCCGATCTTCCACACATCTCCTGCCCCAAGGGTCAAGATGATATCTCCGGCTTCTACCGTACTTTCCAAATATGACAATGCCGCATGTGGATTGGCCATAAACACTGCGTGTTTATGGCCATGCAGACAAATTCCATCATAAAGGGCTTCAGCAGTGATCCCCTCAATCGGTTTTTCACCTGCCGAATAGATTGGCAAAACGACTAAATTGTCAACCTGGTAAAAGGAACGCGTAAAATCGTCAAACAGTGTTCTGGTTCGGGAGTATCGATGTGGCTGAAAGACTACTATGAGTCGCCGTTCAGGCCAGCATTGACGTACTGCCTGGACGGTCATCTTGATCTCAGTAGGATGATGTCCATAATCGTCTATAACTGTGACGTCCTCGCGAGTTCCCTTTACCTCCATTCTTCTCTGCACACCTTCAATTTCATTGAGTGCGGTAACAGTGGTCTGAAAGGAGATTCCCAGTTCGAGACCGACGGCAATGCTGGCCATGGAATTATACACGTTGTGCATGCCAGGCAGATTAAGGCTTACTAACCCAAGTGATTTTCCATGATCAAACATCTGATAGTAACTCTTTAATCCTTCAAACCTAACCTCTCTTGCTTGAAAATCTGCTTGCGCGCTCAGACCGTATGTTACGAATCTCTTTTCGATCTTGGGAATAAGGTCCTGAATTCCTTTGTTGTCAAGACACAGTACCGCCATGCCGTAAAAGGGAATCTTATTTATGAAGTCAAGAAAGACTTCTTTGATTTTGTCCATGTCATGGTAAAAATCGAGATGTTCGGCATCGATGTTGGTTACTACGGCTATAGTTGGAGACAATTTCAGAAAAGAGCCATCGCTCTCGTCCGCTTCAGCCACAATAAAGTCTCCTTGCCCCAGGCGAGCATTACTTCCCAAAATATTTAATTTGCCGCCGATGATCATTGTGGGATCAAGTCCGCCCCGTTGAACAATGTAACTGATAATCCACGTAGTAGTGGTTTTCCCGTGGGCGCCTGCTACAGCAATGCCATATTTGAGACGCATCAATTCTGCCAACATCTCACCTCTTGGAATGACGGGAATCATCTCTTTTTTTGCTGTTTCGCATTCCGGATTGTTAGGCCCCACCGCAGAAGAGACAACCACTACGTCTGCCCCTTTGATATGCTCCGGCCGGTGGCCCTGGAACACTCTCCCGCCCAAAGTTTCCAGACGTTCAGTAAGCTCTGTTAGGTTTAGGTCCGACCCACTTACTTTATAGCCAAGGTTTAGTAGAAGTTCGGCCATACCACTCATACCTATCCCACCGATTCCTACAAAATGGATATGATATTTCTTCTGGTACATGGTGTGTATCCAAACAACTTATAGCAAACAACGATCAACTGAGAACCAACAACCTCTTGCATTCATCTACTATGTAATCTGCGGCTTCGGGGCGGCCCAAGGCCGCAGTTCGAACAGACATATCGTGTAATGCCTCAGGATCAGAAAAATACTTGTCAATCTTTCGAGCTAAAAGATCACCACTTAAGTCTTTTTCAAGGAGAATCTCGCCACCGAAAGAATCTGTTATATAACGGGCATTCAATTCTTGATGATTGTTGACTGCAAATGGAAACGGTATATATATGGCAGGCTTCCCAAGGGCTGTAAGTTCAGCAACAGTGGTCGCGCCTGCCCTGCAGACAACTAAATCAGCACAACTGTAAGCACTTGCCATGTCTTCGAAAAAGGGTTGTACCGTGGCATCAATCCCATGGCGTTCATAGATATCGGCAACCCATTTTAGGTCGTTAGTGCCCGTTTGGTGAACGAAATCAATTTGGCCAGGCTCTTGAAAATAGTCAAGGGCTTCAGTTATCGCACGATTTATAGCATGTGCCCCTTGGCTTCCACCTACTATCAACAGCTTAAAGCGCCTGTTAGGTTTCTTGGTTTTCTTGGCCAAAAGGATTTCACGTCGCACTGGATTACCAGTTATCACGGTCTTGGAACTTTTAAACATGGCTAGAGTGTCTGGGAAAGAGATAAATATGCGACTGGCAATTCTTGCCAATATCCGGTTCGTAAATCCCGGCAAAATATTTTGCTCATGGATTACAACTTTTTTTCCCATAAGCCTTGCAGCTAGTGCCACCGGGCCTGATGCATATCCACCCACGCCAACAATTATATCTGGATTAAACCGCCATATGATGCCTATGGCCTGGAAGAACCCCTTTGGAATCTTAGCCAGCGATCGGACTTGTTGCCATAATTCTCGCCCCTTAAAACCCGCTACTGCAATACTCATGTGATCAAATCCCCTTCCTGAAAGTGTGGATATCTCCAACGAGTTCTTTGTCCCGACAAACAGGATCTTGTCTGACGGATCTTGTGACCTAAATGTCTCAGCCAGAGCAACTGCCGGGAAAAGATGTCCACCAGTTCCGCCACCGGCAATAACAATTCTCATGTCGAAACCCCATTTATTCCTGTTTCCTCACTTGTATGAAAGCATTTGCTGCGCCGAGATATTCAATAGTATGCCCACTGCTATGGCATTTATGACCATTGAGGTGCCCCCATAGCTTATAAAGGGAAGAGTGAGTCCCTTCGTAGGCAATAGTCCCATGGTTACCCCTGCGTTAATGCAAACCTGTAGACCAACTGCGGCAGTTAAACCGGTGGCCAGAAAAGTAGCGAAAAGTTCCCTCGCTCTTATGGCAATCATTATTCCTCTCCACAGGATGATGAAGTATAGGCATATCACGAAACATACGCCAACAAGGCCCAATTCTTCTCCAACAACGGACAATATGAAATCTGTGTGTGGTTCTGGTAGATAGAAAAGTTTTTGATAGCCATTTCCGATGCCTGAACCTAAGATTCCTCCTGATCCAAAGGCCATGAGAGAATGAACGATCTGGTATCCAGCATCACTTTGGTATTTCCACGGGTCAATAAAACTTACAAGCCTTTTTAAGCGGTATCCAACATGGGTCAGCACATAGTAGGTAATGGGTAATATCGCAACTAGCCCTCCCAGCAAATATGATATCCGGACACCCCCCACAAAGAGCATGATCCATACTATCAGTGCAATCATAGCTACCATTCCAAAATCAGGTTGAAAAATGATTAATGTAGTAAAACAACTGACTAAGATAACATGAGGCAAAAAGCCGATACTGAATGTCTTTATTCTCTCCTGCTTCTTGCTCATGGAATAGGCCAGGAATATGATAAGGGCTAAGCGTGCAAATTCTGATGGTTGAAATGAGACATTAAAAATCTTTAACCACCTTTTAGCCCCCCCAACCGTGTGTCCTACACCTGGCAAATAGAGTGCTAAGAGCAAGATAAAGGCAACTACAAGTATCGGATATGTCAAAACTTTATAAAAAGAATAAGGCAAATACCTGCAACATATCAGCACCAGAACTGCTACTAGGACATGTATGAACTGTCTCTTGAAATAATAGGTGTGACTGCCAAATTGCTTCATCGCGATCATTGAACTTGCACTGTAGACCATGATAATCCCTATTGCCATCAACGATACAACACTAATCAGAAGAAAGGGATCGAATCGAGAGTCACCTTTTGTTTGTTCGTTGTCAGTCATTGCAGGCCTTCCACTGCCCTACAAAATACTTCGCCCCGCTGGGCATAGTCGCTGAACATGTCATAACTCGAACATCCCGGCGACAAGAGAACAACATCACCTGGTTCTGCTGCTTGACTTGCCAGATCTACAGCTTCTTCAAGGCTGTTGGCTTCTTGTGATCTTGTAAGTTTCCCTAAAGCATTTAATATCCTTCTCTTTGCTTCTCCGATAACGATAAGTTGTTTTACGTTCTTTAGGATATGTTCATTTAGGACGGTATAATCCCCGCCCTTATCACGTCCCCCCATAATCAGGATTATCCGGGCATCAAAGCTCTTAAGGGCGCGCACGACTGCTCCAACATTTGTCCCCTTGGAATCATTGTAATAGTGGGTTCCACGAATAGTCTTCGCATATTCAAGCCTATGATGGAGACCCGTAAATGAATATAAGGCCTTGATAACACCTGATTCAGAAGCCCCAATTGCCAAGGCTGCCAGACTTGCAGCAGCGGCATTTTCGAGATTATGCGCGCCTCTTAGATTAAAGTGCGTCAGATCTAACGTTCGAACAGGATCCCCCGGAAGTTTGCAGATTAATTTGCGGCCTTTGAGTTGAGCACCGTTTTTACCGTTTAAAGCCGTGTTGAAATAGAGTTTATTGGACGGAATCTTGGGTTCAAGTATCTTCGTACATGGATCGGCTCTGTTTAGCACCGCAAAATCCGTATGATCTTGATTTATGAACAATCTCCCTTTTGATCGAATGTAGCCCTGAAAATTGTTGTAACGGTCTAGGTGATCCTCAGTTACATTTAGAAGGACACCAACTTGAGGCTTAAAGGTCTCTATCGTATCAAGTTGAAAACTACTGATTTCAGCTACGACTATATCTTTGCGATTTCCTGAATGCACATAATCAATAAGGGGACGACCAATATTGCCTCCGACAAATACGTCGAATCCTGATGATTCCAACATTTGCCCGATAAGGTTTGTAGTAGTAGTTTTACCGTTTGTGCCGGTTATGGCTACGACAGGTTCGTCTATGTGCTGAGCAGCCAGTTCCACCTCGCCTACAACAGGAATGCCTGCGTCCCTGGCAGCTTCAACAGCCTTGATAGTATGTGGTACGCCGGGGCTCAGCACTACCAGAGAACAAGACAAAAAGTCCTGCACCTTATGTTCTCCGAGCTTAAGTGAAATTCCCAAAGCAAGTGCTTCCTGTGCTCTCTGGCCGAGTTGCTCCTGTGTCATTAGGTCTGTCGCTGTAACCTGTGCTCCCCGGTCTTTTAAAAACCGCGCAACAGCAAGGCCCGTATTAGCTAGGCCAACTATTAGTACTTTCCTGTTCTTGAGGTTCAAGGTTTTGCCCCCACTTGAGGTATGTCTACCGCAACTTCAATGTACTCAAAGACAAAAGTCCCAAGAGGATAGCAATAATCCAAAACCTTACAATAACCTTTGGTTCAGGCCATCCTTTTAGTTCGAAATGATGATGGATAGGTGCCATCCTGAAAATCCGATGCCCATTGGAAACCTTAAAAAAGAGTACCTGAAATATGACTGAGAGGGCTTCAATAACAAAGATCCCTCCAACCAGTATCAACAGGATTTCATGTTTAGTCATAACCGCCACAGCACCAAGAATGCCTCCAAGGGGCAGTGAGCCTACATCTCCCATGAAGACTTGTGCCGGGTACGTGTTGTACCAGAGAAAACCCATTCCTGCTCCCACAATTGCCCCGCACATTACAGCCAGTTCTCCGCTTCCCGGCACATGCTGGATTTGCAGGTAACTGGCAATCGTGGCATGACCAGTCACATATGATAGCAATACATAGGTGGCTGCTGCTACCGTTACTGGGCCGATAGCCAAACCGTCAAGGCCGTCTGTTAAATTAACTGCATTAGAGGTTCCTACTATAATGAATGCAGCAAAGGGGATATAGGCCCATTCAAGCTTAAGATTCATACCCTTTAGAAAGGGGACGCTAATGGGAGTATCGAATTCCGGACATCTATATAGTAGCCAGCCTGCCAGTAGGCCGACTCCCATTTGCATCAAGAACTTGCTCTTTGCTGTCAATCCCTTACTATGCTTTCCGGCTTGCTTCAAATAGTCATCGAGAAATCCGATAATGCCATAACTGACGGTTACAAGAAGTACCGTCCGAACGAAGAAGTTGCTCAAATCGCTCCAAAGAAGTGTAGCAACAATAATGGCAAAAAGGATTAGTAGTCCTCCCATGGTAGGAGTGCCGGTCTTCTTTGTATGTGTTGCAGGACCGTCATCCCTTACGTACTGAACTATCTGATAATCTCTGAGTTTTCTTATGACCCACGGTCCGAGAAAAAGGGATATCAATAGTGCCGTTACCGTTGCATAAATAGTCCTAAATGTAATGTAACGAAATACATTAAAGACCGAAATGATCGTGTGAAGCGGATATAGTAGATGATAAAGCATGTGTACTCGTTATTCTTTATTCGTAATATATTGTTTACTCTAGTGACTTCCCCACTAAGGGTTCGTCATTCAATAACTGATCGCTAAATATTCTATACTCATCATTGCCCCAGTTCAGCCTTCAAACCGTCCACCACCTTTTCCATGGCCATAAGCCTGGAACCCTTGACCAGAAGCCAGTCACCGGGGCCAAGGTGCTTTGTTAGGGTTTTCAATATCTCCTTTTGGTTGCCAACGAAGATCTTTCCAACATCCATTCCGGCCCCCTTAGCCGCCCGTGCTACTGTCTGTGCAAACTCTCCGGTAGCATAGAGGCCGCTGATATCACTACGAGCAATCAGCACCCCTAGTTCTTCGTGCGCTCTTTCGCTGTATTGACCCAGTTCCAGCATGTCTCCTATGATCAATATTCCCCTGCCGTTTCCCTTTAAAGAACGCAGTGTTTCAATCGCCTGGGCCATAGAGCCTGGGTTGGCGTTGTAGGTATCGTCTATTACATGGATACCCCTTGAAAAGGCAATGATCTCCATACGCCCGGCTAAAGAGCTTGTCGCCTCCAGACCATCTTTGACTTCATCTATTGTAAGACCGAGACGATATCCTACAGCTGCTGCAGCCAAGGCGTTGTAAATAGAGCCGTTACCCGGGATTTTCAACTTGATGCGGGCCGACTTGTCATAACAGTTTAGATCGAACGAACAAGTCGTAGTAGTCTGGCTTAAAGGATTTGCCCATACTTCAGCAGAGCCATGGATCCCAAAGCTAATCACACGTCCATGGAACTGTTCGGCCAGACGACAGATCCTCGGGTCGTCAATATTTAGTATCGCCGTACCATCTTCGCCCAAGACCTCGAGGAGTTCTCCCTTTGCCTTCATCACCCCGTCGATGTCCTTTACCCCTTCCAGGTGTCCTGCTGCAATGTTCGTAATAATTCCTAATTGTGGTTCGCAGATTTGACTAAGTCGTCTAATCTCGCCTGGGTGATTCATCGCAAGTTCAAGGATAGCCCATTCATGGTCCTGCCTCAGTCGAAAAAGTGTAAGTGGCAGGCCGATGAGATTGTTGAAGTTTCCCTCTGTTTTCAGTACGGAGAAAGACTGTCCCACCACTGCAGCAGTCATTTCCTTAGTCGTTGTTTTACCATTTGTTCCTGTTATGGCCACGACAGAGGCTTGGGATTGCCTGCGACGGAAAGTTGCTATGTCCCCCAAGGCCTTGAGTGTATCATGCACAGCAATTACACATAGATCGTCCGTGAAATTATATGCTTTACCGGATATATACGCCTCGTTGACAACGAGACCCTTGGCGCCGCAATCCAATGCCTTCCGGATAAATTCATGTCCGTCATATCTTTCTCCCGTGAGGGCAAGAAAGAACTCTCCAGCCTTAGTAAAACGAGAATCTGTGGAGATTTTCTCCCAAGAAGTTTCTTCTTTGCCGGAGACCAAACGGCCACCTGTTGCCTCCAGCAATTCAGTAACACCCCGGGTTTCATGATCAGTGGTCAACGGCTACTCCCAAACTTGTTGATAGCCCTTCAAGTACTTGAGCTACTTCAACACGATCATCAAAGGATATGGTCCTGTCTCCTATGATCTGATAGGTTTCATGCCCTTTGCCTGCAATGAGCACACAGTCTCCTGGCTTGGCAATTCTTATTCCCAATGAAATGGCGCGTTTTCGGTCCAGTTCAACTGTATAACCTGACCCCTTGAAACTATTTAGAAAGGCGCCATGCTCGTATTTGCGATTGCCCGCTACGGAAGCCGTACCGACTTCTATGTGAGAGAGAATACTCTCGGGCAACTCCGTACGTGGATTATCAGAGGTGAGTATTGAAAGATCACTCAAGCGGGCCACGACTTCTCCCATGATGGGACGTTTTTCCTGGTCTCGATCTCCTCCACACCCAAACACCGTTACAATCCGACCATGCGTAAGTTCTCTCAATACAGTTAACACATTTTCCAGGGCCTCCGGTGTATGCGCATAATCTACAAATATAAAAAGGCCCTCACTATTAGGTATTGACTCCAAACGACCAGGAACTCCAGTCAGACTGTTGATTCCATCTCTTATCTGAGGCAAGTCCAGACCAATAGCGATGCCTGCCGCCGCTGCGGACAAAATGTTGTATGCGTTATGCCTGCCTAAAAGGCGAGAGGCGAACTCAAAATTACCATGAGGTGTTTGAACTGTCCCCGACGTTCCATTAATGTCTACATGAATATTCTCGCCTCGAATATCGCATTCTTTTGAAAAGCCTGTGCACAAACACTTGATAGGTAAACCCAGAGCTAGTTCTTTGCCCTTCTTGTCATCCCAATTGATAATGGCTGTGTTTTGTTTGGATTTTGAATCCTGTACCAAGTAATCGAGAAAAAACTTTTTTTTGCAATGCCAATACGATTCCATATCTTTATGGTAGTCAAGATGGTCTCTGGAAAGATTCGTATAGATCCCCATATCGAATTCGCAAGATCTTACACGATCGAGATCAATAGCATGGGAAGAGACTTCCAGAACTACATGGGTTACCCCTTTATTGGCCATTTCACGCAATATCCGCATCAAGTCAACAGATTCGGGGGTTGTCACAGGATTCGTAAATGCCTGCCCCTCAAAGCGATAGTTGATCGTACCAATGACCCCCACATTAAAGCCGGCGGCTCCAAGTATGGATTCGATCAGATAGGCTGTTGTCGTTTTCCCGTTAGTCCCTGTAATTCCAATGACAAAAAGCTCCTCTGATGGATTTCCATAAAAGAGTGCCGAAAGACGAGCAAGCGCCTGTCTGGCATTTTCCACCTTTATCAGGCTGACGTCTTTTCCTATAGGTGGGTTTTTCTCAGTTACAATAGCAACTGCCCCCCGCCTGATTGCATCATCAATATAATTGTATCCATCTGCCTGAAGCCCATGAATGGCCACAAATAGTCCACCAGGCCTTACGCTGCGAGAGTCATAATGGATTGAGTTGATAACCTTATCTCCTGTGCCGATGAAGTCGTTTACTGCCAAGGAGTTGACTAGGGAACTCAACTTTATCCCGCCCATTTTGTTGTCTCCGTGGATGCCCTGACAGAACCTGTTTCTTTGGGCGTTATTAATTCCGGAGGGATCTTCATATATTGAAGGCTTTCCTTGGCAATTTGGCTAAAGACTGGAGCAGCAACTATGCCGCCATAACACTGTTTTCTGGGTTCATCAACCACCACAAGTATAGCAATCACAGGATCTCGTGCCGGGACAAAGCCCACAAAGGTTGCTATGTGTTTGTCCGTTGCATATCTATTTATTTGGGGATCAACTTTCTGGGCTGTGCCCGTTTTTCCGGCAACCCTGTATCCACTCAATGCCGCTCTCTGACCCGTTCCTCCCTTTGCTACAACTCTTTCCAACATACGGCCCATGGTTTTTGCCGTTTCGGATGAAATGACTCGTCGCATTCTTGTCGGCTGGAAGGCCTTTACGATACGTCCGTTTTGGTCGGTCATTGCTTGTACAAGATAGGGTTTCATTAGTACACCGTCGTTTGCTATAACACTAACTGCCGTTGCAAGTTGTAATGCTGATACAGACACACTTTGCCCGAAACATATAGCCAGGGCATCCATGTCGGACCAATCTTCGGGTGCAAGTACGGAACCGGGAGTTTCGCCCGGACAGTCAATGCCTGTCCGGGTTCCAAAACCAAAAGCCTTCAGTCTATCATAGAGGTATTCTTCTCCTATCCTATTTCCAATTTTGGCGGCTCCGATATTACTGGAGTATTTTATAATATCTTGTAGTGAGAGGACGCCGCGAGAATGTACGTCGTGAACAACACTGTTGCCAACCTCGTAACGTCCATCCTCACAATCAAACTCGGTATTCCGGGTACACAGCCCTGATTCCAGTGCGGCAGCTCCCAAAAAGATTTTGAATGTGGAACCGGGTTCAAAGCAATCGGTAATTGCCCTATTTCTTCTTGACTGGGGCTCATGTTGTGCAAAAATATTTGGATTAAACTCTGGTGCATGAGCGATGGCCAGCATAGCGCCTGTGTGGGGTTCCATTACCAGGGCCATGCCTGATTTGGCTGAAAACTTCTTTACTGTCTCAGATAGAGCGGTTTGGGCGATATATTGGATGTTCTTGTCGATGGTAAGTACCAGATTGTATCCATTTAGATTTTCAGCCGGTGGCTTTTGTGCATTGAAGGAACGTCCCAATGCATCCTTGAAGACGGTCCAATTGGTCCCCTGCCCGCTCAAGAAGCAATTGTAAAAGTATTCCAATCCCTCCAGGCCTTTTCCGTCAATTCCGCAAAAACCTATAACTTGGGCAGCCAATGTTTTCATAGGATAAAACCGCTTGTTTTCAGCAACAAAATCGATCCCATCGAGATCCAGTTTTCGGGTTGCCGATACCTCTCTCGGGGTTGCATGGCGTTTTATCCATACAAATCCTTTGTCTGAAGAAAGTCTTTTAAATAGCAATTGTTGCTCAAGATTTAAGGCACTCGCCAGTGTCGTAGCCGTCCGTTTTTGTGATAGAACCAGTTTCGGGTGAGCATAAATTGAGGTTGTGCTGATACTTACAGCCAATTCCCTGTGATTTCGGTCATAGATCGTTCCCCGTCTAGGCGTTTTGTGAAAAGCCGTTTTATACTGACTTATGGCCTTTTGGGAAAGCTCGGTTTGCTTAAAGATTTGTAATTGTACGGCCCTGCCTATAATAACCCCAAACGAAAGGGCCAATACAATGCTGACAACTCCAATTCGGAAGTGTATCCACTTTGTGCGATTCGTCTTTTTTTTGCGATAAATCTTCATGGAAGTACAACCACCTGGTTCGGATTAGGGATAACTAGGCCCTGCTTTTTTGCCAGGCGTTTGATCCGTTCAGGGGATCTCAGTTGGGCCTGCTCGACCTTAAGCTTTTCATGAAGTGCTGTCAGGTGCTGGTATTCTTTTCTGGCTTCATTAATTTCATATCCGGTCTGAACGTATTGTACCCGGCACCAGCTATAGATTAGGAGTTCTGCCATAAAAAATGTCATCAATGCGAGCCATGGAATTATTATGGTACGACCCTTCTTTGTTGTCCTTCGCCTTTTCATAGTTCTTTACCTTCCAGTTTTTCGACTGCCCGTAGTTTGGCGCTTCGAGCCATGGGATTGGCTTGGACTACGGCCCCATCGGGTCTGACCGGTTTTTTTGTGAGAATATGAAACTGCGCCTTTTTCCCGCATATGCACACCGGAAAATCGGGTGGGCAGTTGCAGGGGCTCGCCATCGCCTTGAAACTCTGTTTTACTATTCTGTCTTCTAGCGAGTGGAATGAGAGAATGCATAGTCGCCCCTTCGGCTTTAAGAACTTGGGCGCATAATCTAAAAAGATTTTCAGGCTTTCCAGTTCCTGGTTTACCTCTATCCTCAAGGCTTGAAATGTGCGCGTTGCAGGATGAATGCGTTTTGACCGATATTTTGCCGGAATGCTTTGCTTTATGATCTCAGCAAGCTGCAAACTAGAGCGAATCCTCCCACGGCGGCGTGCCGATATGATCCCTTTGGTAATACGACCGGCCCATCGTTCTTCCCCGTAACGGGCTATAACTTTACTAAGCCCGTCTTGTGGGAACTCATTCACGATATGTTCGGCCGTAATTTGTTGTTCCGGGTTCATACGCATATCCAAAGGCTCATCCCGCTTGAAGCTGAAACCTCGCCCACTACTTTCTAACTGGTAGAGTGATAGGCCCAAGTCGAGCAAAAATCCATCCACACCTGAGGTATTTGTAAGGGAAAGCACTTGGGATATATTAGCAAAATCATCATTAATGAACTGGATGTGCGAGTTAAATCCGTGGAGGGATTCGCGGGCGCAGGCAATGGCAAACGGGTCTTTGTCGATACCGACAAAAAAACCATTTGGGCTGATGAGCTGCAAGATAGCTTTGGCATGGCCCCCTCCCCCCAGGGTGCCGTCTACATATGTTTTGCCAGGCGAACAGTTAAGGTGGTCGATGACCTCCTCGACCATGACTGGAATATGACGGTATAGCATGGGCGTGTCACCCTAAAGCCCCAGTACAGCGATTTCGTTTCTTATTTCCTCATCTTTCAAGTCTTTCTGAAGCTTGGCATCTTCCTCAATCCAGTTTTCCCTGGACCATATTTCAAAGTGATCCAGCACCCCCACTAAGACAATCTCTTTGTTTAAATGGGTATGCTCTCGCAGAGCAGGAGGGACCAGGATGCGCCCCTGTTTGTCGAGAAGGCACTCAAAGGCGCCACCTATGAAGATCCTTCGAAAGCGCCGCATGTTCTCACTCTTTACAGCCATGTTAAGGATTCGGTTTTCAATCTTGTGCCACTGTTCAAAGTTATAACAGACCACAGCGCCATCCATCTTCGAAGCCATGATTCCATCTATACTGCTCTGATTAAGCACTTCACGAAAACGGGCCGGCACTATGATACGACCTTTATCATCTAGATTATGAAAGGAATTACCCCGAAACATGATTGTTTTTAGCTTTGCCATTCCTCCACTTTCCTCCACTTTCCTCCACATTATAGACCGTTATTTTGAATGTCAAGAGAAAAAACGAGAAAGGAGGTTCGGTTTTTCTAATATTTTATAGCTATTAAACGCAGAAGATCCCTCGTGGGATCTGGTGGTTGGCTGATGCAGTCATTAATCCACATTATGTGGTGTGACTATAGCATGAGGCGCGCCATATGTGACTTATGAAGAAGATACCGATTTTTTAGGCATTAGCGGTGGGGAAGCTGATACTGTCGCACCATTTTTTGATGTTCTGAAAAGGTGCGGGAAAAGTGATGAGATCCGTCATTCTTTGACACAAAATAGAG
Organism: uncultured Desulfobacterales bacterium; assembly: GCA_964429315.1. Lineage (GTDB taxonomy): Bacteria > Desulfobacterota > Desulfobacteria > Desulfobacterales. The sequence continues at coordinate 18,682 of CAYSBQ010000034.1, forward strand.
ATACGGTTTCTTGGCGGGATAAAGTACGGCTTCAATGGATGCTTTACCCGGATTGGCAATGGGGCCGGGCGGCAGCCCCTTGATCCTGTATGTGTTATACGGGGTTGGAGCCTTGAGATCCTTGCGAGTAATATTGCCTTTGAAGCTTTTCATGCCGTAAATAACCGTTGGGTCACTTTCAAGACGCATGTTGTGTTTCAAACGATTCAAAAAGACGGCGGCAATCAGGGGGCGTTCTTCGGATTTTGCTGTTTCTTTTTCAACAATTGAGGCAAGGGTTACAACTTCGTGGACGGTAAGACCTATCTCTTTTGCTCGTTCAAGCCAGGCTTGACTAAAGGCAGCGCGGAATTGGTCGACCATTTTATTTATAACTTGCTCAGCAGAAACACCCTTGGGAAAATAGTAGGTTTCCGGAAAAAGATACCCTTCCAAAGAATCGACTTGCAGACCAAAATTTGATGCTAAACCGGGAGTTGTGGCTGTTTTGTAGAATACTTCTTGTTGTATAAGTCCGGCTTCATCAAGGAGTTCGCCGATCTTAGACACGGTGACTCCTTCGGGGACAACCACCTTGTGAAAAACGATCCGCCCATGTACCAGAGTATTAAGGATTTTCCCGGGCGACATAGATGAGGAAAGCTCATATTCACCGGCTCGAATCTGTCTTTCGTATCCCTGAAGGTAGGCTAACCACCTAAACTTCTTTGGGCTTCTTATAAGCCGTGCCTTTTTTAGTTGAGCAAGCGTTTCGAAAAAAGTTTGACCAGGTCTAACCCATACAGCGGCAGTTTTCCCCGGGACCTCAACTGGTGTGATTGCATAACAGTAAAACCAAAGGCCAATACTTGCTCCAACGAAAATGACAAAGAGTCCAACAAGGAACTTGATCCTGATCTTTTTCACCCTTTTGAATTTTTTCCCTTTTTGTTGTAGGATAGTATCGATAGTACAATTATATTGGATTATATCCCAAACCGCATAAAGGGTCAATGATGATGGTTTCGTAAAAGTCCGATTTAGATAGTGCCCATCCACGAATCTTTCATAAATCAATGGGCACTGGCGTAAGTTTCCAATTCAGAAATGAGCAATTTTTTGTCTGAGCAAGGCCGCACAA
>CAYSBQ010000035.1:0-5522 GCA_964429315.1 uncultured Desulfobacterales bacterium
TCCCTCATAGACCTCGTCTTTGAGCCAGCTCTTGTTGAACATGTCATGATAAGCACATAGCGTTTGTTGAGTAAAATCTTCCTTTATCAAGGCCTCAAGGATTGCTTTTGCTGCAAGCATTCCAGATTTCATAGATGTGTGAATTCCCTTTAGTGCCGGCGCATTCAACATAGACGCCGAGGCGCCGACAAAGACTGCTCCATCAACAGCTAGTTTTGGCATGGTATAGTAGCTGCCGTTTCCAAGTGTTCTGGACCCTTGTTCTACTACCTTGCCACCGGATATGATGCCTCGTACAAAGGGGTGTTTTTTGAACCGTATGAATTCTTCATAAAGGTCAATCATGGGATTGTGATATCCAAGGCCTACTACAAGTCCAACAGATACCTTATTGTTTTTCATTTCGTAAATAAAACCACCACTATGAGTATCGAGATCGAGGGGGTAGCCTAATGTGTGGATGTCGTTGACTGGATTGTCTGAAAAAAAATTGCTTTCAGGTAATTGAATAACTTCCTTTATCCCAGTTTCAAAGGTTTGAGGCGCTTTCGGGTCAAAAAGCCGAAGCTTTGCGGCAATCTCCCTGAGGAGAGAACCCTTGGCGCCTTCTCCAAAGCTTGTGACTTTTGCTATTATGTCTATACCAGGTTCAAAATTTGACTTTGGTTGTCCATCGTGGCCGATTCCTTTATCACCAGTGCGAATTCCAATTACAGTTTTGTCATCTTGGTCGTAAAGCACCTCACTGCCCGCAAAACCAGGGAAGATGTTTACACCTAAATCTTGGGCTATTGAGGCAAGCCAGCGGACAAACCTGGAAAGGCTTATAATATGGAAACCTTTGTTTTTCATGTATTTAGGTACAAATGGGGCTGCGTATTGCCATTGTTTGGTCAGGACATAGAAAGAATCCCCCCTAACGTCATTTTCTATGGGGCAACCTACCTCCTTGTAATTGGGGATAAGCTCTTTGACAGCGATTGGATCCACAATTGCCCCGCTCAGTGCATGAGAGCCAATATCTGCGCCTTTTTCGATTAGGGCTACCTCAAGGGCAAGGTTTTGCCGGCCGGCAAGTTGCATAAGCTGGATCGCCCCGGCGAGGTTTGCTGGACCTCCCCCAACAAACAAGACGTCAAATTCGATTTGTTCCCTAGCATTAGTCATACACAGTTTACCTATAACGGAATTTGATCTAAATTGATTAGTGCCCTATCACATGAAATTTATAATTCAAAGCACAAAGAGAAAAAAGTGTAGGATTGTTGAATATGGAAAAATATTTGACAATCTTGGAAGTGAGGTATAAGTTAAGTTTTAACACTAGCAAGCGGGCATAGCTCAGCTGGCAGAGTACAAGCTTCCCAAGCTTGGTGCCGCGGGTTCGAATCCCGCTGCCCGCTCCAGTTTTTTTGTTACTGAGGATAGAGTGCCCTTTTCCCTTTTTGAGGCGGTGCCGTGTACGGTTAGGCAGCACGGTATGTGCTTCGATCAGTGGATTTTATAGTAATCTGTGCCTTGTTTTTGTGTAAAACTCAATAAGAGTTATTGAGGGAAGCATGCGGTGCGGGAAACGGGCAATAGCCCGTTTTTTTTTACTGAGGAGATCGTGTTCCGGAAAAGGCCTTGGTTTCTATTACGACGTCGGTGAAGTTGATTTTTTGCTTTATTTTATGGATCAAAGAAGCAAAAAGATTATTGCTGAAATTGAGATGTTAGCTCAACCACTGCTGGCTTCTGAGGGTATTAAGCTGATTGATATTGAGTGCCGGAGGGAGTCTTCCGGCCGAATTCTACGGGTAATTATTGACAAACATGACGGTGTTACCTTGGATGATTGTACTGAAATCGGCAATCAATTGGGGGATTTGCTGGATGCAAAATTGAATGTATATGGCCCTTATGACATGGAGATTTCATCACCCGGTCTTAACTTCCGTTTGACAAAGCCTAAGCATTTTCTTTGTTTCGAGGGCCGGCATGTGGCCATTAGGCTTGATTCTGCGATGGGAGGAAAGGAAGATCTTAATGGGACTTTGATGGAGTTTTCTGACGGTTTGGTTACATTAGCTGTGGGACAAGAGATTGTGGCTATTGCCTATGAGAACATTGTAACAGCCCATCTGAACTATTAGTTTGAGGTGTTGAAGATGTTTGAGTCGGATATGAGAAGAGTTATTGAGCAGGTTAGCCGTGACAAGGGTATTGACAAACAAGTTCTGATCAAAACCATGGAGGAGGCCCTCAAGTCAGCGGCGCGGAAGAAGTTGGGAGTTAGTGTCGATATCGAGGTCCAATATAATGAGGAACTTGGTGAAATCGAAGTTTTCCAATTTAAAGATGTAGTGAAAGAAGTGAGGGAACCCGACCTTGAAATGAGCCTAGAAGAGGGTCGTAAGCTTGATCCGGGATGTGAAGAAGGTGATAGCCTTGGAGCGAAGATGGACACGAAGACCTTTGGGAGGATAGCCGCTCAGTCTGCCAAGCAGGTCATTATTCAAAAGATGAAGGATGCCGAACGCGATGTTGTTTATGAGAGTTTTGTTGACAGGAAAGGTGAGATAATAAACGGCATTGTTCAGAGGATGAACAGAGGGGATATGATCGTTAATCTAGGGCGAACTGAAGCAATTATTCCATCACAGGAACAGGTTCCAAGGGAGAGCTATCGCAGGGGAGAAAGGATTCGGGCATTTGTATTGGATGTGCTTCATGAAGCACGAGGCCCCCAAATCATATTGTCTCGAACTCATCGAGGGTTTCTTATAAGCCTTTTTAAAACGGAAGTACCGGAGATATCCGAAGGTATTGTAGAGATCAGAGCAGCAGCTCGTGAGCCCGGTGGTCGTTCGAAGATTGCTGTTTCATCAAACGCGTCGGATGTTGATCCAGTCGGAGCTTGTGTAGGCATGAAAGGCAGTCGGGTTCAGAGTGTTGTCCAGGAACTGAAAGGCGAGAAAATTGATATCATTCCATGGCACAGTGACCCGGCAAAGTTTGTATGTAATGCTTTAGCCCCCGCAGAGGTTTCTCGAGTAGTTATAGACGAGGTTTCGCGAGTCATGGAAGTAATTGTTCCGGATGAACATTTGTCTATTGCCATCGGTAGACGTGGGCAAAACGTTCGGCTCGCCTGTAAACTGACAGGTTGGAACATAGATGTCAAGAGCGAAAGTCAGTACAGTCATGCCATGCGAGCTGGTTATGAGTCGTTATTGGAACTGCCTGGAATGGGTGTTGTGACTGCTGATGTGCTTTATGAACAGGGGTTTTATTCTATTGAGGAACTTGCTAATGCAACGGCCGAAGAACTTACTCAAATAAAAGGGATAGGGGAAGCAAAAGCGCAAGCATTGATTGAAGGAGTTCAACAAATACTTACCGCAAAACAGTCCAATGCTAAGCTTAAAGCAGGTGAATCTGATTTGTCTGAAGGGCAGGATGAAGGCCGAGAAAGTGCTGAGCAGTCAGAGATTTTAAATAATATTACGGCATCTTCTGAAGATGCATAAATGCTAGATTTGTGGGGGGATGGATGGCTAAAATCCGGGTATATGAGCTTGCTAAACAGCTCAATACAAGTAACAAGGTTCTCTTGGATAAATTGGAGGAGATAAATATCTCCGCAAAAAGTCATATGAGTGTTGTAGAAGAAGAGGTAATCCCTGTTGTAAGAGAGGCTTTGTCTGGAGGCAAGTCAGAGGTTGTCGTTGAAAAGCGTGTTAGAGGTAGTGTTATCAGGAGACGGAAGAAGGTTGTCAAAAAATTGCCTAAAGCGGAACCTGAGGAGGTTTCGGCTCCCAGCCCTGAGGTTGCTGAAGAAGAGGTAGTAAAGCTGGTTGAGCCCAAAGTGTCAAAAGGAGAAGTTGAAGGGGCGGGAAAGACCGGAAAGCATGCTGCAAGGGCTAAGGATGTTAAGGCGAAGCCGGAAAAGGCAAAGCCGGTTGAGGGGAAAAAGCCAAAGAAAAAAGCCAAACAGAAGAGGAAAGAAAAACCTGCAAAGATCATTAGTTTGCCTGAAATAAGGGAAGTTCGCTCTCCCGTTGAAAAAATTGATTTTAAGCCAATTATAGAAACTGATGTCAAAAAAGAAAAGTCAATGCCTCAGGAAAATACCGTGAGTTTAGAAGGAGACAAGGATTCACCTAAGGGCAAAGGCAAGCACAAAAAAAAGTATAAGCAGACCAATAAAGCGCCTGACGAAGATAAGGGATTTTTTAAGAAGAAAATAAGTTATCGAAAAAAAGAAGTCCTTGAAAAATCAGATCTTTACCAAGGTAAGCCCCCGACCGGCCGCAAAAGTCGAAAACCGCGCAGGGGCAAGGTCGCGATCCAAGGTCAAAAGACAATTATTACAACCCCCAAAGCAATCAAGCGTCGTATCAAAATTGATGATGCTATCGTGATCTCTGATTTGGCTAAGCGAATGGGAGTGAAGGGTAGTGATCTGATCAAGGGATTAATGGGTCTTGGAGTTATGGCCTCCCTAAATCAAGCAATTGATTTTGAGACTGCCAGTGTGATTGCCAATGAGTTTAACTACGAGGTCGAAAAAGCCTCTTTCGAAGAAGAAGATGTTATCCATGTTGAAGAAGATACGCCGGACCAACTAAAGTCCAGGCCGCCTGTTGTGACCATTATGGGGCATGTAGACCATGGCAAAACATCTTTGTTGGATGCTATTCGCCAGACAAATGTGATTGATGGTGAAGCTGGAGGTATTACTCAGCATATTGGGGCCTACTGCGTTACCTTGGATGATAGGCAGATTGTGTTCCTTGACACGCCCGGGCATGAGGCATTTACCGCTATGCGTGCCAGGGGTGCGAATATAACAGACTTGGTAGTTCTGGTAGTGGCTGCCGACGATGGTGTAATGCCGCAGACTATAGAGGCTATCAATCATGCGAGGGTTGCCGGTGTGCCTATTCTCGCTGCCGTGAATAAGATTGACAAGCCACAAGCAGATCCGGATCGAGTGAAGCGAGAATTAGCAGAGCATGGTCTTAATCCGGAAGAGTGGGGTGGAGACACGGTTTTTGTCAATTTGTCAGCCAAAGAAAGAATTGGCCTTGAAGAGTTGCTTGAGATGATTCTCCTGCAGGCTGATATCCTTGAGCTAAAGGCTAATCCTAATAAACAGGCAAGGGGGCGGGTTATTGAGGCAAAGCTTGATATGGGGAGAGGTCCTGTGGCTACAGTTTTGGTTCAAGATGGAACATTGCGAGCAGGTGATGCCGTCGTTTGTGGGGCGTATTACGGGAAAATTCGTGCTACGCTCGATGATCTTGGACATAGGTTAAATTATGCGGGACCTTCCATGGCAGTTGAGATTCAAGGGCTTTCCGGGGTTCCAATGGCTGGTGATGAGTTTGTTGTTGTGGCTGATGAAAAGGTTGCTAAGCAGGTTAGTATGCACCGTGTTCAAAGGCAGCGTGCCAAGGATCTGGCGAAGAGCAGTACCTTGACACTGGAGAAATATTACGAACAGATGAAGGACGGGCTTGTCAAAGATTTGAATC
>CAYSBQ010000035.1:5532-19754 GCA_964429315.1 uncultured Desulfobacterales bacterium
ATCATTCGCGCAGATGTTCAAGGTTCTGTTGAGGCCCTGACTGAATCCATACAGAAGGTGCCATCAAGCGAAGTTAAAGTTAACATCATTCATTCTGCTACCGGTGCGATGGCAGAATCAGATGTAATGCTGGCAACGGTGTCTAATTCTATCGTTCTTGGTTTTAATGTTCGACCCAATGCGAAGGTTCTGGGTTTGGCAAGTAAGCACAATGTGGAGATCAAATTCTATGACGTGATTTATAATGTAGTCGATGATATCAAGAAAGCCATCGTTGGTTTGATGGCGCCAACCTATAAAGAACACCTTGTTGGGCGGGCAGAGGTTAGGGAGACATTCAATGTTGCCAAGGTTGGAACTGTGGCTGGGTCTTATGTCTCAGAGGGTAAGATTGAACGGGGCGAACCGATTCGGTTGGTTCGTGATGGTGTTGTAATATACAATGGGAAAATAGGGGCGCTGCGGCGTTTCAAGGATGATGCCAAGGAAGTGCAACGGGGATATGAATGTGGGATTAGTATTGAGAAGTACAATGATGTCAAGGTTGGCGATGTTATTGAGTGCTATAGAGTTGAAGAGATAAAACCTGTTTTGGAATAGCTAGGCGCTTGTTCATTCTAGTGTGAGAAATCACGTCCTTTGGGCGTGGATGTTTATTATGGTTGTAGGTATTGGCACAGTTGTTCTAAGGCTTCATGGCAACAGCTCTTTAAAGGGCAAGCGTAAAGTGGTAAAGGCTATTGTGAAGCGACTTCAGAACAACTTCAATGTTTCTGTAGCTGAGGTTGGGGCTAATAACAGTCTTGGGCGTGCAGAGATAGGGATGGCGCTTATAGGCAATGATCGTCGGGTCATAAATTCGAAGTTGGACAAAATTATGAATCTTGTTGAGGACATGCAGTTGGCTGAGGTCATTGGTAATGACATGGAGATTATTAATCTGTGATGAATGTCAAGAGGGCAGATAGAGTTGGTGTCTTGGTTCAAAGGGAAGTGTCAGATCTTCTGTTGACAAAGATAAAAGATCCCAGATTGGAGTTGGTTACTATCACTCGAGTAAGAATATCCGATAACTTGCAGTCAGCTCGAATATATTTTTGTGTTGCGGGAGGAGACGAGCGCAGAGAAAGTGTTCTCGCCGGCTTTCATAGCGCTGTAGGTTATTTGAAGCGTGAGCTTGGTTGTCACTTGGAATTGAGAAACGTGCCCGTACTTAAGTTCATTTATGACGAGTCATTTGATCGAGCCGCTGCACTCAATGAAGTCTTTGAGACCATACATAATGAGACAAACTAATCAGATGAAACAAGCTGGCCAGTTGAATATCTGTGCCGCTTTTTGTTGTCTTGCCTTGAGGAGTAAACCTGATTGGATGGAGATGGACGGATGAACGGAATGGTTGTAGTAGACAAACCGTCAGGGATGACATCCGCTCGAGTGGTGTGTGCGGTGAAAAGGGCTCTTAAGGCAAGGAAGGTTGGTCACACTGGCACACTTGATCCTTTTGCTACTGGTGTATTGGTTTGCTGTGTCAATAGGGCTACTAAGCTGGCGCAGTTTCTCTCATATGGGAAGAAGCGATATGAGGCGGTTATGTGCCTTGGAGTGAGAACTGACACTCAGGATTTTACGGGGCGAGTTCTCTCCAGGAGTTCAGCTGTGGGCATAACTAATGCGAAGATAGAGTCGGTATTCCGAGAATTTGTCGGCTCCACGGAGCAATTACCACCGTACTTCTCAGCACTTAAGCATCATGGAGAGCCCCTTTATAAACTGGCCCGTGAAGGGATCTTTATACAAAAACCTGCCAGGCGGATTTCTATCTACACTCTTACAGTGCTTGATATCAATCATCCCTTTGTGCGTTTTGAAGTGGCCTGCAGCCATGGGACCTATGTTAGAACGCTGTGTGCTGATCTAGGGGAGGCCTTGGGGTGTGGTGGTCATTTGGTTCAATTACATCGAACGGAAAGCGGTGGTTTCAAATCGGAAGAAGCAATGTCTTTAAAGGCGTTGGAGCGATGTGCCCTAGCAGGAAAAGCTTACGATTGTCTTATCCCTATGAACAGGGCCTTGAAGGAAATGCCTGAGGTTCATGTTAGTAGCAACTTGGCAAAAAAGATGCGGCATGGAAGACCTGTAACAAAAACAGAGTTAGGTTCACATGATGATACATGGGCTCAATGGGTTAAAGTGACTGATGTTAATAAGAACCTAGTTGCCATACTAGATTCTAATGAAGAAAAGGGTGTTTTTCCCTATATATGTGTTTTTCCAGAAAACGAATAACGACAAGAGGAGGTTTCAAAAGTGGTTCTAGCCGTGGAAGAGAAAAAAGAGTTAATCGATCAATTTAAGCTCCACGATAATGATACCGGGTCGCCTGAGGTTCAGATTGCCTTATTGACTCACCGTATCAACTATCTGAACGGGCATTTCAAGATTCATAAAAAGGATCATCATTCCAGACGAGGATTGTTAAAACTGGTGGGACAGCGAAGAAGGTTGCTGAATTATCTTAAAGGCAAGGACGTTAAACGCTATCGAGTGCTTATTGAGGCCCTTGGCCTCAGAAAATAGTCCTTCAAACTGCCCGCATGTGTGCTTGCTATGCTTGCAGGTGCGAACTTATAATAAATCGCAAACCTGAAGTGGTTTGTGAAAAGTAGGTAATAGGAGAACCAAGATGAAAGTATCTTTTAGTGGAGAAGTGGGTAGTGAAACACTTAGTGTTGAAACCGGAAAACTCGCCAGGCAGGCCGGTGGGGCTGTTTTGGTGAGTTATGGTGATACGCGTGTGCTGGTAACTGTTGTTGCATCCAATGAGCTACGAGAGGGGATTGACTTTGTCCCGCTGACTGTTGAATATCAGGAAAAAGGATATGCTGCCGGTAGGATTCCGGGAAACTATTTTCGTAGAGAGATCGGGCGACCTGGTGAGAAGGCCACATTAGCAGCGCGGCTTATAGACAGGCCTATTAGACCGCTGTTCCCGAAAAGCTACAGATATGAGACACAAGTCATTGCTCAGGTCCTGTCAGTAGATAATGAAAATGATCCTGATGTCTTGGCTGTTGTTGGCGCTTCTGCAGCCTTGGAAATATCAGACATTCCTTTTGCCGGGCCTATTGCCTGTGTGTGTGTAGGTCGTATTGATGGACATTTTAAGGCCAATCCCACGCGGCAGGAACTTGAAGAAAGTGACATTAATCTGGTTGTTGCTGGAAGCAAGGATGCTGTTATGATGGTAGAAGGTGGAGGACGTTTTGTAAAAGAAGAGGATATGCTCGATGCTATCTTCTTTGGACATAAGGCTTTGCAGCCTCTTATAGATTTGCAGGTCGAGCTTAAGGAAGCTGTTGGTTTGCCGAAGCGTGCGGTTTCTGCAATCGAGATAGATGAAGGGCTTGTGGAGCAGGTTGAAAAAATGGCGGCCGGACCTATTGAAAAGGCCGTCAGGATTGCCAAAAAGCTCGATCGTCAGGATGCGTTGACTGACGTCAAGGCCGAGGTATTGGAGAAGCTTGGCCAAGACTATGTGGATCGCCGTGGTGAGGTTTGTGATATATTGCATGGTATCGAGCGGCGCGTTATTCGTGATCTTATTATTTCTCATGGCAGCAGGATTGATGGGCGCAGCTTTGACGAAATCCGTCCCATTCAATGCGAGGTCGGTCTGTTGCCTCGCACCCATGGTTCTGCCCTTTTTACACGGGGGGAGACCCAGGCACTCGGGGTTGTGACACTCGGTTCTGCAAGAGATGAACAAAGGATCGAAACCCTGAACGGTTATGAGTTTAGTCCTTTTATGCTTCATTACAACTTTCCTGCTTTTTGTGTCGGGGAAGTAAGGCGGTTAGGGGGGCCTAGTCGCCGGGACATTGGTCATGGCAGGCTTGCTACTAGGGCTGTTGAAAAAGTTCTGCCAAGCAAAGAAGAGTTTGACTATACTATTCGTATTGTTTCAGAAATCCTGGAGTCGAACGGTTCTTCGTCTATGGCTACGGTATGTGCCGGCAGTCTTGCCCTCATGGATGCAGGGGTTCCCATTAGCGCTCCAGTGGCTGGGATTGCTATGGGGCTTGTCAAAGAGAAAGATTCAGTCTTCATACTCTCTGATATCCTAGGTGATGAAGATCATATGGGGGACATGGACTTTAAAGTGGCAGGTACGCGGGATGGGATTACCGCACTTCAAATGGACATAAAAATACATGGTTTAACAGCATCAATTATGGAGCAGGCGCTTGAGCAGGCACGAAGAGGCCGTCTCTTTATTCTGGACACAATGGAAAAGACTATTCAGAAGCCTAGGCCGGAGATTTCCCCTTATGCGCCAAAGATTATCAGTATACAGATAAACCCGGATAAGATCCGAGATATTATCGGACCAGGCGGAAAGGTGGTTAGATTTATTCAGGCGGAGACTGGGACAAAGGTAGATATAGAAGAGGACGGGCTTATCAAGATAGTCGGTGACAACCAGGAAGAGGCGGAAAAGGCCCTAAAGATGATAGAGGCTATCGTCCAGGAGGCTAAGGTTGGGGCTATTTATGAGGGAACAGTTCGCAAGATTATGGATTTTGGGGCCTTTGTTGAGATATTTCCAGGCACGGATGGATTAGTACACATCTCCCAACTCGACTCAAAACGTGTTGCCAAGGTGACGGATGTGTTAAAAGAAGGTGATAAGGTTAAGGTCAAAGTTCTGGAGGTAGATCGCGATGGCAAAATCCGTCTAAGTCGAAAGGCTGTCTTGGAGGACCAAAAAAGTGAACAGTAATTTTCACAAGATGGTTCTAGACAACGGGATCAGAATCGTTACCAAAAGGGTGCCCCATGCCCGTTCAATATCGATGGGCGTTTGGGTTGACGTGGGCGCCCGTGACGAGCAGCTGGAAGAAGGTGGTATTTGCCATTTCATCGAGCATATGATCTTCAAGGGTACTGATAAGCGAACGGCCGTTGAGATTGCAAAGGAATTTGATGCGATTGGCGGCCAATGCAATGCATTTACCAGCAAGGAGAACACCTGTTATCATGCAAAGGTTATGGACACCTGTTTGGATACGATGGTCGATCTTCTGTCCGACATTTTTTTAAACTCTGTTTTTGATCCTCATGAACTTGATAGAGAACGCCAGGTTATTCTTCAGGAGATTCGTATGTTAGAGGATACCCCGGACGAGCATGTCCATATGCTTTCGGCACAATCTGCTTGGGGAAACCATTCCTTGGGTCGTTCCATACTGGGAAATCCTGAAACGGTAACCTCTTTTAATTCTTCAACTATCAAGGAATTTTTCAAACGGGCCTACCAACCGGAACGTATTGTTGTTGCTGCAGCCGGAAATATAGAACATGAATCCTTTGTGGGACTTACTGCCCATGCCTTTGAAGTAGTGAGGAGGCACAACGATTTTCCGCATCGCATCGAGCCTGCCATGAATCGGGCCATTAAGGTTTACCCGAAGAGCCTGGAGCAGGTCCACATTTGTCTTGGGATCAAAGGGGTGGGTGTCACGGATCCGAGACGATATAGTGGCGCTGTCTTGAATGTTGTCTTGGGAGGAAATATGAGTTCTCGACTCTTTCAAGAGATTCGTGAGCGCCGCGGTCTTGCATATGCTGTCTATTCATATCTTTCCCCATATTCCGATGTTGGGAGATGGGGTGTTTATGTTGGAGTAGATAACTCCAAGACAGATGAGGTCTTAAACATTATTGTCAAAGAGATGATTAGGGTCAAGGAAGAGGCCATTGACAGCTCTGAACTCATAAATGCAAAACAATATCTAAAAGGTGGTTTGTACCTCGGTGCTGAAAGTACCGAAAATCAAATGGTTCATATTGCGCAAAACGAGATGAACTTTGGCCGCTATATTTCCTTGAAAGAGGTGGAAGAGAAGATAGAAAGTGTTACAGCCGAAGATATTGAAAAACTTGCCGGCGATATCTTCCGGGATGAATTTGCGGCCTTGACACTCCTTGGGCCAGTGGATGAAAAGGCCTCTTATGAGAACATACTCAGCTTGTGACCTTCCATCAGTACCTTTCGTGGCGACTTGAAACATTTTCATTAAGTTGTAGAATTTCCGAGACGTTTGGCCAGTGCCTTATTCAGCAAAATCAATCGTTCCCATAATTCGTATCCGCCGGCTCCGTCCGGAAATCGACTCCGATATTCCAATACCCCGTTACATGACTTCCAACTGTTCAGGGATGGATGTGTGTTGTAGTGTTGAAGCAGAACAACTCCTTGAAGTGGGTGCTATCGGGGTTATTCCGACTGGGATTGCTATTTCCCTCCCTGTGGGATTTGAGGCCCAGGTTCGTCCCAGAAGCGGTTTGGCATCAAAGCACGGTATTGGTATTATCAACAGTCCGGGAACAATAGATGCCGATTATAGAGGTGAAATAAAGATTGCGCTTATAAACCTTGGCGACAAGCCTTATACCGTTTGCCGGGGAGACAGGATTGCCCAGCTAGTTATTCAAAGGGTATACCAGGCACAGCTTGAACTAGTAGATACCCTTGATGAAACCCAGCGTGATGACGGTGGTTTTGGGCATACTGGAAACTAGTTTTATGGATTCTAAGGCCTTATCTGAATGAAATGGTTGCCTTCTATTCTGAGAAGGTAGGCATCTTTCCGGGCTTCACCGGTTTCGTCAAATGAGGTAATACCGGTGACTCCAGGAAAATCATTGATCTCCATTAGAGCCATCCTCAACGTTCGCCGGGATCGAACCCCGGGGGTGTTGATTGCCTCAAAGAGGATCTGGGCTGCATCATACGCTTGAGCTTCCAGATATCCAGGTGCGCTTCCAAATATATTCGTATAGTTTTCAACAAAATCCACAACCTTTGGTAAAGGACTGTTTACAAAGAAGCCCTCCGGCATGATAGCGCCTTGGACATAGCCTTGAGCCATCTCGATAAGTTTGTTGGAATGCCACAGGTTGGTCCCAAGAAGAATCATATCTTCTATGCCGTGATACATTAACTGGGGTGTAATGAGGCCCACTTTGCTGCAACTGTCTGGGATAAAGATAGCTTGGAAATCGATGATTGGTTGGGGTTGTTCCTCCGGTTTCTTTTGGTCGGGAATTGAGCCATCGGGAAGCTGATAAAATTGTTTTAACTGAGACTGTGTAAACCGATCCACTTCATAGGCAAAAAATGTTTCCCAAGTTTCTGTCTGGTCGGTTTCTTTCTCTTCCTGCAGTTTTTCGGGTCTAGGATAATACAGGCCTACCAGCTTTTTGATTTCGTTGCTAAAATCGGTTTGTGTGGGCGAATATGACTCGACTCCTACCATCTCAACATCGTGTCCAATCAGTTCGTCCCAGAACTGATTCATAAGAGAGAATCCGTAAGGTTCATTAGGATAGAGAACAGCAAACTTTTTAATCCCCAAATCATTGACTGCATAATCGACAATAGTCCGAACTTGGGAAAAGAGTGTCAAGAAATCTCGAAACACGTAGTCGCCAATAGTCGTGATCTTTGGCTTCTGGGTAAGGGTTATGATAGGGACTTTTAGGGATTGTGCCCTTATGGCCACTGATTCCGAGGTGATCATTGGCCCGATAACCCCTATTACCCCACGTTCAAGCGTTAGGTTCTCAAGGGCTTCGATGGCTACCTTTGGATTGGCTTGTGAATCTTTGACCACCAGTTGAATAGGGTGCGTGTGTGATTGGGCGTTAAATAAGTTTATGGCCAGTTCAATGCCGGTCAAAGCACGTTGTCCGAAGGCCTCATAGGGTCCGCTTAAGGGGAGGATGCAACCAACCAGAAAGCGATCTACCAGAGATCTTGATTTTATTTCTTCGGTTAAGTCAACTGCTGCTTTGGTCTCCGCGTGGTCGGGAAATAGACTGAAAAATTCGGAAAGGACTTTCAAGGCCGGTTTAATGAGTTCACGTGAGGCATATTCTCTTGCCAGCTGGAGACGTAAGTAGCCGCCAGGGGCTCGGCTGCCAAACATACCTATAAGTGATTTCAACTCCGGTTCTTTCAGAAAGGGAATGATCCCTTTGACTTTACTTAAAATCTCTGGCTGTTTTTCAGGAGGACTAAGTCTATAGGCGTCCATGTAGCTAATGACTGCATCTTTGAATCCTTTGGCGGCATTATGGGCATAACCTAAGAGATTGTATATGCGAAAACTCTGGTTGCGAGTCTTGGCAAGCTTCAGCGCAGAGCCTGCATACCGGATGGCTGATTCGTAGTCTTCATCTCTATAATATGTGAGGATCATATTAAACCTAGCATCTTCTAGAAAGGGGCTGTGCTTGAAATTAGAGAGTACGTTTTGGAAGGTCTTTCGCGCTTGCAAATAGTCTCCTGTGGCCATATATATCAATCCTGTTTCTATTAACGCCGTATCTGCCAGGGCGCCCTTTGGCGAGTTTTTAAGATACTCTTGATATATGGACAGTGCTTTTTGGTAGGCCTGATTCCCAAAGAGGTCTTTAGCCATCTCAAAACGTTTCATTGCTCGGACAGTTTCAGGAGATGGCGAGGGTTTCTTCTTTTTATATAAGGCTGAGGGTGCGCAAGCCGTTATAACAATAAGAAATGTTGCAAGGCAATAAAACCACACCCCCCATTTAGACTTCGATTTTGTGTATACAGAACACAATTGCTGATCCTCCTAAAATTCCAAAGTGATTTACCGCATTTCTACCAAAACGGAGTTGTTTTGTAAAATGGATAAAGTGAAGTGGCAATGCTTTAGATCTTGACATGCTCATCTTCGTTTGCTATGAAACCTCATGCCTGTGTAATATAAGGTATTTTCATGAAATCCAATGTTGTACAAAAGATCTTATATGTGCTGTGGCAGGTAATATTCTAGCCTGCCCACATGCGCTTTATTCCAACAGGATGGAAATGAGCCGTGGGCAAGAAAACCTACCCATGGCTGTTGATGACAAAAAGCCATGAGTTTTTACTTGTGGCTTTTTTAATAGTTTAAAGGAGAAAAGGCTATGAAAAAAACGAAGGTGCTTTTGAATGAAAGTGAGATACCCAGACAATGGTATAATATCCTGGCTGATATGCCCACCCCCATGAGTCCGCCTCTTCATCCCGGTACTGGGAAGCCGGTTGGACCTGATGACTTAGCGCCCGTATTTCCGATGAATTTGATTGAACAAGAAGTGAGTGTGGAACGTTGGATAAACATCCCGGAAGAGGTCTTGGATATTTATACGTTGTGGCGTCCGACTCCGCTTTGCCGCGCCCGAAGATTCGAGAAGATACTCGATGCTCCGGTGAAGATCTATTACAAAAACGAGGGTGTAAGTCCTCCAGGGTCTCACAAACCTAATACGGCAGTCGCCCAAGCTTACTACAACAAGGCCTTTGGCATAAAGCGCCTTTCTACGGAAACCGGTGCAGGTCAATGGGGTAGTGCGCTAAGTATGGCATGCCAGATGTTTGGTCTTGAATGCAGGGTGTTTATGGTCAAGGTCAGCTATGAGCAGAAGCCTTTCAGGGGGTTGATGATGAAGGTATGGGGCGCTAACTGTATCCCGAGCCCTAGCGACCAAACGCAGGCAGGCAGGAAGATCCTGGCAGAAACCC
Source organism: uncultured Desulfobacterales bacterium (assembly GCA_964429315.1). Lineage (GTDB taxonomy): Bacteria > Desulfobacterota > Desulfobacteria > Desulfobacterales. The sequence continues at coordinate 15,131 of CAYSBQ010000035.1, forward strand.
CGGATTCCCCTGGTAGTCTAGGCATAGCCATTAGCGAAGCTATTGAAGATGCTGTTGGTGATCCTGATGCCCGTTATTCTCTGGGCAGTGTCTTAAACCATGTATTGTTGCATCAGACAATCATTGGATTGGAAGCGCAAAAACAGTTTAAAAAGCTTGGCGTATATCCGGACGTGGTATTGGGTTGTGTAGGAGGCGGGAGCAATTTTGCAGGGCTCTGCCTGCCTTTCGTTCGGGACAAGATTCATGGCAAAAATGTTTCCATTGTAGCAGCAGAGCCTACGTCCTGCCCGACCATGACTCGAGGTCCCTTTGCTTACGATTTTGGTGATACCGCTCAGACGACCCCGCTATTGGCTATGTATACACTTGGCCACGATTTTGTGCCTGCGCCGATCCATGCGGGGGGCTTGAGGTATCATGGCATGGCTCCCATTGTCAGTCACTTGGTTAAGGAGCAGATCGTGGAAGTCCGTGCCTACGATCAGTTACAAACCTTTGACGCTGGTGTTAAATGGGCTCGTAGCGAGGGATTTATTCCGGCTCCTGAAACCAACCATGCCATTGCGGCAGTTATTCATGAGGCGAATATTGCCAAGGAAGAGGGCAAAGAAAAGGTGATCTTGTTTAACTGGAGTGGCCACGGTTTGGTAGACCTTGCCGCCTATGATGCCTATCTTTCAGGCAAGCTTGTGCAATATGATATGTCCGAAGAGGAGGTTGCCAGGGCCCTGAAATCAATAGAGGGTTTCCCAAAGCCGTGATGATGGAATGTATGACCATTTAGAGATAAGATGTCCAAAATTAGGAGGGGAGGTCACTTTTTCCTACTGCCAGAAGGAGGAAGGTAACCTTCCTTGCCCACGAGTAATCCTTTGCTGGCAAAGCCAGTTCCCTGTCGAGGATTATCTCAGAGGCAGGTTCACCCAAAAACAATGGGATCGGTGTTTCAATCAAGGAGCAAAGGACAAGATGACGACACTGGTTGAACTTATTGAAAAGGCAAAGGCCAGAAAGGGTCTTTCAGATTAGAAGATATCATCAAGCGGGAGACAGGTGGATTTGATACCGTTTCTTGATGGTTCGTGTATAGATGCTAGGCTGGTAAAGGCAAGTTAGGGTAAAGATTTGACTATCTTGTCCGCTATTTTGTCAGGGTCGATCCGATAGTTTCCTCCCTCAATCCTTTCTTTGATGGCTTGGACCTTCTCTGTACGAACGTTTGTCGTGGATTGTATGACTTGTTGAGCTTTTAGGACTTCCTTTGATGTTTGTGAAAGGTTGACAACCGTGGTTCCTGTATTCTTCCGCAAGTCGTCTTTGGGCAAGGGATGTTTTTCGATAGGTTTACCGATCTCCGCCAAGGCCCGATTGCTAATGTAATTGGCAACTTCATTGCCACCTTTGATCTTCATGAACAACTACCTCCCCTAAACTCAGGAATCAAGTTCTACCAGCCTCCAGTTTAATAGTGTAATTATCAATAAAGTATTTCAGTTGATTTGCTTGACTTTGTGATAAGTCGCCAAATTCCACACTTCGCCGCTGTTTGCCTTCGTATGCCACCTCGTCTTCTGTTTGGACATCCGAAATAGCCCTTATTGGCAGCCTGAGTAGGCAGAAGCTAATATCTCTTGAGAATATATGCAAGAACAAGTCTATTTCAATAGATATTTTTGTTCTTTTTTTACCAGGGACATAATGTAAGGCAAGTCCTCCCTTACTTACATCTAAAATCTCTCCACGTCTGGCGGAAAGAGGTGTAACCATGGCGAAGGTATCTTCTTGGACCTTGAACCTCTCGTGTCTTCGTCGTTCTTTCGGCCTTCGTCGTTTTCCGGCCATTAGCTACTCCTTGTGTGGTTTATATGCACTTCGACGTAAGTTCCTAATTCTGTTGTTTAGGCAAATGCAAGAATCCTGCCACAAATAATTCAAAAAAAACTGCAGTTTTTTCTCTTTCCTGCCGATAAGAAATACCAGCAGTAAAGGTTTAGTAAAAGGCAAACCTCTCGCGAGAGTGGGACGCAAAGCCTCCGATCCCGTCAAAAATGGGATAGCGGGGTTGCCCGACCATCGGACAAATTTTGTGACAAAGCCCATTCTTCGCTAAAGAGGATGGGTTTTTTCTTTTGCCGGTAGAAACATCGTAGTTTTATATGAGGAGGAGAACAATGATTGAAGGTATGGTAACTCTTACAAATGCAAATCAAGGCAATCTACATGCAGTTCAGGGGCAGATCGAACTACCACAGGAGGCAACAAAGGATGTTGTCGAAGGAAAAATTAATCCCTCGGACAAACCTGAAAATATGCTCGAAGAGTCCAATTCGCAGGGGAAATCCTGTTCACAGGATATGCTGGGTTCCGATCCAAGAGGGGGGCATATTGTTGATCTTCTAGGCTAGTTTCCAATCTAGTGCCTGTCCATAAATGTTTTTAACCGAATAGGCACTAGCGTGAGTTTCCAATTCATAAATGAGCAATTTTTTGTCTGAGCAAGGCCGCACAAGGGTTTACGACGAGACGTACTTTTCGTACGTCGCAGGCGTACTGTTCTCAAGCCGTAGGCGCAAAACCCGCGGAGAACGCCGCTCAGAGAAAAAAGGGCCATTTATGGATGGAAACAATCTAGAAATCAAGGATTTCCAGATGGGGCGAATAGGAACTGACTTGAATCATAGGTATGGAGGCTTTTTCTTCCAGGCAATTAATCAGCGTTACTAAAGGGGGGTATTATGATAGGTCCAGCCAAGGCAGCCATTTCAGGCCTAAAGGCCTTCGGACAAAAGACCGAGGTTACGGCCAATAATGTTGCCAATATGAACACGGACGGCTTTAAAAAGAGCCGGGCTGTGCTTGAAGAAGGTCAGCCTTCAGGTGTCAAAGTAACAATAAGCCAAATTGAGACACCTGGTACAATTGTGAGTGCTGACGATGGCAGTGGGGAGACTCGAGAAACCTCCAATGTGGCTTTGGAGGAAGAGGTCGTAAATCTTATTACGGCCCATCACGGCTATAATGCCAATCTTCAGACGATAATGACCTGGGACGAAATGACGAAAACGGTGATTGACCTGCTTGCGTAGACAAGGTTTCTATATTTAGCCTGGGAGTGTGCCTAGGTTTTTAATGGCCTGGATTTGTTCGCTTTTGCGGACAGAATCAGGCTTTTTTTCTTTCTGAGGGAAAGTTCCTAGAAAAACATCTTGCCATGAGAGTTTGCTTATAGTACGAGATCCCATTGCTCAAAATATTGTTATTGAATTTGTTCGGGTTGGAAATTGCAATGTTAAATGGTGTTAAAATCGATTCACAAAATGAGCTTGTTCCCAATGTTGTACCGGGAGACAGGATTAAGGAGATTATTTACCAAATCCGCAGACTGATTCAGGCTAATGACCTTTACACAAAGGAACTCAACAGGGAATATCAAGTAAGCGCTCCACAGCTCAATTGCCTCGTTGCCCTTTACGAAAACGGGTCATTGTCCCCATCACAGATCGCCAAGCTCATTGTCGTAAAGTCAAGTACGGTTACCGGCGTTATCGACCGCCTAGAACAAAAGGGGCTTGTGACAAGGGTTCGGAAATCTTCAGATCGCCGTGTGATTACTATTGAGCTGACCGAGGCTGGCGGAAAGCTTGTTGAAAAAGCCCCTCCGCCTCTACACCATAAGATTGTAGCGGGCCTTAAAAAACTTTCTCGGGATGAAATTACTAATGTTGTAGAAAGCCTTAATGTGCTTACCGGTATGTTGGATATTCAAGATCTGGAAGTGGGGTAGCTTCTAAAATCTAAGCTACCAATACTATTAAATAGTTGGCGTCTAGTGCTGGTGGCATTGGAAAAAAGAAAAAAATCCTTTTTAAGCAAAGTCAATATGTCCCCTTTTTTGATGTTTATGCAGAAGCCATGCTGACCAATGTTTCATTGGATGTGCCTTGTAAATAGAGCCCGGGATTCCGTGATTAGCTACGATAGTCTCTAAAAGCTTCAGATACGCAAAAGACCCTTCGTATTCGATGAAAAACGCCTCCGGCACTTTGCCCGTAGCATCATCTATGGCTGCCATCAGACAATAAGCCGCTCGATCGTCACCAAACCATCTGTGTGGGCTCCCATCCCAAAGCACCATCATGCCTTCCTGGGCCTTACGCAGCCGCCTCTTGTAGTGTCGCCTGGCCCTGGCTTCCTTTTGGGCCTAACCCCACAAGCCCGCCGCCTCAGCCGTAACATTTTAACATGGCAGCTAGAGGGGACATTTTTGCTATGCTAACACAAAAAAGAAAAAAACCTTTGACAACTCTAAATGAATGTGCGTAATATCTCTATTCAAATAATTAGAGATGATATAAGGACAACACAAATATATTGAGACGCAGATAATCTGAGATTGTTACTCTCTTTTATCCCCTTCCTTTGTTTCCTTTCCGTTATTGTCTCATGGACGTATGTTCTTTTTAAATGCAGGGTCTTTTGGTGCGAGAGTCCAAGAGATTCAGGGGCTAACGGGGTTTTTGTCGGGGGTTGAGCAAACCGCAATTTGATAAGGAGAAACATGTGAATAACGAACAGGTGGAAAGATCAAAGTCCCTGTTGGGTAACGATACTGTGGATATGC
>CAYSBQ010000036.1:0-17471 GCA_964429315.1 uncultured Desulfobacterales bacterium
TTTTACCCAATTCAGCTCAAGGCTGTTTTGGGTAATTTATGGCAAGTTGTTGCTGTAAGGGGATTAATTTGATGTAAGAAAGATTGGCTAAGTTGGTATGTTGTGAAAAGCGGTATATCTGGACAATTGATTTTAGAACGATTGGAGGGATTGAGCGCATGAGATTTAAAAGATTTGCTACAGTACTCATTGCCCTATGCGTGGCAGCAACGTTTGTTGCCTGCGGTGGCCCTGAAGAAAAGAGGATGAAGTTCTTTAACAAGGGCAAGGCCCTTTATGAGGCGGGTGATTACGTAAAGGCTAGATTGGAATTTAAGAATAGTCTCCAGATAGATCCAAACTTTGCCAAAGGTTATTACATGCTGGGTATGGTAGAGCTAAAAGAGAAGAATCTGAAAAAGACCTATGGTTTTCTTTCAAAGGCAGTCGATTTGGACCCCGATCTTTTGGATGCACAGGCGCTCCTTGGCAGGATCTTTCTGATAGGCAAGGAAAAAGAAAAGGCCAAGGAAAAGGCGGATCTTGTCCTGGCAAAGGACCCGGAAAACCAGAAGGGCCTTTTGCTGCGGGCAAGCTGCTTAATGCAGGAAAATGGCTTCAAGGAGGCAGAGGATATACTTAATCCGCTTATTGAAAGGAGCCCTGATACGACAGAAGCCTATATTCTTTTGGCCGACCTTAGATTAAAACAGGGGAACAAACAGGGGGCGAAAAAAGCACTTCAAGGGCTTTTGTCAAGGGATGAAGAGAACAAGTCCGCTCGGCTTATGCTGATTCAGCTATTCGAAAGGGAAAACGACCTTTCCGCGGCCGAAAGGCAGTACAAGAATCTTATTGAGCATGCACCGGAAAGCGATGAGGCCAAGCTCTTGTTGGCCAGGTTTTATGCTCGCACGCAAAGAAGTGATGAGGCGGAAAAGATCCTTAAGGATTTAGTGGCCTCAAGTCCTGATAAGCTTGAACCGCGCTTTTATCTGGCCCAGTTCTATAAGGAAAAGAAAAATAATGATGCCTTAGTGACTGTACTTAAAAAGGCCATTGAGGATATGCCCGAACAATACCGTGCCTACGAGATGCTGGCCGGAAATTATGTTGAGCTAGGTGCAAAGGATAATGCCCTAGAACTTCTAAAGGGCTTTATAAAAAGTATTCGTACCGGGCCGGATTTTTTGAAGGCAAAACTTGCCATGGCAAGCATCTATTTTAGTGAAAAAGACTTAGATAGAGCCTCCAAGCTGGTAGATGAGGTCTTAGATGAAAATGCCAAGGATGTGAAAGCTCATACGCTGAAGGGTAGCATATTGGCTATCCGAAAAGACTTTGCCGGAGCTGTATCGGAGTATCGTGCTGTTCTTGGCGAGGAACCAAGGAATATCCTTGTTTCCTTAAAACTGGCCAAGGCCCATTTTGCAAATAATGATATAGGACTTGCCGAAGATACGTATAAAAGGGTCCTTGAGATTAACCCGGAAGTCATGGAAGCTCGGTATGCCTTGACTGATATCTACAGGATGAAGGGTAAAACAGGCTTGGCAAAAGAGCAATTGGAAAAGATTATTGAAAAAGATCCCGATAACACGAAGGCCTTAATAGCCATGGGTGATATCTGCCTTGCAGATAAAGACCTGGAAGGCGCGCGGAGGCATTTCGGTAAGCTGTTGGCGCTTGAGCCGGATTCCGTACAGGCCAACTATAAAAACGGAGTAGTCAAACTTATAGAAAATAAATCTCATGAAGCAGTATCCCTTTTCGAAAAAGCCTTAGAGATTGATCCTGATTTTGTCCCCGCACTCAATCGATTGGTTGGTATGCTGGTAAAGGATAAGGCCTTGGATAAGGCATTAGCCAGGTGCAAAGAGCAAATGGAAATGAGGCCCAAAAATGCAGAATATCATGTCTTGCTCGGAACGCTTTATGGTATCGACAAAGACTATGAGAAAGCCCGCAAGAGCTTTGAAGAGGCCCTCGAAATAGAGCCGACAAGTTCCAACGCACTGTTTAATCTTGCTCGGCTTGAACAACTTCAAGGCTCCATAGATGCCGCAATAGCAAAATATGAGAAGGTAAGAAAACAAAACCCCAACAACCTTGGCGTTACCATGCTAATTGCATCACTTCTGGAAAAAAAGGGAGAATTTAGCAAGGCTAAAAGACTCTACGAAGAGGTTTTGGAGAAAAACCCAAAGTCATCGGCAGCAGCCAACAACCTGGCCTTTTTTTATGCCGAGCATGAACCAACGAAGGAAAATCTTGTCAGGGCGGAAAGACTCGTTGGGCCATTACTGGAAAAGCACAAGGATAATCCTGACATCGTGGATACAGCCGCATGGATTTACTACCGTAAGGAGGACTTTGAGAGGGCAAGGGACTTGCTCGCCGGCGTTGCGGATATGACGGGAAGACGTTCTATTATAAGCTATCATCTAGGTATGGTTTATCTTGCGCTGGGAAGTGAGGCCGAGGGTCGCAGGTACCTGGAGGAGGCGACGAAAGGCGAAGAGCAATTTCCGGGGCGCAGTGAGGCGGAAAAGAGGCTTAGATGATGTGACAAGTCTTTGCATACAGGCTTCTTTGTAGAACAGAAAAGGCCGCAGAGGTAGAAGACCTCGCGGCCATTTTTGTGCGTATTGCTTTTCGAAAATATTTATCTTAATGTATAATATGATTTTTCTCCCGATTAGTTGGGAGAAAGAGGTCCGGGATTACGGCTTTCACCTTAAAAAGATGCGAGGGTCCAAGGATTCAAGGAGTCAAGGAGTCGAGTAGTTAAGCATTTCACTTGCATCCCTGACCCCTAGACCCCTGGAACCCTCAAAGGATTACAAAAATGAGATTAGAAAGGCAAAGCCTCAAGCTGTTATCCGAAGCCATTGAACGGCTTGAGGACGGTTTTAGTGATCTTCCGGAGATATCGCAAGGTTCGGACCTTGATCGAATGCGCAACGTTATTTTAGAAGTGGCCGAGCGGATGCAGGATAATTTTCCATATTTTCACCCTTATTACGCCGGCCAGATGTTAAAGCCACCGCATCCCGTGGCCAGACTGGCCTATGCCTTGAGCCTGTGGATCAATCCGAATAATCATGCGCTTGATGGTGGCAGGGCGAGCTCTCAAATGGAAAAGGAGGCGGTTTCTCAAATTGCCGAGATGTTCGGATGGCGCACCTATTTAGGGCACCTGTGCGGAGGCGGGACCATGGCAAACATGGAAGCCCTGTGGGTATCCGGGCGGCTCAGGCCCGGCAAAAAGATTCTAGCTTCCGAGCAAGCTCACTTCACGCATCGGCGTATTACGGAGGTGTTGGGACTTTCTTTTAAGTCTGTTGCATGTGACAGGCAGGCAAGGATGGATATGAAAGCGCTTGAAGGAATGCTTAGGCGTGAAGAGGTTGGCACCGTGGTTGCTACCATTGGAACAACGGCGACCGGTTCAGTTGACCCTCTATCAGATATCATAAAGCTTCAGGCCAAGTATGGTTTTCGCATCCATGTCGATGCAGCTTACGGGGGCTATTTTGTTCTCGCTGATAATCTTGATACTGAGACAAAGAAGGCCTTTGATTGTCTTGGCGGGGCAGATTCCATTGCTATTGATCCCCACAAGCATGGTCTTCAACCTTATGGCTGTGGTTGTATCCTGTTTAAGGATCCATCTGTTGGCGCACTCTACAAACACGATTCGCCGTATACCTACTTCAGTTCAAAGGAGCTTCATTTGGGTGAGATCAGTTTAGAGTGTTCCAGGGCAGGGGCATCGGCTGTTGCCCTATGGGCAACACTTCGGTTTATGCCATTGTCTCGTCAAGGAGAATTTGCTGAAGGCCTGGAGAAATCAAGGCGAGCGGCAGTGAGGCTTTTCGAGAAGATCTCCTCAGATTCGCGTTTTATGATACCCTTTGCACCCGAGTTGGATATTGTTGTTTGGGCGCCATCGGAAGAGAGTGCATCTGAGATTTCAAGGCTTTCCAGGAAAATCTTTAGTGAGCTTGAAAAAGAAGATATTCACCTGGCGATTGCCGATCTGCCCGAGTCATTGTTGGCCAATACCTGGCCACATATCAAGTGGGATCAAGCCCGTGTTACCTGTCTTCGTTCATGTCTTATGAAACCGGAACACCTCGATTGGGTTGATTCTATCTGGGAAAAGATTCTGGGGATTTTATAGGTCGTAATGTGACTAACTTAACTCTCTATACAAGTAACCGCCTGGAGATTCTGGCCGACATGCTGGCGGAAAAAATCAGGACTCCTTTGAGTCGTCCCTTTGATGAAGAGATCATTGTAGTACAGAGTAAGGGCATGGAACGTTGGGTCTCAATGGAGCTTGCCGGGGCAAACGGTATTTGTGCAAATGCGAGATTTCCATTTCCCAATTCCTTCGTTTACGAGATCTTTAAGAAGGTTATTAAAGATCTTCCCGAGGACCAACCTTTCGATCCCAAGAAGATGACCTGGAAGATCATGAAGGTTCTTCCTTCTTTGCTAACAAGACCGGGTTTTGAGGGTCTAAAAAACTATCTTGGCGATCGTGGCGAAGACTTGAAGCGATTTCAGCTTTCTGAACGTATTTCAAATCTCTTCGATCAGTATCTCCTTTTTCGTCCAGAGATGATTCTTGCTTGGGAAAGAGGCAAAGAGGATCACTGGCAGGCTGTGCTGTGGAGGGAGTTGGTCCGTGGATCAGAGCTGCGGCATCGTGCAGCGCTGGGGGAGACTTTTATAGCGGCAGCTAAAAACCTTGCCGTTGATATCGATGACTTTCCGGAAAGGGTTTGTGTGTTTGGGATTTCCGCTCTCCCTCACTTTCATATTGAGATACTTGCCGGAATATCACAATTTATAGAGGTGAACTTCTTTCTTATGAATCCGTGCAGAGAGTACTGGGCGGATATTGTTTCCGACTGGGAGATGAAAAAGACAATAGACCGTGAGCGTTCGGAAGATATAGCATATACGGACCTTCATATGGAAAGAGGAAACAATCTCCTGGCGTCCATGGGAGCGCTGGGAAGAGATTTTTTTAATCTGATAAACGAGTTTAATTACCAAGAGATTACAGCATTTGAGGACCTGGGTGAAGAAAGTATACTTTCCTGCCTTCAATCAGACATCTTAAATCTGAGGGAAAGAGATAGTGGGACAGATGGGAATGCCCTTTTTGGGGGTGCGAATGACACATCGTTTAAGATACACTCTTGTCATAGTGCTATGCGGGAAATAGAGGTACTTCATGACCAGCTCCTTGATATGTTCGAAAAAGATCCTTCCTTACTCCCCAAAGATGTATTGGTGATGACGCCGGACATTGAAACATATGCTTCCTATATTCAGGCCGTATTTGGTGTGCCGGAAGATGAGTGCATGAGATTTCCATTTACCATCGCAGATAGGAGCGCGAGGCTGGAAAGCCGGATGATTGATACCTTCCTGGATGCGCTGGACCTTTGCAAAAGTCGATTTAGTGCTTCTGAGGTTATGGCTATTCTGGAATCAAGGCCTGTCTATGAAAGATTCGGTTTTTCAGAGGGCGATCTTGTGCTTGTCCGAAGATGGATACAGGAGACAGGGATTAGGTGGGGAATCGATGAGCAATCTCGCAGAAGGCTTGATCTGCCGGCGTTGAGTGAAAACACCTGGAAGGCAGGTTTAGATCGGCTTGTTCTCGGTTATGCTATGCCGGGATACGATAGAAAACTCTTCGGCGGTATCCTCCCCTACGATTATGTGGAAGGCGGCGAGGCAGTGGCGCTGGGACGGTTCCTTGCGTTTTGCCACACGCTTTTTGATTATGTTTTATCCTTTGAGCAAAAGCGAAGAGTTGAAGAATGGTCCGAGCTATTGATAAGGTTTGCTGAGGGGTTGTTTTTCTTAGACGAAAAGAGAGAAAGTGAATGGCAACTACTTAAAAGAACTCTAGCGGATCTAGGGGATGTTATTGTTAGCGAAGAATCGGTATTTGACGAACAGATTGACGTTTCCGTAATTAGGTGGCACCTTGGCCGTTGTCTTAAGGAAAAGGGTTTCGGTTTTGGCTTTATCGATGGTGGAATAACATTTTGCGCTATGTTGCCCATGCGGAGTATTCCCTTTAGGGTTATCTGTCTTGTTGGGATGAATGGAGATATCTATCCGAGGCAGTCGAAACCAATAGGTTTTGATCTCATGGCAAAACATCCTAGACCTGGAGATCGTTCCAGCCGTCGTGATGACAGGTATCTATTTCTGGAGTCAATACTTTCGGCCAGGCAAAGGCTCTACATCAGCTATGTGGGTCAAAGCATTAAGGACAATAGCATAGTTCCGCCTTCTGTTCTGGTAAGTGAGCTTATAGACTATGTGGAAGAAAGATTTAAAGGCTATGATGAAAATATTTTAGAAAAGATCTTTACGAAACACCGCCTTCAGACCTTTAGTTCAGAGTATTTCAGGCCTGGGTCCAAACTTTTTAGCTATTCGAAAATGAACTATCAGGCGGCCCGGTCCATCGGAGAGACTAAAGAGATATTGCCATTTATCTCAACTGGTCTTAATGAGCCTGGAGATGAGTGGAAAACCGTTGATCTGAAGCAGCTATGCAGTTTTTTTAATAATGGAGCAAGGTTTCTTCTTAATAGGCGTCTTGGCATCTATCTTGAGGAAAGGGAATCAGCCCTGGAAGATCAGGAACATTTCGAGATAGCGTCGCTTGAAAAATACACACTTGAACAAGCTCTTGTAGAAAAATGCTTGTCCGGGGAAAAAATTAAGGGTTTGTTTTCTATTAAAAAAGCGTCCGGATTACTTCCACACGGGGCCGTTGGAGTATGCCTGTATGATAATATCTGTCAAGATATAAACCGTTTTGTCGAAAAGACTAGACCGTATGTTCTAAAACCAAAACTTGAGCCGGTAGATGTAGATGTTGTGATATCGGATTTCAGGCTTACCGGGAAGATAGATGCTTTCTATGAACAAGGGCTGGTTCAATACCGGTACGCAAGACTTAAGGCCAAAGATCGTCTGCGGGTATGGATTAGCCATCTTTTGCTCAATTGCATCGGGTCCGATCATTCAGAGAAAAGCAAACTCATAGGTCTTAGTAAAAAGGATAAGCAATATGAGTGGACAGTCTTGGAATACTCGCAGGTGGAATGTGCGGAGAAGATCTTGAGCGATCTTTTAAAAATATACTGGAATGGACTTATGCGGACAATCCATTATTTTCCTGAAAGCGCGTGGGAATATGCTCACGTCCTTTTAGGCAAGGGAAGGCAGGATGTTGATGCCACACACAAGGCTCGCCGGATGTATTTTGGTGATGAATATCATTGGAGTGAGTGCGAGGATGCCTATTATGAACTCTGCTTTGGCGATACGGATCCAATCGATTCGGAATTTAAGGACATTGCAGTAGAGATCTTCAAACCGCTAATAAGGCATGAGGAAAAAGTCCGCTAAAAATATTTGACAGGATAAACAGGATAGACATGATTTTAAAAAAAGTTCCAACAAAATCCATTTAATCGAAATATTTATCACAACCTGAAGGAGGTTAAAGGATGGAATATGGAGAAGTAACGGAAAAAGTCATTGGGTGTGCTTGTCGTGTTTGTCCTGTCAAAAACATATGAACTGGTAAGAATCTATGACTTTGTTTAAAGACCTTAATCTACTAAGTACCCCTCTTAATGGGAAGAACCTGACTGAAGCAAGCGCCGGTACAGGAAAGACCTATGCGATTACCGCACTTTTTGTCAGGTTGATTTTGGAAAAAGATCTGGGAGTAAATGAAATACTAGTAGTTACCTTTACGGAAGCGGCGACGGAAGAGCTAAAGGACAGGATCCGAAAGAAATTGCGTGGCGCAATGCAGGCCTTTAAGGGGGAAAAGACGGAAGATCCCTTCTTGGTTGATTTGGCGGAAAGGTTCAAGGATTCAAATATTGCATTGAGACGACTCGAAGAGGCCATGAGGGCATTTGATCAGGCGGCCATCTTTACTATACACGGGTTTTGCCGGCGGGTTTTATATGAGAACGCCTTCGAGTGTGGAAGCCTCTTTGATACAGAGCTGGTAACTGATCAGGAGGATCTGAAGGCGGAAATTGTCTATGATTTCTGGCGCAAACACTTCTATAGCGCATCGCCGTTCTTTGTCCACTATGCAATCAGCCATAAAGTTACTCCAGGACGTCTCTTTTCTCTTGTTGATAGCAATATTTTTAGACCTTACCTTAAGGTTGTCCCTGAGATCAAAAGTATCGACACATCGTTTGAAGAAAGCAATTATCTGACCTCATTTAAAACGGTTTGCAAGGCTTGGGAGATTTGTAGGGCGGAGGTAGAGGATATATTATTTAACAGTGAGGCCTTGAATAGAGCTAAGTACAAGATTGATAATATTCGTACCTGGGTTGAGTTGATGAATAACTATGTGGTCTATGGTGTCTCGAGGCCTGTTTTGTTTGCCGGCTTTGAAAAGTTTACTTCATCCGACCTTCAGTGCGCGACCAAGAACAACTTTAGTACACCGAGGCATACCTTCTTTGAGCTTTGCGAGGAGCTTAAAGATAGGCATCAAGAACTTGTAGAGGCATTTGATAAACGAATCCTCGGACTAAAGGCCGAGCTTTTTGCTTATGCTCAAGACGAGCTCATCCTGCGAAAGGGGCAGAGAAACATTCAGTCCTTCGACGATCTTTTGTTAAGACTCCATCAGGCCTTGGAGAAAAGGGGCGGAGATGATCTCGCATGCGCCATAAGGCTTAAGTATAAGGCGGCTCTGATTGATGAGTTTCAGGATACTGATCCTGTTCAGTATGCGATTATCGAGAAAATATTTGGCGCCAACAGCAGCACGTTGTTTCTTATCGGTGATCCAAAGCAGGCGATATACAGTTTCCGCAACGCAGATATTTTTGCCTACATGAAAGCCGCCCAGCATGTACGATCACGCTATACCCTTGGCAAGAATTGGCGTTCCGAGCCAGACTTGATTACTGCTGTTAATGCTATCTTTGAAAATGCGAACTATCCGTTTATATATGATAAGATTCAGTTTAATCCTGCTGTTTCAGCTGTAAAAACCGAACCAGAGTTACTTGCGATAGGTGGTAAGCATGAACCACCTTTTTACTTGTGGTATTTGAATGCTTACAAGGTAACTGGTCAGGAAAAACCTGTTACCAAAACAATAGCACGGGAACAGATCTTAACTGCGGTGGCCGGGGAAATTTCAAGACTTCTTCATCTCAGTAGCGACGGCCGGGCCTTTGTGGGGGGAAGGGCTCTTAGCCCAGGAGATATTGCGGTCTTAGTTCGTAAAAACAGCCAAGCACGTCAAATGCAGCAAGCTCTGTCCGGGCTTGGTATCCCCAGCGTTGTTTATACTAGCGATGATCTCTTTTTGTCCCATGAGGCCATGGAAGCAGAAAGGCTGCTTTGCGGTGTTGCCGAGCCAAACAATGACACACTCGTAAGGGCGGCGCTTACAACCGACATGATGGGCTATAAGGGAGAAGACTTAGATGGCATGATGAGCGATGATCTAAAGTGGGATGATTGGGTTGTCAGGTTTAACGCCTATCACGAGCTGTGGAATAATCGTGGGTTTATCAGCATGTTTAGGCATTTTTTAATAGAAGAAAAGGTCATATCGCGTTTGATGGCCCTTGAAAACGGGGAGCGCAGAAATACGAACGTAGTTCATCTTTGTGAAGTATTGCATCAGGCGAGCCTCGAAAACAAACTTGGTATGATCGGATTATTAAAATGGCTACAAGAAAGAAGAGATCCCGGCAGGCCGCGCTCTGAAGAACACCAGTTGCGTTTGGAAAGTGATGAGAATGCAGTGAAGTTAGTGACCATACATAAGAGCAAGGGGCTTGAGTATTCTGTAGTATTTTGTCCCTTCGCATGGGATGGCTCAAGGCTTAGAAAATCGTGTCAAGCATTTTCGTTTCACAATGAATCGAAAGATATGGAATTGATCCTCGACCTTGGTTCTGACAGTTTTAATGAAAACCGCGTACTTGCAGAAAAAGAACAGCTGGCCGAAAATTTGAGGCTCCTCTACGTGGCATTGACCAGGGCGAAAAACCGGTGTTATCTTATCTGGGGCAGAATAAACGAATGCGAGACTTCTGCCTTGGCGTACTTGTTTCATCAAGGGAAATCACTTAAGGCAAAGGATATTGTAAGTGCTGTAGGAAAAAGGTTTAAGGACCTAAGTAACGAAGATATACTAGAAGAGCTTAGATCTGTTGTTGAAAAGTCAGGAGGAACGATTAGATTAACTGAAATGCCGACAGAAGCGCCTAAGAGATATTCTGCCACCAATGCTGAAGGCTTAAGCTTGGTGTGTCGCAAGTTTTGTGGAGATATAGACCGCTCTTGGAAGATCTCAAGTTTTTCAAATATCCTGTCAGGTCAGCACTATGACCGGGACTTGCCTGATTATGATGCGATAGATCTTTCCGGCATTTATCCGGAAAGTGATTTTCAGGAGCTGATTCGTGAAAGAGAGCTATCAGGCATCTTTGCCTTCCCGAGGGGTGCAAAGGCGGGTACGTTTATCCACTCAGTGTTTGAGGACATGGATTTCACCGAAGGCAATAGTTTAAAGATAGAAAATCTCGTAGGAGAGAAACTTTCCCGCTTTGATTTTGACACTAAGTGGCGGGAAACTATCTGCTGCATGGTTCGAAGTGTCCTGACCGTCCCTCTTGAACAAGAGGGAAAAAAGTTTGCCTTGTCACAAATCGGTAGGCAGGATCGTATAAATGAGCTGGAGTTTTATTTCCCGTTGAAGGCTGTTTCATCAGGGGATATAAAAACAGTATTGGCAAATTATGCCGAAGTGAAAACCATGGTTGATAAGGCTGAATATTTGGAGAGATTAACGTTTTCTCCTTCAAAGGGCTTTATGAGAGGTTTTATAGACATGGTATTTTTCTACGATGGTCGTTACTATCTTGTGGACTGGAAATCAAACTTTTTGGGGCCACGCGTAGAAGATTATGATCAAAAAGCGCTTGCCGGCGCTATGAAAAAGTCCTCTTACGAGTTTCAGTATCTTATATACACACTTGCCCTGAGTCAATATCTTAAAATTCGTTTGCCTGATTATGATTATCAGAGGCATTTTGGAGGAGTCTTTTATATATTTGTGCGTGGTGTAGATGAAAGGATAAGAGAAGACTTCGGTATATACCGGGCTAGGCCAAATGGAGCGATGATAGAAGAGCTGACAAAGAAGTGGATCAGCTGATCAGTGGACAGTGGTTAGTGGAGCGAGTTTTCTGATATTGAGTGACGAGACCTTAGGGTTCGCGCAAGAATAAGTTCGCAGAATTGGCGCTCAGATTGAGTTCAGATTTGGCCGATCCGATTGAGCAAAACCGCAGGAATAGCGAGCTATTTCGAGGAGTTTGCGAATGAGGTATCGGCCAAAGATGGGCTGAAGCTGAGATGTCAAAATGTGAAGTTATTTTTGCGCGAGCCCTTAGACCAGCTTTGATAAGTAGTGCCTGTGAAAGGCTACGGTTTTTGCGTATGAAAGAAGAACTGTTAAATCTGTTGCACGAAAGGGGAAAAATCTCTGAGCTTGATATACACTTTGCCGAGTTCATGACTGAGCTTGATGGAAGCGGCGATTCTCGACTAACTGTTGCAGCAGCCTTAGTAAGCAGTCATACAAGGATGGGCCATATCTGTCTTGATCTCAAAGGCCTGGTTGGAACACTGCTGGTAGAAGGAAAAGAGGCGTGGAGGAATCTTTTTTGCCCGGATCCAAATGATTGGGGGAAGGGATTAAGGGAGACTTCTGTTGTCGGAATGCCAGGTGAGCACAAGCCGCTTATCCTGGATGATAAGGTCAGGTTGTATCTTTACCGTTATTGGGAATATCAGGAAATATTGGCAAGGCTTGTCAGGGAGCGCGTATTCGAGAAATCCTCGCCAATTCATTATTCAAGTAATGATGTTCACTCATTAAAAGAAGCCTTAGACCGTTTTTTTGGTCAAACTCCAACAGATCGAAACGGAGACGAGAAACATGAGATTGACTGGCAGAAGATTGCCGCCTTCGTGTCGTTAAGGAAGAAACTTTGTGTTATTTCAGGCGGGCCCGGGACAGGCAAGACTACAACGGTTGCCAAGATCTTGGGACTGCTCATTGAGCGGTTCGGCATAGGTGCAGACAGAATAGCGCTTGCTGCTCCCACTGGAAAGGCTGCTGCCAGGTTGCAGGAGGCGATCAAGGCCTCTAAGTTAAATTTGAATTGCGAGGAGAAGATCAGGGCCGCTATCCCCGAATATGCTACAACAATACACCGATTGCTGGGAACTATTTCCGGGTCTTGTTATTTTCGGTACAATGCCGAAAATCGACTTCCCGTAGATATCGTCGTTATAGATGAGGCCTCCATGGTTGACTTGGCCCTGATGTCAAAGCTCATCCAGGCCGTTTCTCCTGAGGCAAGGTTAATACTTCTCGGAGACAAAGACCAGCTTTCATCGGTTGAGGCCGGCGCTGTTCTGGGGGATATATGCGATACCGGCCATCTTCATACATTTTCAAGTGATCTTTGTATGGAGATTAAGACGTATACGGGGTATAATATTGCGACATCGGACAAAATTACTAATGGGTCTTCTATCAAGGACTGTGTTGTCCAACTTCAAAGGAGTTTTCGCTTTAGTAAAGAGAGCGGTATTCATGCCATAAGTCACGCTGTAAATAGGGGCGACGGCAGGCGGGCCATAGGACTCTTAAGAGAGAAAAGGTTTGGTGATATAAGATGGGTTGCGCTGCCACAGCGTAAAGCCTTGCCGGTTGCTATAGAGAAAAAGGTTATAGTAGGGTTTGAAGGCTACCTTAAGGCAGGTGATATTTATGAGGCCTTTAAACTCTTTGATCGGTTCAGGATCCTTTGTGCCTTGAGAAAAGGTTCTTATGGTGTAGAGAGGATAAATCTGGAAGTTGAACAAATCCTAAGTGACCGTGGGCTTATTGAGGCCAAGAGGAGTTGGTATCGTGGTCGGCCCCTGTTGATTACCAGAAATGATTATAACTTGGGTCTATTTAATGGAGATGTTGGGATCATTTGGCCTGACGTTAGCGGGGATAGTGATTTGACTGCCTTTTTCCGCTCTGCAGATGGTACTGTCAAAAGATTTCATCCAGTTAGACTCCCGGAACATGAAACCGTGTATGCTATGACGGTGCATAAGAGCCAGGGGTCGGAATTTGATACTGTCCTATTTGTGTTGCCGGATAAGGATTACCCGGTTTTGACAAGAGAACTCATATATACCGGCATTACCCGGGCGAAAGAAGATGTTGAGATATGGGCAAAAGAAGATGTGTTCAACGTTGCCGTTTCCCGGCGAACGGAACGAATGTCCGGGTTGCGCGATGCCTTGTGGGATGGGCTTTGATAGGTTATATTTCCCCTATGACTGCTCCCGGCATATGTTGAGCGGTGCTGCTTGAAATGAAGAATAATTCTAAAAAAGAGACCCTGGATCATCCAAGAAATGGAACTAAGTCCAGGTATATGTCAACAAGTATAGTCTTGGCATTGCTGCTGGCATTGCTGGTTGTTTTTATGTTAGTAAGAAAAAAGGAAGTAGAAAGGCAGGGAAAGGGAATTCACCGGGTTATTCCACCTGTAAAGCAAAAGATCAAGCGAGAGATTCCCGAAGAAAATAAGGCGATAAGAAAGATCGAACCTTTACCCCTATTAGACTTAGCACCAGAACCTCAACCGCCGCTTAAGCCTATTGTGGTTGCCAAGGGACGGCTTTTTCTAGATGCCAAGCCGGAGGAGGCAACGGTGATGGTTCTTAATATCATACCAAAATATCGCCGTGGCATGGAACTTAAAGAGGGCCGGTACCACATCCAGGTATCTCATCGGGGTTATAAGAGACAAAGAAAGTGGGTGGAAGTTAAGGCGAAAAAAGATAATGCCTTTTCCATTAAGTTGGACCGCATTGTGACCACTGGGACAATCCTTGTGCGCAGCAAACCGCCGGGAGCAGAGTGGTTCTTAAATGGAAGGCTTCAGGGGACTACACCGGACATTAAAGAAGATATTCAGAAGGGGCGCTATGGTATATTAATAAGGAAGGATGGGCATAAACACTGGAGCAAAACGGTTACAATAAAGCCGAAGGGAAAAGTCGTAATTCAGGCAAAACTTTCTGAGATACGTCCGAGGCCCGGAGTAAAATGGCACGAAAATGCGATAGGAATGATCTTTGTCTGGGTGCCTGAGGGGTGCTTCGAGATGGGAAGCCCTCTAAGTGAGACCGGTCGAGATCCTGACGAAGGCCCGATGCACAAGGTATGTGTAGACGGATTTTGGATCGGTATCACTGAGGTGACTAATGCCCAATATCGTGACTTCCGCCCGGCTCATGACAGCAAGACGTGTAACGGTAACTCTCTGAATGATAACAGTCAGCCTGTAGTCTATGTTAGCTGGGAGAATGCAGTGGCCTTTGCGAAATGGCTTACAGACCAGAACGACGGACTTTATGAGTTTCGCCTTCCAACTGAAGCCGAGTGGGAATATGCATGCAGGGCCGGGTCAAAGACTGCCCGATTCTGGGGAGAGGATTCCAAAGATACTTGTAAATATGCAAATGTTTATGACCAGAGTTCAAGACGGGCCAACAAGTTTAAATGGCGATATCACGAATGCGATGACGGAGTTATCCTGACATCGCCAGTGGCAAGTTTTTATCCGAATAACTTTGGGCTTTACGACATGCTTGGAAATGTCTGGGAATGGTGTGAGGACGTCTACGGGATGGATGCCTACGGCGAGCATCAACGGAAAAACCCTCTTTTTGTGAGTCGGGGGGCGTATAGAGTGAATCGTGGTGGTAGCTGGACTGATATCCCAAGGGGTGTTCGTTCGGCCATTCGGGAAAGGCTTGATCCAAAATTCGGAAATTTCTGTTTGGGGTTTCGCTTGGTAAGGACTCCGTGAGAAGGTTGGCCCTAGGTCTAGTCCCCCTTGTGATCCACTCTCGATTTCAGTTCCTTACCGCATTTGAAAAAGGGTAACTTTTTTGGTTTTATGTGAACTCGCTGTGCCGTTTTTGGATTTCTTCCTGTGTACGATTTGTAGTCTTTTACAAAAAAGGAACAAAATCCACGGATCTCGACACGGTCGCCATTTGCAAGGGCATTGGACATTTCTTCAAAGAGTATATTAACGGCCTGTGCCGCCTTATTCCTTTTCAGCCCTGTCTCTTTTTTGAGAGTTTCCATGAGTTCGGCCTTATTCATGACATTCCTCCCTTGTAATGTGTATTATAGAAGTTTTTGATTGACCCTATTTATGCAATTATCCTGCCAACATGCCTGTGTTGGTTAGGATGTCCAAATGTTAATAGGCAAATGTGTAAGTTCTCAAAAAGTACGGGTTATATGAATAACATTGGAATTAATTTTGCATATACATAAAGAGTTAAGGAGTGTGAGTGTAATGACGATTATTTGTAAAACTATTTTTGAATGGAGGACCGTATAATGACTTTAACGAAAGCGCGTGTAATGGAGCTAGTTCAGAGACGTTTAGACCTCCACAAGGGGGTGTCGGTGAAGGTGGTAGAGTCACTCCTGGAAATTATTAAGAGGACGCTTGAAAATGGGGAGGATGTTTTGGTTAGTGGATTTGGGAAGTTTCATCTTAAGGACAAATCCAAACGAAGAGGTAGGAATCCGCAAACAGGCAACGACATTGTGCTCAAATCAAGGCGGATAGTAAACTTTAGGTGTTCCGGTGTTTTAAGAGACAAGATAAACCGGGGAAGTTAAGGGCTCGCGCAAGAATAAATTCGCAGAGTTGGCGCTTAGATTTGGTTCAGATTTGGCCGATCCGATTGAGCAAATCCGCAGGGATAGCGAGCTATTTCGAGGAGTTTGCGAATGAGGCATCGGTCAAAGATGGGCTGAAGCTGAGATGCCGAAATGTGAAGTTATTTTTGCGCGAGCCCTAAGGGCTCGTCACTCAATAACTTAACATTTCCTCGGCCCATCATTGTTTTTAGCCTGCCAAAAAAACATTATAAATATGTCAAAAAACTGACAAGTTATAAGCTTGCCCAGATTGCCCCTTTCTAGACCCTTTCCACCACTTGACCTTTTGGTCTGTAATGATTATCATGTTTAACAGAACTCGAAAAGAATTGAGGTGTACTTATGGTATACAACAAGTTTTTTAATACCGTGTTTGATGAATCTGAAGGCCATTTTGTCAGAATAGAACCATCGGAGTATGTACAACTGATGCACCCTCACAAAGCCATGGAAGAACTGAAGGGTTTTATCAACTCGTTAAAGGATGAATTAAGTCAATACGCCGGCAATGATATGCAAATAGCCGAAGACTTTGGCAAGGTCCGGAACATGGCTTTTGAACTCCATCTTGCTCAGGCATATCTTGCTCATTTGCAGGAGAACTATTCGACGATACACTGATTAAGCAAAAAAGAAGAATACCAGAATCCCTACTATTGTGTGTACTATGATGCCGAAAATGACAAACCCCATGATTCCCCAAAGCCATGGGGATCTGCCTTTTGTCTTCGCAATATATGCTGCTGCTATTCCCACGAGAAGACAAGTTCCGAGGATCTGCCATACTTTCATATAAGGTTTTCCTCCTTAATTTTCAGAAGAATGATACTACTTTGCTTTGTAAACCTCAAAGGAGATCTCTCCCAAGATCTTGCCCTCATACTGGAGTTGAAAAGTCCACATTCCAGGAACCAATTCCCAGGCGTGATCAAAGCCGTATCCGGTGCCATAGACATGGCCTATCTCGTGAGCCCTTACATAATCGTGGCCATAGATCATATTGGGTTTCATAGGGTCTTTAAGACCAGGATATACTTTTTTTATCATTATTGGTACCGTTTTTCCCTTGGGGGTTCCATTTATTCTATATCTGAAACCGAAGCGGATTCCGAGAATAGCAGGGATTCTAAAGGTTTGTTCGATAAATTCTGTTTCTGTGATAATGTGGCATCTACCTCCCGGCGTTTCAGTTATATCTTCTATCTGTTCTTTTTTTACCCGGTATGACCCGTAATTGATGATATCAACCCCCCAAACACCCACTCTTTCAGAGGCAAGGCAAGTGGCGGTGAAAATAGAAAATGCGATTGCAAGGCTGATAGCCGTTCGGGGTCGCTTCATTGTCTATTTGCGATTAACTTCCTGGAAAGCATCAATGAACTTTTGCACAATCTCTTTTACTTTGCCTCTAATGCGGGGCAGGGTGTTAGTAACACCCAGATATGAGGTGGACCATGTGGGGGAAAGAACCCTCATGGCCGGGTTGCGTACAAGAAAAACGTCTTGGTTAAATTCAACGCTGATATTAAAAACGTAAAGATTATGGTCTAAAATGTTTGTCATGATACTGCTGTCGATGATGTCTACTTCTAAATAACATACAGGCCCACCCTTT
>CAYSBQ010000036.1:17481-19689 GCA_964429315.1 uncultured Desulfobacterales bacterium
CATCTTCGCGCATTCATCACTGCTGGTGGCCAGTTGTCAATACCTTAATTCCTGCTGTACGAAGCATTAACTCCGTGTCTGTTTTTATAGCGCTTGCTGAAAGCCCCCGCTTCT
Organism: uncultured Desulfobacterales bacterium; assembly: GCA_964429315.1. Classification (GTDB taxonomy): domain Bacteria; phylum Desulfobacterota; class Desulfobacteria; order Desulfobacterales. The sequence goes on from CAYSBQ010000036.1 coordinate 17,596, forward strand.
CGATTTCAGGTTCCAATGACTGGGTGGCTACATAAACCCCTTGAAGCCCCGAAAGACTGCCGCGTGAATAATCATCGTTTTCAACAGCTGAGCCTTGGCACAGAGATCCTGATATCATCGAACAGAAAACGATTATTGGCATCACGAGTATGGCGTACCGCTTGTTTGCGAACATAATATCTTCTTTCGTGACCGTTTACGGGTTCAAAGCTTACATTCTCCACCCCAACCCTAAACCTGTGAACGCTTACCTTCAAACTACTTCTTTGTTCGTATGCCACAGGAATCTTAGTAAGGCAACCCGATTTTTCGCACTGCAGCATACCTCGTTTTTTATTGACATTAAACGGTATTATTTATATATGAGTGACTACTCACGTAGTCAGGCTGAAGCTGTTTAGACTGAAGGCTGAAGGAATAAAAAAACACGATTGACGCAATTTGGTGAAGAGAGCGGATTGTCGCACCAAACATGGCTTCAAAATGAGCCGTACTTTAGTTTTTCCTAACAACCTTTAGCCTTCAGCCTACCCACGTGTTAAGGAAACGATTGGGGGTTTTTGGATTATGCTGGGATTGTGTTGGGCCTACTATCATTATCAAGTTCGTTTTTTGAGTCAGCCCTAAGCAAAGATGAAAGGAAAATCAAAAGCCGTGGGCGGGAAAGCTTGCGGCTTTTTTGTGTAAAAAGGGGGTGAGGTTAACGGCTTGTCATTTCATGAGTTGCTCTTTTATTAATTTTAAGACCGAATTTGCTGAAAGGAGACTGCTATGTGCAAAGGGAAAAAGATCTCTGGAACTTCAATTTGTATTACTTTATCTCTTTTTTTGATTTCGGCTTTGAGCGTTTCGTTTGCTGATAAAGCTGTGGCAAAAGAACCTTACAAGATAGGCGCCATTTTTTCAGTAACAGGTCGTGCCTCTTTCTTGGGAGAGCCCGAAAAAAAGACTGCTGAAATGATTACCGAGAGTATCAATGCGGCAGGGGGTATTAATGGGCATCCCCTTGAGTTAATCATCTACGATGACGAAGGGGATGCCACTAAATGCAACATTGCCATGAAAAAACTGATTAGTCATGACAATGTCCCCGTAGTTATCGGTCCATCGACTAGTGGTACATCTCTGGCAATTGTAAATGTGGCCGACAAGGCTGAAATACCGCTCATTTCCTGTGCTGCCAGCAAAAAGATCGTACTGCCGGTTGAGAAGCGTCATTGGGTGTTTAAGGTGGCAGGTTCGGACATCCATGTGTCACAGAGGATCTTTGCCCACATGAAGAGCAAGGGGATTAACAAAGTGGCTATTATGACTGGCACCACAGGTTTCGGTGCAAGTGGTCGTGAGGAACTTCTTAATTTTGCCCCGAAATTTGGCATTAAGATCGTGGCGGATGAAAGATATGGCCCTAAGGATACTGATCTGACAGCTCAACTAACCAAGATCAAGGGTACGGATGCACAGGCCATTGTGAACTGGTCTATTGGCCCAACCCAAATACTGGCTGTTAAGAACTGGCGAGCCCTTGGTATGGACAATATTGCCCTTTATCAAAGCCATGGTTTTGGGAGTCGTAAGAACATAGAACTATGCGGCAAGGATGCCGATGGTGTATTGTGCCCGCTGGCTAGAGTCAACATAGGGCCGCTCCTTGCCGATGATCATGTCCAGAAAAAAGTGATTATGGAATATACGAAGGCCTATGAGAAGAAATATAATGAGTCGATATCCTCATTCGGTGGGCATGCATGGGACTCTCTACATATCGCCGTAAAGGCCTTAAGGGCTGTAGGTCCGGATCGTGCTAAGATTCGCGACTTTATAGAGAATCTAACCGGGTATGTGGGTCAGCATGGTGTATTTAATTTTTCGGCTGCCGATCACAATGGTTTATCCAAGGACGACCTGGAGATGGTAGTGGTTAAAAATGGGGACTGGGCAATAGCCAAGTAACTTTTTCTAGATAGTGACCATCCATAAATGCCTCTGAACTGAATAGGCACCAGAATAAGTTTCCAATCCAGACTAGATAGTGCCTGTCCATAAATGTTTTTAACCGAATAGGCACTAGCGTGAGTTTCCAATTGAAGCTTT
>CAYSBQ010000037.1:0-19345 GCA_964429315.1 uncultured Desulfobacterales bacterium
TTTAGATCTTGTTCTAAAACCTTTACGTTTGTCTATTTGCGCCGCCCGAAACTGCTGTTACGGTTTTTTCCAAGGAATCATGACCCTGGCCAAGAATTTTTATCGGTGGAAAAACAGCCCCATTTCCCCATTTTTTAACCCGAAAATCACCCCACTTTTTTTCAAAACTAACTGCAAATTTGCTCCAAATACTCTATTTTTGAAATTCCATTTAGTTTTGGAAAAAAGTTACAAAATCCATCACTCCTCCCGCTCGCCACGACATCTGTAACCCCTCATCATCTCTATAAAATCTTTCCGTCCTTATTCCCTATTCCTCCCGTCAAATCCCACAAAATCCCGCTATATAAATATTCCTATCTATCTGCCCCCCTATACCTACCTTTAGGCACAAATGGGCACAATCTCGGGTTCAATATGCGGTTTAGACGAAAAAAGGGAGTCAAGCAAAAACGCCTAACCCCCTATCTTCACTGAAAAATCTATGGTGCCGAGGCCCAGAATTGAACTGGGGACACGAGGATTTTCAGTCCACTGCTCTACCGTCTGAGCTACCTCGGCCGATTTTCCATAAACTTTGAAGTTATTAAAACAACTAGGCGTTGTCAAGATCTTTTTGGGAACGCCCAAGGTCCCCAAGGAGATGTTGGATAATAGCGGCGGCGGTTACTGCTGCCGTATCTGATTTCAAGGTGCGTGGCCCCAGGTAACCTTGGGTAAAACCTGCCTGGAGCGCCAGTGCTACTTCTTCAGCCGTGAAACCCCCTTCAGGTCCTATGAGGGCTAGAACGCGTGTGATCCTTTGCTTTGTGTCAGGAAAACACTCCGGCGCGGTTTCTCGTTGGTGATCGTGAAAGATGACACACAAATCATAGGTTTGGGATGTACCCACCAATCCTTCAAAAGAAGTGATTGGACCAATATGCGGCGCCTGAGATCTGCCGCATTGTTTCAGTGCTTCAATGGCAATAGTTTCCCAGCGTTTCCTCTTTTTGGAAAAACGTTCCCCGTCTGGCCGGGCAACGCTGCGTTGGGCAATAAAGGGAAGAAAGGCGCTGCCTCCCAGTTCGGTCAACTGTCTGACGATACGATCCATCTTCCTTGCCTTAATAAGTGCTTGTCCTATTGCTATATGTACACAGGGTTCTGATGTCGAGGGGTATTGTGTAAGGACTGACAGGGTGATTGCCTTGTGTGTGATGTTAACAATACGGGCGTGGTAGTCATATCCTTGGCCGTCAAACAGGAATATTTCATCTCCTGGCTTTGATCTCAAGACAGTGGAGATATGTTTTACATCCGACCCTGTAAGGGTCGGGCTATCTGAATGTATGTTCTGGCTGGCGAGAAAAAAACGTCTCATTACAAGTGACCTTAAATAGTGTCCATCCATAAATGGCATATTTTGGCCCAATACGGCGTTCTCCGCTGGTTTTCATCCTCGACGCAGCGCTGCTGTGACTGCGGTGCAAACCCTTGTGCGGCCTTGTCTTGGACCAAAATCTACCTTTCCCGAATGGACATTAAACAAGACGAATTGTTTTGTAAATTCTTTTTTTTAGGATATACAAAAACCTTGACATGCAAAAAGGCACTGTGGTAATTTTTTTTAAGGAAATCAAGAACTCCAGTCTTTTTCAAACAAACAAAGAGGGGGCTGATCATGAATACTAAAAATGATAATCCTAAGGATCAGATATTCCAAGAGGGGGGTTTTGTGAAAGACGCTAGTGATAATGAAGAGGTTATTGATCTGACAGAGATGGTGGAAAAGCCTTCCGAAGGGCGAAAAGACGATAACCCGATTTCTGATGACGGGGAAAAGGATGCAATTTCCTTGGATACAACGGCCCTAGAGGAAGAAGAGATTGTTGAACTGGTAGATGCAGAAGGGAAAGATGAAGAATCAGGCCAGGAAATTTTTATGGAAGCGGTAGGTCATGAGAAGGATTTAGAGTCTTCTAAAACCTCTGTTTTTGAGGATGATAAAGAAGATTTGGGGATATCGTTGGATTTTGAAGACGGCGCTTCCGGGGAAGGACTAATCCCGACAGATTTTGAAGGAGATTTGGAGCCGGACATAGAAGCATTGAGTGGCGGTGAAATACCGCAGGGACATGACGTGTATTCAAAAGACGACGAACAGCAAGTGATACCTTCGCAAGTAGCGAGCGAGGCAGTGGATACAGATGTACTTGAAGGCCTTTCTGATGAGAAGCTAGAAGCCATTGTTACTCGTGTAGTAAAGAAAATCATTGAAGAAAAGGCCGAACGAATACTCCTTGAGGTAGCAGAAGCAGCAGTCGCGAAGGAAGTAAAAAAGATCAAGCTGGCACTTTGATCGACGACAGGTTTTTTTAAAGGTCTAAAGTGTTACAGATTGTCATGTTGGGGGGGGTTAAGATAGATTAATCCCCTTTTCAATTTTATGAGGAGGCGCGGATGAATTCGGAGAAACTCGATAAAGGTTATGAACCCAACGAAGTGGAGAAGCGTTGGTACGAATATTGGGAAAAGGAAGGCCTTTTTGAAGCCGAAGATGTTAGTACGAAACGGCCTTTTTCAATTGTTATTCCTCCTCCTAATGTCACAGGTGTGTTGCATATGGGTCATGCTCACAACAATACACTGCAGGATATCCTTTGTAGATGTCGCCGAATGCAAGGCTATAATGTGCTTTGGATGCCAGGGACTGATCATGCCGGCATTGCTACTCAAAATGTTGTGGAAAAGGAACTGGCCAAGGAGGGAAAAAATAGGCATGAGCTAGGTCGTAAAGAATTCATAAAGCAGGTCTGGCAGTGGCGCAAGGAGTATGGCAGCCTGATCATAAACCAATTGAAACGTCTCGGGGCTTCATGCGATTGGGATCGAGAGCGTTTTACTATGGATGAGGGGCTTTCCAGGGCCGTTAGGACTGTGTTTGTCAAGCTTTATGAAGAGGGCTTGATATATAGGGGCAACTACATCATAAACTGGTGTCCCCGTTGTCTTACCGCCTTGTCAGACCTGGAAGTGGAACACGAAGATCATAACGGACATTTGTATTATATCAAGTACCCTTTTGAAAAGGGGAACAGTGGAGTTGTTGTAGCTACCACAAGACCTGAGACGATGCTTGGGGATACTGCAGTAGCGGTTAATCCTGATGATGAACGCTATGACATAGAAGAAGGAACAACGGTGATACTTCCTCTGATGAATCGTAAAATCCCCATCATCTTTGACAAATATGTAGATACCAGCTTTGGCACCGGTGCCTTAAAAATTACACCCGCCCACGATCCTAATGACTTTGAGATAGGAAAAGAACACAATCTTGATGTTGTGAAAGTAATAGGAAGCGATGGCCGAATGAATGAAAATGCAGGCCCTTTCCAGGGCCAGGATCGTTTTGTTTGTCGCGAGAAAATCGTTGAGGCGCTTAAAGCAGAAGGCCTGCTTGAGAGGGTGGAGCCTTATCAGCATAGAGTGGGGCATTGTTATAGGTGCGGAACCACAGTAGAACCATATCTATCTAAACAGTGGTTTGTTAAGGTTAAACCTTTGGCGGAGGAGGCTATTGCCGCGGTTAAACGAGGTGATACTAGGATCGTGCCGGATATGTGGACCAAGACATATTTCGACTGGATGAATAATATCAGAGACTGGTGTATCTCGAGACAGATCTGGTGGGGGCATCGGATTCCGGCATGGACTTGTGAGGATTGCGGTGAGCTGATTGTGGCAATGGATTCGCCTGGTCAATGTCATGGCTGTGGCGGGAGCACCCTTTCCCAGGAGTCGGATGTCCTGGATACATGGTTTAGTTCTGCCTTGTGGCCATTTTCTACCATGGGTTGGCCTGATGATTCGGATGCCCTGAAGACTTTTTATCCCACCTCTGTCCTGGTTACCGGCTTTGATATCATATTTTTCTGGGTGGCCAGGATGATGATGATGGGACTCCATTTTATGAAAGATGTCCCCTTCAGAGACGTATATATTCATGCCCTGGTCAGAGATGCCGACGGGAAGAAGATGAGTAAGTCAAAGGGCAATGTCATTGATCCTATTTATGTGATCGACAAATTCGGTACAGACGCTTTTAGGTTCACTTTGGCTGCCTTTGCGGCCCAAGGACGAGATATAAAGCTATCCGAAGACCGAATTGAAGGTTATCGGCATTTTATCAACAAGCTTTGGAACGCCTCTCGCTTTTCTCTGATGCATCTGGAGGGTTTTTGTTGTGCTGGTTCGTTCAGCAGTTACAGTCAAGACCTTTCAGTGGCAGACAGGTGGATCTTTTCCCGACTTAACAGTGTAGCCGAGACTGTGTTACGGACCCTTGATGAATACAAGTTTAACGAAGCTGCAGGCGCCTTGTACCAATTTGTCTGGCATGAGTTCTGCGATTGGTATCTGGAGATCGTCAAGCCTGTGCTCTATGATGAGCAGCTTTCTGAAAAAGGGGAGTGCGGATCTGGGCAAGCTTCCGGGGTTTCATCTCACGAGGCGGCGTTATTTACGCTTTGGTCGATACTCAACCAAGCGTTACGTTTGCTTCATCCCTTCATCCCCTTTGTGACTGAGGAGATTTGGGATAAGCTGCCTGGTGTAGAAGGCTCGATAATGAAGGCCCAATTTCCTGTAACCAGTTCAGACTACCGTGACCCTGAAGCCGAAGATATCATGGAGCTTATTATGGGGATTACTAGTGGCATACGTAATGTTAGGGGCGAGATGAATGTTCCGCCTGCCCTATTTGTAGAGGTCGTGGTTCAATGCCCGGACAAAGGGGTTCGTGAGACCCTCGATGGACATCGGGAAATGATTATGAGCCTGGCTAAACTAGATGGTCTAGAAATAGCGCTCCCTGGCAAGCGGCCAGCCTCGTCAGCAACGTCTGTCTACGGGGATAATACGATATTTGTTTCCTTAAAGGATATAATAGATTTTACGGCCGAGCAGGAACGCTTGAACAAAGAGATTGCCAAGATCGACAAGGAGCTAAAGGGTATTAGCAAGAAATTGGGCAATGAGGCATTCTTGACTAAGGCGCCGGCGGAGGTTGTTGACGGAGTTCGGGCAAAAGAGGAAAGGTTTGCCGAAAAGAAGAACAAGTTGGAAAAGCACTTGGCGGTGGTAAAGGGATTGGCGGCTGGTTCAGTGTGACATAGGAACCCTGATCCTTTGGGCCGGGTCAGAGACAGATGGCTTTGCCGTGGCGTTCTCCGTAGAAAACTGTTATATTGGTTACATTTGTTAGATTTAGTATAGGCGAAACGCATGGATAGATTTGTGAATAAAAGGCTTATCCGCCTTGCCCTTGAGGAAGATATCGGGCCGGGGGATATGACCACTGAGGGGCTGGTCGAGCCAGGTATCCTGGCAAAGGCGGTAATTGTTGCCAAAGAGCCGTTTGTCTTGGCTGGGCTCGAATTGGCACAAGATGTTTTCACTACCCTTGATCCTGCCACAAGCTTTGTTACCCCCTTTAAAGATGGTGACATGGTAAAAAGGGGCGACATAGTCCTTGAAACCTCGGGTAAACTACGTGTCCTCCTTACAGGTGAGCGAACGGCCCTCAACTTTTGTCAACGGCTTTCCGGTATTGCTACATACACGCGCCAGTTTGTAGAAAAGACCAAAGGGTTTTCTGTTCGAGTGACCGATACGAGAAAGACTACCCCGGGATGGCGCAGGCTCGAGAAGTACGCTGTAAAAATAGGGGGGGCTTATAATCATCGCTTTGGTCTCTACGACGGGATACTGATTAAAGACAATCATATCACGGCTTGCGGTAGTATCAGTGAAGCGGTAAAGCGTATCAGAAAGACAAAGGGGCATCTTCTTTGCATAGAAGTCGAGGTGACCAATCTTGAGGAGGTTAAAGAAGCCCTTAAAAATAGTGTTGACATTATTATGCTTGACAATATGAATCTGACTGAGATAAAAAGGGCTGTTACACTCGTCGAGCATCGGGTACTGGTAGAGGTTTCGGGAGGTATCACCTTAGAATCAGTTGTGCAGCTTGCCGCTACCGGGGTCGATATTATCTCCATTGGCGCCTTGACCCATTCTGCCAGGGCTGTTGATATGAGCATGCAACTTTCGAGATGAAGGAATTGTGCCATGAGATACTGCGCAGTTGAATATGCTATCCCTAGTAAGCTTGTAACAAATGCGGAGATCATTCAGGAAATCGTTTCCAGAAGCAAGCGCTTTTTAACAGAGAAGGCGCTAAATTTGCTGGCATTAAGGTTGGATGAACTATTCAAAAAGTCGGTTACTTCAGTAAGATATCACAGGGCGAAAAACGAACGGGCTATCCAATTTGGTATTGAGGCCGGCAAAAAGGCCTTGGAATCTTCCGGCATGTCTCCCAATGATATAGATCTGTTGATTTATGTAGGGGTTGGGAGGGGATATATCGAACCTGCCACCGCCAACGTGTTTCAGAAGATACTAAAGCTCAAAGGGGCTACATGTTTTGATATCTTAGATGCTTGTGCGAGTTGGCTAAGGGCTATTCATGTGGCCCATTCATTCATAAAAACTGGCGCGTACAAGAACATAATGATCCTAAACTGTGAATTTAACTTTCGAGAATACGCCAATTTTGAGTTCAAATCCCTCAAGGATATAGATTTTAATTTCCCCACATTTACCATAGGAGAGGCCGCAACCGCCACCATCGTCAGTGATTCGGAGCAAGATGACGAGTACTATGCTTCTTTCAAGACATGGGGGGATCGGCACAATCTGTGCAAAATACCCTTGCCTCATTTCAGCGAATATAGTGATGGCGAGCTTAGAAAGGGGGGTGAGATTCAGCCACTCACTTTCTTTTCCTACGGGGAGAAGCTCTTTCGATTTGTCTTTTCCAGGCTATGCAAACATTACCGAGATGATGCAACTCTGAATCAATTTAGGCATGAGATCATTTTCAGCCATGCCGCCAGTGATGCCATGAGCGATAAGGTCATCCAATCGTGCAAGCTGGGCGATACAAAGGGTTACAATACTCACAAACGATTCGGAAATACGGTTTCTGCCTCTGTACCGCTGGCAATGGCTTTGGCCATGGAAGACGGCAAGCTCAAAGATGGCACTAATGTCCTTACTGGTTTTGGATCTGCGGGGGTCTCTACTGCATGGTCCAGGTTTAAGTTCCTAACTTGATTTACTCAGTTCTTCAGACCTTTTAGCCGCAGCATAGATGGCATCTTTTAGGTGCTCTTTCACCTTATGGCGCTCTAGCACGTTGAGTGCTGCTTCCGTGGTCCCACCCCTTGATGTTACCTTTTTACGGAGCGAAGCGGGGGCTTCTTGTGTTTCTTCCAGCAGCCTTGCCGAGCCTTTTATAGTTTCCAGTGTCAAGGTGAGTGCATGTGAAGGCCTGAGACCAAGCTTGATACCTGCCTCAACCAAAGACTCTACAATATAGAATATGTAAGCCGGGCCAGAGCCACTAATGGCGGTTACTGCATCTAGATCCTTTTCCTCAAATTGAATCACCCTTCCGATAGCCGCTAGGATAGCCCTTGCATCTTGAAGGTCAGATTCTTTCGCATAGCTGTTGCCGCTCATTCCAGCCATACCGGCCATGACCAAGGCTGGGGTGTTGGGCATAACACGCACTATCGGAAGGAGTCCCTTTGCATTTTGATCAAGTGTGGAATATAGGTGTTCTTCAATCCTTGTTATTGGGAAACCGGCGGCAATGGAGATGATAAGTTTAACGCCCTTTATGGTTTGGGGAAGGGCTTTGGAGAGTCCATTCAAGACTTCGTCCATGTGTTGGGGCTTGACTGCCAGGACAAGAATATCTACGCTGTCAAAGACTTCGGCGTTCTTCTCGGATGTATTGATACCGTAGCCGGCTTCTAACTGCGAGAGTCTTGCACTTCGAACATCACTGGCCCATATTTGATCCGGCTTACAGAGGGCTGATTTTATTAAACCATTGATTATAGCTTCTGCCATGTTTCCCGCACCGATAAATCCCACCTTTTTATTTAATTGTTTCATGGCATTCTCCTTAATTCGCAATTTTGTTTTTCTATTTCCAACATACGTTCTTTAAGCATTGTTCCACCAGAAAATCCACCTGGCAATCCATCTGCGCGCACTATGCGGTGACATGGAATTACCGGAGGGAATGGGTTTTTAGCAAGTATTGTTCCCACAAAGCGATACGCCCTTGGTCGGCCAATCTGTTCTGATATTTGCCCATAGGTTTTTGTTGTCCCGTATTTGACGGTAGCCACTGTTTTAAGTACCAGTTGTTTGAGATCGGAAAGCTCGCTTAGGTCGATAGATTCCATAGACAGGCTGATAGGTGTTCCATTGAAGTAGGCTTGGATATTGCTTGAGAGTTTAAGTATTTTCGGTGTATGACCAGGAGAGGAAGAAAGTGTTTCCTTTAGCAGCTTTTCTGATGTGGTCTTGCTGTTGCTTGGCAAAAGGATTCTCTTGACAGATGAGGCCTTTCCTTTAAATACAATCGCGGCAAATCCGAAAGTTGTTTCAAATATATGATGGTGTAGCAACTGATTTGTCATATAACAATTTCTTTAAGATTGCCTTGTTCATCAAAGGTCATCGTTTCCCATGAACCGGATAGGCTGACATTCGGATTGGAGGCAACTTCAGCTCCAAGAGGGCGTGATACCGACATACTACCAAGGCTTAGGGTGTTTTTGATATGGACAATTCGAGCCTGTTCGGAGTCAATCATGCCGATTGTGTCAAAGCAAGCTTCGAGACACTCTCGGTCTGTCTGAAAATAAATAGGGATGGCTGCCTTTTCCGGGGAAATGGCGGTAATGGCGTTGGCGTACATTTTCTTAAGATCAAGGTTTTTCACTAGGCGTTGTGTGGTTACGTCCGCCAAGCCTATCCCATGGCCGTTACCGTTGGTCTTTGAACTCAAATCTCTCACAAAGATCCGTTTTGCATGGGGGGCCTCGAAAAAATCTCCTACAATATCCCGATGTCTTCCGGTGACATTGGAATCCATCCCAATACCACTGATGTCCTTGCCTATTTCATCTATGATCAATATATCAATGGGATCAAATGGGATGCGGGGCATTATCCTACGGGCTTCTTCCAGCAAGCTGTGTTCTGTTTGGATCCAATCTTTAGGCTCTACAGCGCAGATTCTGGCTGTATCCTTATAGCCATTCTCAACTATGGCAAGACCGCAGAGCACGGAATGTCTTTTTAAAAGATATCGAGCTGCAGATTGCAAAATGGAGAATGTGTGCTTAATGGCAGCGCGATGGTAGACGCCGGCCCCTTTTCCTTTGCTAAGGCCGAGGGTGAGCATTTTAGTAATTCCGCTTTCCGTAAGACCATGGAATTTTGTATGGGGTTTAACGCGGTTGATTACCACAATGTGGTCAGCCCGTGCGGCGCAACTATCCATGAGAATGGGTATGTCCGGTTCCAGTTCACCCACTTTAACCACATCAGTCGTGGCTTTAATAGATACTTTCATAGAAGATTCATCTATGCCGAGGCCGGCTAATACCGATATTTCTCCTTCTGGCGTGTTTCCTCCATGGCTTCCCATGGCAGGAACGATGAAAGGCTTTAAACCTTGTTTTTTAAGAAAATCCAGGCATTCACAGACTATGAGAGGGATCTGGCTGATGCCCCTGCTTCCTACGGCAACGGCGACAGACTCTCCACGTGTTGTAGATGTCTCAAGCTTCAGGTTATGGAGGGCCTTGTGCGTCGCAGCGCGGACATCACCTACCTTTAGTCCCTGAAGTTTTTGCTGAACGAGGGCCATTTCAGGCCAATTTATCAAAGGTGTCATTCTAGTACGTATAAAACCCTTTCCCGGTCTTTCGTCCCAGATATCCGGCCTCTACGTATTTTCTGAGCAGAGGGCATGGCCGGTATTTGGGATCTCCAAAGCCGTTTTGAAGGACTTCCATGATTGATAAACACGTGTCAAGACCTATTAAATCCGCCAAAGCCAATGGTCCCATGGGATGGTTCATCCCGAGCTTCATGACGGAGTCAATGGCTTCTGTTGTTCCCACACCTTCGTACAAGGCAAATATGGCCTCATTGATCATGGGCAGCAAGACACGGTTGGATATGAACCCGGGAGAATCATTGGCTGCCACTGGGATCTTCTTTAGCTTTAATGCCAGGTCCTGTGTAGCGCTAAAGGTTTCATCGGTTGTGGCAAGCCCTCGGATGATTTCAACCAATTTCATGACAGGCACTGGGTTCATGAAATGCATTCCGATTACTTGAGGGGCTCGCTTGGTGGCAGAGGCAATGCGTGTGATCGGAATCGAGGACGTATTTGTTGATAAGATTGCCTCTGGTTTGCAAGTCTCGTCTAATTGTTTAAAAATATCGAGTTTCAAGGATTCTTTTTCAATTACCGCTTCCACAACAAAATCAACCTGCTCAAAGTCTTTGATCTCCAGTGTGGTTTCTATCTGTTCCAACGTTTTATTTTTTTGATCTTCCGTTATGCGATCCTTTTTCAAAAGACCGGCAAGGCTCTTTTGAATACGCTTCATCCCGCTGTCAAGAAAAGAGTCCCTTATATCATTCAGGATAACAGAAAGTCCGTTCATTGCTGCTACCTGGGCAATTCCTGCACCCATTTGGCCCGCTCCCACAACACCAATTTTCTCAATCATGATTTCCCTCCGTGTAACCTTTATCTATGTAAGGGCTCGTCACTTAACTGTCGCATCTTGTTGGTCTTCTGGGCCGTCTTCTACATTGCTCGGTTGGTCACATACCTCGGTATGCTCCCGCGCGAGCGCCGTAAATACAATCCAAAATCCTTCGCAATCTTGAGACACTTATTTCGTGACGAACCCTAACCATGGCTTTTCAAGTTGTGATATAACATAGATCCCCTCGAGGTCTCTTTCGTATCCGAGGTTTTCTAAATCCTTTTCACATTGAATATGAATAAGATAAGGTCCTATCTCATTTTTTTCTTCGTTGTTGAAGTTATACACATGGTCTTCTAGAAAGATATAGGCCGGTTCCATGCCATGAGCAGGTTTAACATAAAAGGGATATTCGTGGGCGTCAACTCCATTTGCTTCGCAACGGGCAATCGGCTTATGGTTCATCAGTATGCCTCCTGCAGGAAAAGTGTTGCCAAAATTGTTCAAGGCAGGGGTGCTAGGCTATACGAGATAACTTGGCAGGACAGACTGTGTGATGATATTTAAAAAAATCATCCTGTTTCCCGTGGGCAGGTAATCCCAAAAAACGAACACCCTCCCGCCTCTTGTGACGGAAGGGGTTCTTGTTAGGTTTAAAAGCATAAAAAAACTGATAGGTTATATTATGTTTCTTCTACAGTAATGGCTCCTGCCTCACAAACCTCAACACAGCTTTCACATCCAAGGCATTCTTCCGCGTTTACCGGCTCGGATTTTTCGTCCTGAAGTTCAAAAACCTCGACAGGGCAAACCTCGACGCACTCACCGCATCCCGTGCACTTGTTTTTGTCTACTGATGGTGTAAACATGAGCTAACTCCTCCTTTCTGCTATTTTTTTACAAATATGAAAAAGATTTTCGTGATATCTTTTCCTTCTCTTATGAGATGTGTCCTCTACACTAATTACCAGAAACCGTCAAGCAATAAATTGTGGTTACCGTTCACAGGTTCAGATGTTCAAAGGTTCACGGTTGCGCTTCTTTCGTTGACCTTGTTTGACGGTCTCGTAAAAAGTCCAACTTCTGCGTTGCGCTGCATTTCGCAATCATTCAACGTACGATAAGTACGCCTCATGATTACAAAATTTGCACGCCTTGAATTTGAACTTTTTACGAAACCGTCTAAATCTGACTTTTTACGATTTCATCTTGTTTGGAGGTAAACAAATACTTGCTGTGAGCCGTGAACCCTTATTAGCTCCTCATGTCTTGAAAAAGACCAACTAGGGTGTTCATGACAGGTCCCTTCTTGCTGCTGTGTGCGTTGAGACCACAGCATTGATTAAGCCTTGCACAGGGTTCTATATTTGGCAAGAGAGACCACCTAAAGGATACAGTTTTTCCCGGCTGTGGCCGGTCCTTTGCTCTCTTGTCGGAAGAGACCATGGCTTTCATGTCATCGGAGGCCTTTTCGGCCCTTTTTTTTAGGTCATCATTCCATGGATTTGTAAGCAGTTCATAGAGTAGTTTGTCAAGATAGTCTTTTTGTGGGGTTGTGGCTGGTGATGGGTCTTGGGAATAGGGGAGTGTAAGATCGAATATCTTGACGCTTTCTTCGACATTATCGAGGAGAAAGGTATGCGAAGAGGTTGAATTTGTTAAGAAAATAGCGTGTTCAGCAGGGCTCTTTTGAAATAAATGGCTCCAGGCAGTCATCCGTTTCTTGGTCGAAAAGGCCCCCAAGTCTTCCTTTGGTTGGGCAAAGGCTATGTCGCCGGCCATTTTTTTTGCCTCTTCTGGGCTGTCGATAAGAAAAGATGCTTGCAAGGCCTGATATCCTTTTCCGATTTTCGCCAGTTGTTCTTGCAACTCCATGGATTGTTGATCAAAGTCCTGCGCAAGGAGCAGAAAAACTTGGAGAGCCAGGTCACGGTCGTCGGATTCTTCCACTGCCTTTTCCAGAGTCCCCTTTATTTGAGAAACAGTTCTTTGAGTTACAGGATCGACGGGGGCAATGTGGCCTTTCATTTCCTTTAAGTATGCGAAGTCGGTATTTGGGTTCAATAGGGCCCATGCCTTCCATTCCTTAACTTTTGCCATAAGGGCTGTTTCGTCAGTAGTCTCCAGGGAAGGAGTGCGAAAATCCAAAAAGCCATTGTCGATCCAAGGTTGGAGCGTCGCTTGAGGCGTGGAACTTGCCGGTTCGTAGACAGTGATGCGGTCAAAACAAGATGAAAGGAGTTGCACCACCGTGGTTGAAATGTAAGTAAATGGGAAATAGACTGGGGATAAGACTTTTGCTTTTGGATTTTGCCTGCCTGCCGAAGCCTTGGCGCAGGCAGGGGTTTCGGATTTAGAAGACATTGGGCTAAATTGTTTCCTTATCTTTAATATCGACTCCTATGTTTCTTAGCTGCTCTCTGATTTCGTCGGCCCTCGCCCAGTCTTTGTTATGTCTAGCCTCTTGGCGTTCGTGGACCAGCTTTTGGGTAGTGACATCCAAGGGGGGTTCCTCGAAATCGAAGATACTTACAACGTCGTTAATACGTTGAAAAAGATTTCTGATTCTCCGTGCCCCGTTTTTGTCTAATACATTATTTGTGATCAGGCGATTGATCTTTCTCACAGTTTTAAAAAGGGCTGCCATGGCGGAAGCGATATCCAGATCGTCGTCCATTGCTTTTGTGAAGCCGGTCTTTATGTCATAGAGAAGCTGGTCTAATTCACTATATGGGTTTTCCCCTTCAAGATTGTTTAGTTGCCGCATGCACTCCTCGAACCTGTGAATAGCTCCTGTTGCTTGTTTAAGGGCTTCATACGAAAAATGCAGAGGTTTGCGATAATTGTGAGATAACAGCCAGTACCTGATAACCCTGCCGGGGTAACCCTGGTCCAATAACTCTGAGATATGCAGTGCATCGTGGCCTCCCAGGGCCTTTTTACCACCAAAGAGAACCGGTTCGGTATGTATCCAGCAATGGGCTAACGGTTTTCCTGTAAGTGCGCCGGCAAGAGCAGTCTCGTTTTCATGGTGGGGAAAGAGAAAGTCAATATTGCTTGTGTAGAGGTCAAACGTTTCCCCGAGGTATTTCATAGCCATTGCAGTTGACTCGATGTGCCAGCTTGGCCTGACATTTCCCCATTCCGTTTTAGTGTAGATCCCACGTTTGAGTTCAGAGAGTTTAGCCCGTTTTAAAAGTGCAAAATCCCTTGGATTGGCCTTTTCATATTCGTCCAGATCGACTGTGGAGCCCAGCCTGATCTTGTCCAGATTAACCCCGGAGAGTTTTCCATAATCTTCACATCTTGAAATATCAAAATATATAGACTGAAGCTTTTCGTAGGCGAAGCCCTTTTCCAGAAGTCTTGTTGTTAGTGTTACCATATCATCAATGTGTTCGCTTGCCCTGGGATACCGAATGGCATCCTTAATGCCAAGGGCTTTTATATCTTCGTAAAAGGCGTTAACGTGCTGGTCGGTAAAGGGTTTGACCTCCATGCCCGCCTTTTCAGATTCCTGGATTGTCTTGTCGTCCAAGTCGGTAATGCCCATGACATGAGTGACCGTATATTTCCTGTATTCAAGATAACGATGTAGGAGGTCTGCCAGGACGAAGCGCCTGGCTTCTCCAATATGCATGCGGTCATACACAGTAGGACCGCACGTATACATGGACACCTTCCCTGATTTGATGGAAACAAATGGTTGTTTGGAGCGGCTGATGGTGTTGTAGAATGTTAGGTTGGTTTTTTGGCGAACGGCAAAAAGGGTGGTACTTAAATAACGCTCTCCACCGTCGGGTAGGATCACCACCACAATGCCATCATTCAATGGTCTGACCTGTTCCATGGCGATGGCCATTGCTGCTCCGGAACTCATGCCTACAAAGAGGCCTTCTTCTTTTGCAAGGCGACGTGTCATTTCGAATGCGGCTTCGTCATCGACGTTTACTTTCTTGTCGATACGGCTTTTCTCGTATATTTCAGGCCGATACGATTCCTTCATGTTCTTTAAGCCTTGGATCTTATGGCCGAGATAGGGTTCGACACCGATAATGGTAATCTCCGGGTTGTATTCCTTCAGGCGTCTTGATGTACCCATAATCGTGCCGGTAGTTCCCATGCTTGCTATGAACATTGTAATCTTGCCGTTTGTTTGTTCCCAGATCTCAACCCCGGTGGTATCATAGTGGGCTTGCCAGTTTGCCTTGTTGTTAAACTGGTCAGTCAAGAAGTATGTTTCCGGGTGTTCCCTGGCAAGTCGATATGCCTCTTCGATGGCCCCGTCTGTTCCGAAGTGGCCGGGAGTAAGCCGGATTTCGGCGCCCAAGGCTTGCAGGATCTGTCTCCGTTCCATGCTGGCCGCTTCCGACATAGTAAGGAGAAGCTTATAGCCGTTCACCACACATACCAGGGCAAGGCCTATCCCCGTGTTTCCGCTAGTGGCCTCCAAGACAGTCTTCTTTTTGGTTAGCTCGCCCGAGGTCTCTCCCGCCTGAATCATGGCCTTGGCGATTCGATCTTTCACCGAACCTCCGGGGTTCATATATTCAAGCTTGGCAAGCAGTGTAACCTTAGGGTTGGGGTTTAGCTGTTTGATTTCTATTAGTGGTGTGTTGCCGATATTATCTAGGATTGAGAGCATTCTTTCTTAGTCCATCTTTCTTATTCAAGGGAGTTTTTGATTTGTTCTGCCGCACTCTTGATTTTTTCCATGTTGCCGGCAATGATCTCCCACCGTGAAACAGTCAATCCGTCTCCAAACCACCTGGGTACAATATGGACGTGAAGGTGTGGTACCACTTGATTGGCAGCCTTGCCGTTTAGTTGAAGCAGGTTAATACCATCAGGATTTAGCGCTTTTCGGACTGCATCGGCCAGCTTATATGTGGCAGACATAACCGCCATAAAATCGTCTTCGCCAATTTCATGGATGGTGCTTGCATGGGACTTTGGAATGATCAGGACGTGTCCATCATTTAACGGATTAATGTCCATAAAGGCAAAGACCTTGTCATCCTCATATACCTTTTCTGATGGGATTTCACCGCGTATAATCTTACAAAAGATACAATCCATAGCTTGACCTCCCGGGAGTTAGAGTAACCGACCGAACCGAGTTCGTGCCCATTATTAGGTGAGCATGGGAACCGAGTCAAGCAAAATAACCGACGACAAAAAGGCTGAACCAGCGGGTTAAATCATGGAAAGCGTTATAGACAGCAAGATTGACACTCCCCTGCCGGCTGACTCGGCAGAATATGGGTATGCTTTTGATGTGGTCTTGGTTTGTGCCGGCGGGCTGAGAATGTAGATGATCGATACGGAAAGTGCGAAGTATCAATCGGTCCCTTTGGGTTTGACAACTTTTTCAGACTTAACGTTATTCCGGCCGGAATCCTTTGCCAGGTAGAGGGCCTTGTCGGCCCGCTCTGATAGGGAGTCAATAGTATCATCCAAAGTGATTTCTGCAACACCAAGGCTTGCTGTGATCCTTCCTAAGCTCTCGCCGGTCTTAACATGCTTTAATCGTTTTTCGGACATACGCCTTCGTATTTCTTCCGCTACAATACATGCATTGTTAAGTACGGTTGACGGAAGAAGAACAACAAATTCTTCACCTCCATATCGTGCGGGGAAATCTCTGCCTTTGAGGGTGTCATACAGGAGTGACCCTACAAATTGGAGTACCTCATCACCAATTTTGTGGCCGTATTGGTCATTGAACTTTTTGAAAAAGTCTATATCCAACATGATCATTGAAAAAGGAGTCTTATCCGCTCCAAAGGCCCTGTGAAGTTCTCTTAACTTTTTGTCAAGTGCCTTGCGGTTGTTAAGACCAGTAAGGGCGTCTATCAAAGCTTCCCTTGCCGTGATATTGAGCTGTTCCCTGAGGTTTTCAGCTTCGGTAGTAGCTTTTTGGAAATTTTCTTTCATCCTAACCGTTGACTTTGACATCTGATTAGTATCTTTTATCATGTCTTGAACGATGTCTTGAATCTGAGACAGGTGGGAGGCGTCGTCCAAAGTACTGGAATAATCCTTCAATTTGTTAGCGTAGTCCGCAGCAAGATCATTGGTGCTTAGAATATCGTCAAGAATAGTCTTGAGTATCTTACTGGTCTGCCTTTGCACCTCTTCTACCAGTTTCTTCCCTTCATCCTTGCCAAAGTACTTCTCGTGAATTCGCTGATTGAGTTCAGGGGTAAAAACACTGTCCGATGATATCAGCCGGTTTATCTCTTCAGTCAACTGCTCATTACAGCCAATACAGTACTCGTACCAGACGTAATAATTGTCCGGAGTGGGAGGCACTTTACGTTGTGTCATTTTGGGAATTGCTCTTCGAGCAATCTGTAAGGACGTTGTTAGCTCATCATCAAAAGTTTCCATAAAATACCTTCTTTTCTTGGATGCTGTTAGTACTATCAGGGCTGTGTTAGTTTCTTGCGAAGATAAGGGCCATGGCATATATGACTCGTTTAGAGCCGGAGCAAAGAAGTCATAATTGTCGCTCCATCGACCTTAAAAGACAGAAACATTATTTTCAGTAATATCGGAACTCGTGAGCAAGAACTGTGCCATGTCGTGCCGCCCCGTGAAGGCCGCACAATATATGTTGTCGACAATCATTGCACAGGAACAGCGGCCGTATTAATTGGGATTGGCCGAAGGTTGGGCGAAGTTCAAAGGGTTTTGCCGGCGCAAACCTATCTTGAAAAGTGAGAGTAGCCGTGAGGCCTGATGTCTCTTGTACCTTCGGTGCCTACGAGGGAAAAGATAGGTTTCGCAACAATCTTGCCAACGCGGTGAATTGGTGTGTCAGAAGTTTGACACGCCAGGGATTCCAAGGCCTTTCGATGCGCCGGGGGTGCCGTAAAGAGGAGTTCATAGTCCTCGCCGCCGTAGAGCGCCCAGTCCATAGGGTCTCTGCCGATTTCGCTGCCGAAATGTCTCAGGTCTTCAGATATGGGTATGGCGGTTCCGTCAAGTATTGCGCCCACGCTACTCTGTTCGCAAATGTGTCCAAGATCCTTGGAAATGCCGTCGGACAGATCGATCATGGCATGTATCAGTCCACTCTTGCCCAGCTTCCTGCCCAAGTTTAGCCGAGCAACCGGTCTTTGGTGCGCTTGTATAAGCTGTTTTCGCAGATAAGCTTCAGAAGAAAGGCCTTCTTTTAGCAAAAAGAGGCCTCCTGATGCGTTCCCGAGCCAGCCGGAGACCCAGATGTCGTCGTCCAATTGGGCTCCATGACGGTAAATCGCCTCGCCCCGTGGGCAGTCTCCAAGGAGTGTTAGGGTAATGATTTGCCCACAAGGTGTTTCCACCGTGTCCCCGCCGGCCAGGACGATGTGAGTCTTTTGGGCGAGATCGCTCAATCCCGTTATGAAAGATTCCAGAAAGTCCGTTGTGGTTTTTGAGTTGAGTCCCAGGGAAAGAAATGCTGTTCTCGGTGTTCCCCCCATGGCCGCGATATCGCTTATATTGCCGGCCAGAGCCTTCCATCCTAGTGCATCGGCGGGCATGGTCTGGGCGGTAAAGTGCGTTCCCTTTACCATGGTATCGGTAGTGACCAACAAATCTTTCTTGTCGGTGAATTTTAGGACCGCACAGTCGTCACCGATTGCTTGGGTAACGTGGGGATAGTTTTTCGTGGCGCTCTTCAAGCGCACTAGCTCAATGATTCCCGCTTCTCCGAGATCACTTAAAAGACTTGAGTGGTGTGAGATATCTTGTCGGTTGCTTGGCATGTCCTGGATAGAGCCAATATCAGTCTTTCGTCCATTTGTCTACAAGAATGGAGAACCGGCAAGCCAAGCGCTTTTACATGGCACAGTAATTGCTACCAAATGTCTTAATTTTACGAAATTTGCAGAACCATGTGCAATGGTCAAGGAGGGGAAATGAAACGAACATTTGGCACGATTATGGGACCGTTTTCCGGAACTCAAAAGGGTTTCACGTTGATCGAGATGGCCATTGTATTGGTTATCATCGGGATTATCATCGGTGCGGTGGTAAAGGGCAAGGACCTGGTTCGCGGGGCAGAGCAGAAAAGACTCTATTCTACCTACCTGAATGCCTGGATGGTAGCCTACAGCAACTACTATGATCGGACTGGGTTGGTGCTAGGTGATACAAATACCGAGGACAACAGCGGCCATCGAGACGGACGTTGTTCGAATCCAAGTGAGGCGAATGTAAACAACCAGCTCCGCAGGGTTGGTTTGGAGACACCATCTCTAGGACAAATGGACAGCACAACGCAGAGAAATTACAATGATTCTGAAGGAAGGTCATCAACTTTAACTATTAGTTTCCGGTTCAATTCCGATCATGGGAACTTCATTCGGTTGGACAGCATCCCCCACGAACTGGGAATGGCGTGGGATAAAATGGTCGACGGTCAGGTTAACGGAAGATCCGGTAGTTTTCTCTATATCCCCAATAGAAGTTCCATGCGTACGACAAGTGAGTGGCCTAGCGCCGAAAACGAACCAATGAGTTCTTCGTCAGCCATATTGAAGTTGGCTTTTTGAAAAAGGGACATGGAAAAAGGTGCAAGGCCCGAAGGCGGGAGTTAGCGTATGCTTAAGCACAAGATTATTGCGGCAGGCTTGGCACTCATTCTTATTGTTACGGCCCATTTTTTTCTGACGTCCTATGATGCCTACGTCCTGGATCGAGACACACTAAAGATC
>CAYSBQ010000038.1:0-4036 GCA_964429315.1 uncultured Desulfobacterales bacterium
ATGGGCGATGGCGTAAGGGCTCGCGCAAGAATAAATTCGCAGAGTTGGCGCTTAGGCTTGGTTCAGATTTGGCCGATCCGATTGAGCAAAGCCGCAGGACACGAAGTGTGATGTTCTTAAGCCGTTAGGCGCAACCTGTAGCGCTATAGCGAGCTATTTCGAGGAGTTTGCGAATGAGGCATCGGTCAAAGATGGGCTGAAGCTGAGATGCCGAAATGTGAAGTTATTTTTGCGCGAGCCCTAAGTATCCAATTCAGGCTTGGCAACTGTAAACCGACAACTGACCACCATGAAACGAATCGGACTTATAGCGGGGAGCGGCCAGTTCCCCATTATTTTTTCTAGGGCAGCCAAGGAGAAAAAGCTGGAGGTCTATGCTATTGCCCATACAGGGGAAACAGATCCTGGCTTAGAAGATTTCGTTGACGCGATAAAGTGGGTCAAGCTTGGACAATTGAAAACACTTATCAGCTTCCTTAGGGATTACGGAGTAACTGATGCGGCAATGGCCGGGGCAATAACCAAGACCAACATGTTTGGGAATGTAAGGCCGGACCTAAAGGCACTGAAGGTTCTGGCCACGATGAATCATACCCAAGATGACGGCCTTTTGCGAGCCTTTGCCGGCGAGTTGGAAAAAGAGGGCATTGCCATTCACGCTGCAACATCTCTCGTTCCGGAACTTTTGGCAAAGAAAGGATGTTGGACAAAAAGAAGGCCTTCGCGCTCTGAAATGGCGGATGTACGTTTTGGTTGGGACATTGTCAAAGAAATTGGAAGACTGGACATTGGCCAGACCTTAGTAGTTCGACAAGGTTCGGTTATGGCGGTAGAGGCTATTGACGGCACCGATGCAACTATACGGCGAGGAGGAAGGCTTGGAAGAAAAAAAACGGTGGTTGTTAAGGCAAGTAAACCGAATCAGGATTTACGGTTCGATATGCCGGCGGTGGGAATTAAAACCATCGAAACCATGTGTGATGTTGGGGCTACAGTCCTGGCTGTTGAGGCGAATAGAACCGTAGTCTTTGATAGGAAAGAGATGGTGGCGTTTGCTGATCGACACGGGATTGCCATTATAGCAACGGAATAAAAAATATGAAACCATTACGTATCGGAGTCGTTGGCGTCGGACACCTTGGAAAATTTCATGCGGAAAAGTATGCCCGCATGGAAGGTGTTGAACTTGTTGGCATAGCAGATATAATTGCCGACAGAGCCCACGATGTGGCAAGTCAGCTTGGAACGAAAGCATTTACTGATTACAAGGACCTCATTGATAAGGTAGACGCAGCAAGCATAGTGGTGCCTACAGACCTTCATTTTCCTATCAGCCATGATTTTCTGGAAGCCAATGTAGATCTCCTGATTGAAAAGCCCATCACGGAAACCATGGATGACGCAGACACATTGATACAACTTGCCGATTCAAAGGGACTAATCATACAGGCGGGGCACCTTGAAAGATTCAATCCGGCAATCCTCGCTCTAAGCGAGGTAATAGACCGGCCTTTATTTATAGAATCTAACCGTTTGAGTGGTTTTGGCGAGCGAGGAACGGAAGTCGACGTTGTCTTAGACCTGATGATACATGATATCGATATCATATTAAGCCTGGTTAAATCCACGATTAAGTCTATTCATGCAGTTGGGGTTCCTGTGGTAACGCCCCGGGTAGACATTGCTAACGCCCGCCTGATTTTTGAAAACGGTTGTGTGGCCAATGTAACTGCCAGCCGTATCTCCATGAAAAGCATGAGAAAGATTCGCTTTTTTCAAAAAGACACATATGTTTCGGTAGATTACGCAAGTCATGATCTTACCGTCATCCGGAAAGATGGTAAGGGAACCCAGCTACCAGTTCCGGGGATGTCCATGAATCGGTCAAAATTTGAAAAAGCTGATTCCTTAGATGCCGAACTCAGGGCATTCGTCCAGTCGGTGAGAACTCGACAGCCCCCCGTGGTTACCGGCAGCGACGGTCGTAACGCCTTGCAAGTTGCCATCGATATTGTCAGGCAGATCGAGACAAACACAAGGGAGGTCTTGGCTGGACAGGATAAAAAGTGGTGACCACGGATAAAAAACACAAGGTTATGATTATTGCCGGTGAGGCGTCCGGCGATAGTCACGGCGCCCGCCTTGTAAGGGCCATGCTGGAGCTTAACCAAGACCTTAGCTTCTTTGGCATTGGCGGCAAAGCACTCCGGAAAGCCGGCGTGCAAATAAGAATTGACAATTCAAGGATGGCTGTGGTGGGCCTTTCAGAAGCCATCGTAAAGCTAGGGAGTCTTTTGAAGGCTCTAAAGATTGCCAAAAGAGAGCTTAGGAGGCGTCGCCCTGATCTTTTGATTGTAATAGATTTCCCGGACTTTAACCTTCATGTAGCTAAGACAGCCAAGAAGCTGGGAATTCCTGTTTTTTATTATATAAGTCCGCAAATATGGGCTTGGCGAACTGGACGAGTAAAGAAGATTCGGCGACTAGTTGATCATATGGTTGTGATATTTCCCTTCGAGGTGGATTTTTATACAAGATCGCGGGTTCCAGTAACTTTTGTTGGGCATCCTTTATTAGATAGCATCTCATCAGAAGAAACCTTGGGGAAAACGAACGATCTTGACACAAAGGATATGGTAATTGGATTATTGCCGGGTAGCCGGAATGAAGAAGTTATCCGTCTTCTCCCCGTTATGGTTGATGTAGCAGACATCATAACAGAACAAATGCCAGGCCTTCGTTTTGCTATACCACTTGCCCCTTCGGTAGACAAGCCCACAGTGGAAACCATTATTAGTAAAGCAAAATCAAGATTTATGGTTTTGTCGGATAGACTCCAAGATATATTGGCTCGGTCCACATTACTTATAACAGCTTCGGGGACCGTAACTCTGGAGGCAGCAATTGCGGGAACACCGATGATCATTATATACAAGGTGTCAGGGCTAAGTTATTGGCTTGGCAAACGCCTTATTCGCGTAAAACACATTGGCCTACCAAATTTGGTTGCCGGCAAACCAATCGTGCCGGAATTTGTTCAGCATCAGGCTTCGGCCAAAAATATTGCCCGTCAGGCGCTGGCCCTACTAAAGGATGAGAACTCCCTCGCTAGAATGCGTCTTCAACTAAACCACACGGCACAGGTCTTGGGTCCTCCAGGTGCTTCAAGAAGGGCCGCCAAGGTGGCGCTCGCAATACTTTCGAGGCGCTAACCAAAGCATCCCGAGATTAATAACAATCTAATATGTAGCTTTGCAAGGATGAAATGAAAAAGGCCGGAACTGCAAATAAAAGAGCCGCGGCCCAAAGAACCGGCTTAAAGTGGTGGCTTATTGGATTTCTTGGGAAGGGTTTGGTTGATCTTATCGGCAGTACGCTGAAAATACGGATTATCAATTTCGAAAAGGTCAAAAAGGAGGTCTTATCTAAGAGATTCATTCTAGCCTTTTGGCACTCACGGATAGTGGTGGTATCGTACGTTTTCACGGGTTGGGGTGGAATTGCCCTTGTAAGTAAATCAGAAGACGGTGAGATTATTGCCCGGATACTCCAACGTCAAGGCCACGAAACTATTCGTGGGTCTACATCACGGCATGCGGTCCGAGCATTAGCACAACTAATAAAAACGCTTAAGGAAGAAATCCGCCCCGGAGCAATGATTCCAGATGGCCCCAGAGGACCGCGCTTTAAGGTTCAACCTGGCGTCATAACCTTGGCTCAAAAAACAGGATATCCTATCGTGCCGGTCAGTTATAGTGCAAAAAGATTAAAAGTGTTTGCTAGTTGGGACCGATTTATCTTACCTTATCCTTTCAATAATGGCTGCCTCATTTACGGTGATCCTTTGATAATACCATATAAACTCAAGCCGGAAGCAAGGGAAATGTATCGCGTAAGGCTGGAAAAGGAACTGAACCGCATTACGAAAGAAGCGGATGGATACTACAACCACTCAGTAGGAGAGTAAGGTTTTATGCCCCTTGATAATATTGATAATAATTTAAAAAGAGAACACGGCGCTGGTTGTATGCCGATG
>CAYSBQ010000038.1:4046-18876 GCA_964429315.1 uncultured Desulfobacterales bacterium
TGGGTGCCGATGCATCATCGTATTTTGGCGTTTGTGAAGCCTTATTGGTTTCGTCTCAGCTTGGCCATGACCTGCATGCTGGTATTTGGAGCATTAACTGCGGCAACGGCCTATCTTGTGAAGCCGGTGCTCGATGACATCTTTTTCAAGAAAAATATGATGATGTTGAAACTTCTTCCCATCGGGATCATTGTACTTTATGTAACCAAAGGTGTGGCCCAGTTTAGCCAGGCTTATCTAATGAACTATGTTGGGCTGAGTATAGTTAAAGACCTTCGGGATCAGGTTTACACTCACATACTGGTCTTGCCCTTATCGTACTTGCATAAGCACAAGACCGGCACCCTGATGGCAAGGATCATGAACGATGTGGGGATTGTAAAGGAGATGGTTTCCAATGCTGTTACAGGGATACTGAAGGATTTCTTTACAATTGTCTGCTTAGTCTTTGTTGTATTTTACCGGGATTGGACGCTGGCAATAATTGCCAGCGCCGTCTTTCCTTTGGCCGTTATTCCAATAGTAAAATTCGGCAGGCGTATGCGTATGTTAAGTACGTACTGTCAAGAAAGTGTGGCAGACGTAAATTCCATGCTGCAAGAAACCCTTACAGGAACAAGGATTGTGAAGGCCTTCGGCATGGAGCATTATGAGAGCAAACGCTTCCTTGACAAGATAGTCAAGTGGTTAAACTACGAAATGAAGGCGGTAGCTGTTAGATCGATGTCTTCGCCCGTAATGGAACTGCTGGGCGGCATAGGTATAACGATTATTATATGGTACGGGGGATACCAGGTTATTGTGGGACATTCTACCCCCGGAACCTTTTTTTCTTTCATGGCCGCACTAATTATGTTGTACGAGCCTGTAAAAAGGCTCAGCCCGCTTAATAACAGCATTCAGGAAGGGATGGCTGCAGCTGTACGAATCTTTACCGTCCTTGATACGGAACCGGAAACTATTGAACGGCAGAATGCGTTGACCCTGAAGCCGGGCGATCATTCGGTGGCTTTTGACAATGTATCGTTTAGATATGAAGAAAAAATGGTCCTAAAAGATATCAATATGGATGTAAAAAATGGCCAAGTCATTGCCTTGGTAGGCATGAGCGGCGGGGGAAAGACTACATTGGTTAATTTGATTCCTCGTTTTTACGATATTACCGAAGGGACAATCCGCATTGACAGCCATGATATCAGAGATATTTCTATCGCTTCTCTCCGTAGCCAGATAGGCATTGTGACCCAGGACCCTATCCTCTTTAATGATACCATCAGGAATAATATTGCTTACGGCGACCATGGGGCATCAGAAGACGACATCATTGAGGTAGCCAAAGCCGCTTATGCATATGGTTTCATTAATGGTTTCCGGGATAAGTTTGACACTATCGTTGGTGAACGCGGGCTTCGCCTTTCCGGTGGGGAAAAGCAACGTATCTGTATTGCCCGCGCACTCTTAAAAAATGCCCCCATCCTCATCTTGGACGAAGCCACATCTGCGCTGGATACCGAGTCGGAAAAGGCTGTTCAAAAGGCGCTTGAAAACCTTATGGTAGGTAGGACAACCTTTGTAATAGCTCACCGGCTTTCTACAATCCGGCATGCCGACCGCATCGTTGTTATTGTCGATGGCAGGGTTGTGGAGGAAGGCAAACATGCACAACTCTATGCGCTAAACGGTGAGTACCACAAGCTTCACGACATGCAGTTTGATGAGAACGGTCCCTAAATGAAAATCGCTGGTCTTCTCGACAGGTATATCTTTCGCGAGATGATACCTGTGTTCGTTCTCAGCTTGTTGTTGTTCACGCTGATCTTTCTGATGGCCAAGATCCTCGAGATCACGGATTTGATTGTTCAGCATGGTATCAGCGCCAAGGCCATGGTTTTCATGCTACTGTGTTGGATTCCTTCATTTCTAATTTTTGTCATCCCGATGTCTGTCATGATAGCCGTAGTGCTTGCCTTTTTGAGACTATCAAGTGACAACGAGATCCTTGCCTTGAAAGCGGCAGGAGTCAGCATATACAGGCTATTGCCTTCAGTGTTGGTTTTCTGTCTATTCGGGTTTTCGACTACGGCCTTTATGACCATTTACGGTTCCCCCTGGGGCAGGCACTCCTTTAAGAATTTAGTATTTGAAACTGCAAGCTCAAATGCCCAAGCCGGCATCAAGGAAAGGGCATTTAACACAAGTTTCAAGGATGTTATGCTGTATGTAAGTGAAGTTGATGAAAGAAAAAAACTCCTGACCGACATATTTGTTGAGGACCGCCGTACCGAAGGAATGGTAACTAGTATTATTGCTCCCAGGGGTAAATTCTTCTATGATCCCCAGCGGCTTGTTTCACACTTAAGACTGTATGATGGAACGATCAATCAGCTGGATCAAGAAAACCAGACTGCTCACTTTATTAGATTCAATACGTACGATTTTCAACTTGATTTCAATTCGATTATATCTTCGAAAAAGGCGGGCAGGAAAGGTAGAATGGAGATGAATCTGTCTGAATTGAGCTATAGTCTGGACAACTCAACGAAAAAGGATACGGAATACTACTTACAACTAATGGAATATCACGAAAAATTTGCAATACCCTTTTCATGTTTTGTGCTTGGACTTATAGCAATTCCTTTAGGAATCCAGTCGAAATCCGCAAAGCCCGCTTTTGGAGTAATCTTGGCCCTCCTTTTTTTCCTTATCTATTATTCTTTGCTCTCTTTGGGCTCAGCCCTTGTTGAAGCAGGGAAATGCCCACCTATTGTAGGTATGTGGATTCCAAACCTGGTCATAGGTGTTATTGCAGCCTATCTATTATTTGCCAGGGGTAGAGAACAGCCTATCAAGATACTCGGCATCGGTCTTAGGATTTCTCAATGGCTCAGATCAGCTGGGAAAAGCAACTAGTAAAAGTCTATGCAGATAATTCAAAAATATATAATCCAAGAGGTTTTAAAGACATTTGCCATCGTCTTGATGGTATCTGTTGTTGTCTACCTGGTTGTTGATTTTTTCGAAAAGATCGACAATTTCTTCGAGGCCGGGGTCCCAATGTCACAGGCCCTTTCTTTTTTTGCCTTGAGGATTCCCTTAATCGTGTCTCAAGTAGCGCCAGTCGGAGTATTGATGGCGGTACTCATTGTTCTTGGCTTAATGGCAAGAAGCAACGAACTGTTAGCTTTGCAAAGTGGAGGGATAAGCAAACTTTATCTATTGATGCCACTTCTAATCATAGGGCTGGTTTTCAGCCTTTTTGTTTTTTTTCTTGCGCAGATATTGGTTCCCATCACTATGGCACAGGCCAACCGAATTTGGGAAGTAAAGGTACGCAAGCAGGTGTCTACTTTCAAACAAAAAGACGTTTGGATTAAAGGTTCCAATGCAATCTATCATATAGGCTATTTCAACCCGGGAGATGAGACTATATCCGGTATAACGATGAATTTCTTCGACGACGATTTCAATCTGGCACGACGTATTGATGCCAAAAGGGGGTTCTACCGGAAAGGGAAATGGTTTTTCCGGGATTGTGTTGAACAGGTCAGGCTTAAAAACGGAACGTATGATATAAGATACCCTGATCGATACAATGTAAAAATAGACCTTGCCCCCGAAGACTTGAAAAAGGTTGTAAAGCAATCCGGCGAGATGAGCCTATACGAACTATCAGATTATATTCAAAAGATTAAGCATGAAGGGTATGATCCCACGCCCTATCAAGTCGATTGGCATGCCAAGTTGGCCTTTCCTGCTGTCTGCCTTGTTATGACGGTTATAGGATCAGCTATCGCCCTTAAAAACCCGAAGCAAGAAGGAATCACCTTGGGCATCGCCTACGGCATTGGAATAAGTTTTTGCTATTGGATTATTCATGCCTTATGTTTGTCGCTTGGGCACAGCGGCATTATGCAACCCTTCTTGGCAGCCTGGATAACCAACATAATCTTTGTTGTGCCGGCTTTGGCATTTCTGCTTTAATAAAAAGGTTGATTTCGAATCTTGCGCCAATCGTTGAACCGCCTCCGAGACAAGATAGAACATATAATAATCTCCGGGGACGAACGGGGAAATCCGGATCTTTTTTGCGCCTTATTGTACTTAATTTCTTGTATATACGGCAGATTAATGGATCTAAGAGCCCTTTTCCATCGGAAAGAAGTGCTTAAATGCCGAGCGCTTCCATGTACCGTGATATCTGTAGGCAATATCACGGCGGGAGGGACAGGAAAGACCCCCATGACTATCTGTTTGGCTAAACTGCTAAACAACCTGGGCCATAAAGTAGTAGTCATAAGCCGTGGGTATGGGGGGACAAGGGAGGCCGGCGGAGGCATTGTAAGCAACGGGCAAAAGATAGCAATGAATGCAGGGGCGGCAGGTGATGAACCGTACATGATGGCTGTCAAACTTCATCTTCATGGGGTGCCTGTATTGGTAGGGAAAGACAGGTTTAAGCTCGGAACACTGGCAGTAAAAAGATTCGGCGCAAAGATTGTTATCTTGGATGACGGGTTTCAATATATTCAGCTGCAAAGAAATTTGGATATCCTTTTGCTGGATGCCAAGCTGCCCTTCGGAAACGGATATTTGCTGCCAAGGGGAATGTTGCGAGAATCTTTACGGCAACTGAAGCGAGCAGATGCCTTTGTTCTGACTCGGTCTCAATCTATTTTACCTGGCTCAGGTCAACATGTCATAGATGATACATTGAAGGGACAAGGTCCGGTTTTTCGATGTGCACATATCCCGGAAGTCGTTACACGAATTCCAGGTGATAATTTCCTTGTAGGAGATTTAAGGGAAATTAAGGAACAGTTCGACCCCGCTTTCCTGAAGGGACGAAAGGTCTTTGCCTTTTCGGGAATAGCCAAAAATGAGAGCTTTGTGGAGATGATTCAGCGCTTGGGTTGTAATATAAGGGGCATCCTTGCCTTTTCCGACCACCATAAATACACTAACAAGGACTTTAGGACAATCCTCCAAGCAGCCAAGCATGCAGGAGTCGATGCTTTACTGACAACCGAAAAAGACTATGTTCGCATTGCCGGTAAAACAAAATGGCCTTTGGATTTATTGGTATTGGGAGTGAGAATCTCCTTTGGAGATCAAGAAGCCTCTTTTATTACGTTTATAAAGGATAGGCTCGGGTTGGAATCCACCGTAGGTATTGAGAAGCTACCATCATGACACGTATTGAAAAAAAAGTTTATCACATTATCGAAGTAACATTTCGACTGTTGGGGCTTATCCCGTTGAAGTGGATACCAACCGTGGCCGGCCCTATCGGACGTCTCATGTTTTTGGCCGATAGGAAACATCGACGGATCGCTTTGAATAACCTGACCCGTGCCTTCGGCCGCGAGAAAAAATCACACGAGATTGAAGTGCTTGCAAAACGTGTTTTTATAAACCTGGCCCGGATTGTCTTTGAGGTAGGATGGTCTCTACGGCTAAAGAGAAAAGATCTTGACAAGTATTTTTCCATCAAAGGATTATCTCGACTTAAGACCGCATACCAAAAAGACAAAGGCATATTAGTCCTGACTGCTCATTTCGGCAACTGGGAGCTTCTTACCATTATTGCCGCTATGATAGGTTATCCCGCCAGCATCGTGGTCCGCCCACTTGATTTTGCACCACTTGAGGCATTTTTTAAGAGGTTTAGAACACGTTTTGGCGGGAAGCTGATTGGAAAGAACTCGATGCGCGATGTGTTGGGGAGCTTCAAACAAAAGAATATGGTTGGGCTACTCATGGACCAGAACGTTGACTGGTACGAGGGAGTTTTTGTTAACTTTTTTGGACATACGGCCTGTACAAGCAAAGGATTGGCGCTTTTAGCCTTAAAGACCAAAGTGCCGGTAGTTCCACTATTTCTTGTGCGGGAAAAATCGGGCTTCAAGGTGGAAATCGGACATGAAGTCCCGTTGATAAAGACAGGAGACATGAGAAAGGACATAGAAGCCAACACAGAACGTTACAACAATATCATAGAATCGATCATCCGCCGTTATCCCGACCAATGGTTCTGGGTCCATCAGCGGTGGAAGACAAGGTCGTCTTATCCCTGGCCGAGGCAGGGTTAGGGTTCGTCACGATTGCGAAAGAATATATGACAAGAGATAGACTCAATCATAGAAATATTCACAATATCCTCATCCGCTCCACCAATTGGGTAGGAGATGCTTTGCTGACCACACCGGCCATACGAGCTGTTCGCAGGAATTTCTCGGCCGCAACGATCACTATCCTAGCCAAACCGTGGGTAGCTCCTGTTTTTTTCAATAACCCTCACATCGACAATATCTCGATTTACGATGGCGCCGGCAAACACAAAGGTTTGGCGGGAAAATTCCGTCTCGCCAAGACCTTGCGCAAAACCAAATTCGACGGGGCTATCATTTTTCAAAATGCCTTTGAGGCTGCTCTTCTTGCCTATCTAGCTGGAATTCCGAATAGAGTCGGTTATGATACGGATGGCCGCGGCCTGCTGCTCACAGATGCCATTGCTATGGATGCCTACCACAAACAAATCCATGAAATAGAGTATTACCTGGGCATCCTCAATGGTGTCGGCTTGAGGACTAGTGGAAGGGATCTGACTCTGGTAGTAAGTGATGATGAGCGCAGACAGGCCGACAGGACCCTGATGAAATATCAGCTTGAAGCAACCAATAAGATAATAGGGATAAGCCCTGGGGCGACTTACGGGTCGGCAAAGCGTTGGTTTCCAGAACGTTTTGCTGCTTTATGTGACAGGCTTTGTGAGCCGACAGGAGTTCAATTAGTGATTTTCGGCGGACCAAATGAAAGGGCGGTAGGAGAGCACGTAAGAAAACTTATGAAATGTCCCGTCGTAAATCTTTGCGGCCGGACAAACCTTCGCGAAGCCGCTGCGCTTACTGAAAAATGTAGTCTATTTATAACAAATGATTCCGGACTCATGCATGTTGCCGCAGCACTTGACGTTCCAGTCGTTGCAATCTTTGGCTCAACCAACCCTGTTACAACCGGTCCTGTCGGTATCAACAGCCATATTGTTCGGGTCCCCGTACCTTGCAGCCCGTGTTTAAAGGTCGAGTGCCCCACAGACCATCGCTGTATGAATGAGATTACCATTGATATGGTATGTGACGTTGTTGAGGGTATAGGTATACTACGCTGACAACCGACAATCGGCAACCAATGACTAATGACACCACAAATATACTAATTGTTAAACTAAGCGCCATTGGGGATATAATCCACACACTTCCGGCCCTAAGCGCACTCAGAGCACACTTTCCGGATGCCCACATCACATGGCTTGTGGAAGAAGCCGCCAGTGAACTTGTAGAAGGTCATCAGGCTTTGAATCGTGTCTTGATCTCTGGCAGAAAGCGCTGGGCAAAAGGCCTTCTAACTCCTCAGTGGCTTGACAATATAAGTGAAGTATACCGCTTCTTGCGACAACTACGTGATACCAGGTATGATCTGATCCTTGATTTTCAGGGGTTGCTAAAAAGCGGGGTCCTGATAGCCTTGGCCAGGGGGAAGCGTAAAATCGGGTTTGACAGGGGGATGGAGCATGCAGAAGAAAGCCATTTATTCCTAAACGAGCGAGTCCCTCCGGTAGACATGGAAATTCATGCCCTTACCAGGGGGATGATGTTTCTCAATGCTTGTTTGGGAATTGAGGACAGAAAAGTTGTTTTTGATCTTCCAGTTCAACAAGTCCATCATCGACTAGTTGAAAAGCTCTTGGCCCAACATGGTGTAAAATGCGGCAAACCACTTGTGTCGATTCACCCGACTGCCAAATGGGAGACAAAGCTGTGGGACAACGACAAATTCTCCACATTGGCTGATGCGTTGATCCAAAAACATAGTATCCAGGTAGTCTTTACGGGGGGGCCGGCGGATGGTAAAAGGATTCAACATATTATTTCCCCCATGAAAGGGCATGCAACCAATCTTTCCGGCCAAATGACCCTGAAAGCCCTTTCAGCCCTTTACGGTAGAGCTGACTGTGTCATTTCTACCGATACCGGCCCTATGCACATGGCTGCGGCAGTGGGAACGCCGGTTGTAGCCCTATTTGGGCCGACAGCCCCTTGGAGGACTGGGCCGTTTGGGAAGAACCATCAGATAATCCGCGCCGGGCTCGATTGCAGCCCCTGTTTTAAACGAGAATGCTCAACAAAAGAGTGTATGAAACAGATTTCCGTGGAAGATGTTCTGAATGGTATTGAGAAATTAGGAATCAAATGGACATAAAAACCAAAAATGAAATTACCGGGAGGATAAGGCCGGTCCTGAGTAATGATCCTGATCCATGACTATTTGCCAAATGAGTTCGTTGCGGCAAGGCTGTTTGAAAGCTTTTAAAAGTTTGACCATTTCAAGGAGTTTGCCAAGTATGTCACTGCCTGGCTCAAGAGCGGTAAGGATGGTTAGACCTAAGATTCCAAGAATCGGGGATGAGTGGTGAAAACAAGAGTTGGGTTAGAGGAGGAATAATTTGAAAGCTCTGGTTACCGGCGCTGCCGGGTTTATTGGATCACACTTAAGTGAATATCTGATCGAGAAGGGATGTGAGGTTGTTGGTATTGACAGCTTCACGGACTATTATCCCCGATCTATAAAGGAATCAAATATCGCCGGCTTGAAAAAGCACGGCAGCTTTGAATTTGTTGAGGCCTCGCTAATTGAAACAAACCTGGCAAAACTGCTGGAGGACGTGGAAGCGGTTTTTCATCAATCAGCCCAAGCCGGCGTGCGAGCAAGCTGGGGCGAGAGTTTCAAGATATATACAGACAATAATATTCTTGCTACCCAGATGTTGCTTGAAGCATGTAAGGAAAGACCGATCAAGAAGTTTGTTTACGCCTCGTCATCCTCGGTCTATGGCGACACGACAGATCTTCCAATGAGAGAGACTTCTCTTCCCGCTCCGGTTTCGCCCTATGGGGTTTCAAAGTTAGCAGCGGAACACCTCTGCCGTCTTTACTTTAAGAATTTTGGTGTCCCGACGGTCTCGCTGCGCTATTTTACCGTGTACGGCGCCAGGCAGAGACCTGATATGGCCTTTCATCGGTTTTTTAGATGGGCCTTGGAAGGAAAGTACATTGAAGTATATGGCGACGGTGAGCAGAGCAGAGATTTTACACACGTCAGTGATATTGTTAATGCAAACTGGCTGGCCTTTGAAAAGGCTTCGTCGGGAGAGGTATTTAATATCGGTGGAGGCTCTCGTATCACGCTCAATGAAGTTATTGAGATCATCAAAGAAATGACACATGTAAACTTTGAAGTCCGTTACAAAGATGTACAGAAGGGAGACGTAAGACACACCTCGGCGGATATGACAAAGGCACGACAAGAATTGGGATATAATCCTATGGTTTCTGTCAAGGAAGGACTCAAAACGGAATATGAGTGGGTCAAGGAGTTAGTCTAGTTTAGCGATTGAGTGCTTGAAGGAGGTGGTATTATGACAATAAGTCAAGAACTATTAGATATCTTAGCGTGTCCTAAATGCAAAGGAGACATCTACCTTAATGAGTCAAAGGACGGCCTCATATGTGATAAATGCAAACTACTCTATGAGATCAAAGATGACATCCCGATAATGTTGATCGATGAAGCCAAACCTTTGAAAGGGGGGGGCGCCGTTCAATAGCATGGAGAATGGCATTATAACGGATTTGTCACAGCTATGCCGTCCTGTTCGAAAGTACGACTGGCTTTCAGTCTGCACAGTGCACCCTCTTGGGCAAGGGTGATGAAGAAGGATAAAAACATCTGTAGACCAAAATATCGCACACATTCTCCTGCAGCGACGCAATCGTTGTCGACCCTGATCCTCTCGGCCTATCTTTGATCCTGCCTTCGACATGAGTTTAGGCCGAATGTGGCTCAGACCGAAGGGCGCCCGCCGATATTTTGCTGAAGGGATTATAAAAACGGAAGACCATATAAAAATGCCGCTTTCGGTTGCCATCATAGCCAGAAACGAAGAGGAGAGACTCCCCGATTGCCTAAGAAGCGTCCGCTTTGCAGATGATGTCGTGGTTGTGGATTCTGGTAGCGTGGATAACACCGTTAAGATAGCTAAATCCTTTGGAGCCAGAGTGTTTGTTCGAGAATGGATGGGCTTTTCCGGGCAGAAGCAATTTGCGGTCGACCAGTGTCGGCATGACTGGGTTCTGATACTGGACTCAGACGAAAGGATTCCGGAGGGAACTGCCAAGGTGGTACAGCGAGAAATAGCCGGGACGGACAGAATGGTCTCGGCGTATAGTTTCAAACGAAAGAACTATCTGCATGGGAGGTGGATTAAACGTTGCGGTTGGTGGCCCGATCGTGTTGTGCGACTGGTGAATAAGAATGAGGGGCGCTTTAGTGGACGGGCTGTCCACGAAAGGTGGTTGCCGGACGGAAAGGTGAAAGGACTGGATGCCTGCATAGAGCATGTGAGCTTCAGAAACTGTTCGGAACTGGTTGCCAAGATGGAGAGCTATTCAAATCTCTCTGCTGAAGAGCTTTTTCAAAAAGGTACACGGGTAAATGCCATGACGCCTGTTTTACATGGCTTATGGATGTTCGTCATGACCTATTTTTTTCAACTAGGAATCCTTGAAAGATTTGAAGGTTTCTTAATTTCCATAATGAATGCTGGTGGGTCCTTTCTGAAGTATGTCAATCTAAGGGAGACTTTCCTACAACAAGTAGGAGCCGACATGAAAGACAAAGCCAATGGAAAGGCCAAGGCTTGGTTGATATTGGCTCATTGTTTCAATATGGATGGCAGAGCTGCAAGTCAGACAATTACGGATCGGATTCCTTTTCTAATAAAAAACGGGGTCATGCCTGTCGTGTTGAGCGCTCCGCATGGTATCAAGGATCATCACTTTCCTCATTATAGAGTACTATCTTGTGCTCCGTCGGGAATCCTGTTCGAAATGAGACATATTATTAAGAGGAAAATCCCAAGACCCGCTATTCAAAAAATGCTAAAAGGTGTCTTAACCCTAGTATGTCTTCCCTTTCTTATTCTTGAAAAGAGTTTAATTCACCTCGACAGCCATTGGTCATGGTTCATGGGTGGGACCATAACAGGATATTTCCTGATAAAGAAATACCGACCGGAGCTCATTTATTCAACAGCTGGGCCAAGTAGTACCCACCTAACTGGATACATTCTCAAATGTCTATGTAGGCTTCCTTGGATTGCGGAGCTTCACGACCCGCTTGTTTATGACGGCAAAGGGCCCAAGTGGCAAAAATACTGGTTCGACAAATGGCTCGAAAAGGCAATATTCAGGAAGGCATCGGCTGTAATCTTCTTTTCAGAAATGGCATTGAAACGTGCTTTGGAGCGGAACCCTATCCAAGGAAAAGGCCACCTGTTAAGACCCGGTGCTGAACCACCAGATTTTTCCAAGTCACAATACCAACGACGAAAGAGGATTCATTTTGGGCACTTCGGTTCCCTGGCCGGAACCCGAAACCTAGGAGTAATTATCCGGGGGTTGCACGAGTTGTTGGCGGAGAACCTCTCTTGGAGGGAAATGATTTGCTTGGACATTTACGGCTGCGATCTGGATTCCGTATCTCAGCGATTTTTGTCGAATTACCCATTGGATGGAGCTATTCACAAACATGGTCGTCTGGAGTATGATCCAGTTTCCAGAAAATCTGGGAGACAACGGGTCTTGGAGGCCATGCGAAAATCCGATGTTCTGCTGTTGGTGCACGGAGAGGGAATGGTATGTCAAGAATACATTCCATCGAAGCTTTATGAATATTTTTTAACGCGTCGCCCGGTCATGGGGCTGGTCTCGAAGAACTCAGAACTGGAAAGGTTTCTTGAGGATGGTGGTCACGTTGCAGTCGATGAAAATGACAAAACCCAGGTTAAGCAGGCAATTTCGGAGTTTGTTCTGCGGTGGGAATCCGAGGGATTG
Source organism: uncultured Desulfobacterales bacterium (assembly GCA_964429315.1). Taxonomy (GTDB): domain Bacteria; phylum Desulfobacterota; class Desulfobacteria; order Desulfobacterales. The sequence continues at coordinate 15,998 of CAYSBQ010000038.1, forward strand.
CCTGATTACGATAGAGAATCTCCGTTTACAGTGAAAACGGCGGTGGCGCAGCTATTGGAAATTGCTAGGGGAATTAGTTGACTGTTTGTTTTAAGCGCTCGCATTGCTCGGAGTGACAACCTCAAATCCAGGCCACCCGCTCTTTGCGGTAGGCCGTTGATTTCAATAGCTCAGGCCGAATTAGAATGTGTTTGAAACACTTACAATTTGTACGGGAAGTAGATGCTCATGAATATCGGTAAGTGGACACGTTTTGCCAAAGAGTACCTAGAATTCCGAAGTCAGGAAGAAAGGGGACGTGGAGTATTCAGATTTGGCAAATTGTATCCATGCCTTGATGACCGGTCACAAGATATCGAAGCACGCGGACACTATTTTCACCAGGATTTGCTTGTGGCACAAAAGATATTTTTGAACAATCCTGTCAAGCACGTTGATGTGGGCTCCAGGATGGATGGCCTTGTTGCTCATGTGGCCTCTTTTCGGGAGATTGAAGTCCTTGATATCAGGCCGTTGAACGTCGAGATTCGCAATGTTAAGTTTACAAATGCGGATGTGACTCGGGACGATTTCGTATTGACAGACTATTGTGACTCGTTGTCGTCATTACATGCAGTAGAACATTTTGGATTGGGCAGGTACGGTGATGTGATTGATCATGTTGGCTACCTGAAAGGCTTGGAAGCCCTTTACAATATGCTAAAGGTCGGCGGGAAATTCTATGTTTCTTTTCCCATAGGTAGTCAGAGGGTTGAGTTTAATGCGCACAGGATATTCTCTATGGAATTCCTTTTGGATCTTTTTGAGAACCATTACGTATTAGATTCTTTTTCCTGTGTTGACGATGATGGGAACCTGGTAAAAAACCCCATTCTGGAAGGTCCAAGTCTGGAGAGCAGCTTCTCGTGTGAGTATGGGTGCGGGATTTTTGAGCTCACAAAAGTGAAAACAGACGCCCCTTTTATCGGACGTTGGCGAATCGGGATGTCTCATGAAGAAAAAAGACCTGGAGTAGGGCAAAAACGAGTTTGGAGCATGGTACTGCCCTTACTGAAGAAACTTTTTCCCGGGAATCCATTGGAGTCAGGTTGCTCGTCGACTCGAAGCGAGAGGAAACTGGCCGAGGAACTAAAAGACGCTGTTTCCACATTGAAAAAAGAAGAAACGGATGATGTTGGTCTTGAAAAGGACTGGCAAGGGAAACTTAAACGTTTGCGACACCTGGTCTCAAATGGAAACCTTGGGGAGTTTTTGCGATGGGATGTGATTCAAGAAACCATGTTTGTGGCTAATGAACCATACGTTGAGATCGAGTTGCAGCATCTTAAACGGAGTCTATATTGGAACAGGTTGTGGCGTAGTGCAATCGAAGAGATTGTGGTCGGGCACCCCATTCCCTATCGTGGATGGCCTCGGTCAAGTGGGAATTTGATCCATCATGCATATCACATTTGCCGTTTTCAGGAAGAGACCGGCATCAAATTGGACGCATTAGACCTTATATTCGAGTTCGGTGGGGGCTACGGGAGCATGTGTAGGCTGTTTCACAATCTGAAATTCAAGGGGAAATACATCATTTTTGACTTGCCTCCTTTTGCTGAACTTCAACGGTACTACCTTCGCATGGTCGGGATTCCGGTTCTGGATGTTGATCAGTTGAAATGTTCAGGCGGTGGTGTCTTTTGCATGTCAAATGTATGGGATCTGAAAAACCTTTTGGCTGACAAAGACATGAGAAATCAGACAGCATCGTTTTTCATAGCGACATGGTCCATTAGTGAGGCCCCATTGCCTGTCAGAAGTGAGATAATGAAACTCGTTCGTGATTTTCGATCCTTTTTGTTTGCTTACCAGGATGAATATGCCGGTGTTGACAACTCTCAGTATTTTAAAGAACTCTTGAAGGAGTATCGGAAAATCGATTGGATGCAGCAAAGAATAGAACATTTGCCAGGCAATAGCTATATTTTTGGTAATTGGCAACGAACGGTGGACAAAAAAGAAAGGGGGCGTTGTAGCAAATAGTAGCTCTAGCCATAGGCGGTTGGTGACGTTGGGCAGCTTGAGTATTGCCGTAGATAGTCAAGCTGAGTTTTCAAGGAGAGCGACGCGAGGAAAGAAATATGTCTTTGGTTGTAAGGGCGAGGTGTATAAAAGAGGAGTTCAGGCGTAGAAGGCGATATTTGCGCTGGCTAATGCGGGGTAAGCCAATTCCGCCGCCGCATGAGGTGAAGCAAATGACCGTAATGAATTACGCTGACAAGTATGGGCTGCATGTTTTGATTGAGACAGGCACCTTTCTGGGTGACATGGTTTACGCCGTGAGAAATAGATTCCGTCAAATCTATTCGATTGAGTTGAGTGATGAACTTTGCAAGAGTGCCCGAGAAAGATTTGCTGATTATAATCACATTGCCGTGTTGCAGGGGGATAGTACCAAGGTCTTGCCAGAGGTCCTGGAACGAGTGAAAGATCCGTGCCTATTCTGGTTAGATGGACATTATTCGGGGGGGAGTACTGCAAGGGGGGAGAAAGAGACTCCGATTTTGGAAGAATTGCATCACATTTTTGGTCATTCTGCTGGTGGGCATGTAATTCTTATAGACGATGCAAGATGTTTCAACGGCGAAAATAGTTACCCAAGTGTGGACGCATTGAAAGAATTCATACTTGCCAGATGTAACGATTACGCATTTGAAGTGAAAGATGACGTGATTCGAGCTCATGGGAAGGTATAATCGTGAAGCGAGGACGGCTGGTTTGTGCGAAAACAGAACGGAAGGGGCGAAGAAAAGCCATTTTGTCAAGGCGATAAAGGAGTCACCTGGCTTATTATTGGTCTGTCTTGATTGGTTTCCAATGGAGCGAAATTGGCCATG
>CAYSBQ010000039.1:0-18641 GCA_964429315.1 uncultured Desulfobacterales bacterium
GCGCCTTGCATCTGGAGCTTTTTACTGTGTCGTCTGTTTGGGGACTTTTTACGAGACCGTCAATATTGCCGTTGTATAATTACTTTATGGTTTTAAATGCCTGATAGCGGTGACGTGAATGAAGACTGCCTACTTTGATTGTTTTTCCGGCGTAAGTGGCGACATGGTTTTGGGGGCGCTGACTCATCTTGGAGTGCCCGGGGACTTTATTGAAGACAGCATTGGTCAACTCCTTCCCGGTGAGTTTCGTTTGGAAGTTAGTGTCTCTGAACGGATGAATATCTACGGTTTCAAGGCGGAGGTGATAGTCAACAACAAGGGCAAATCGCGAAATTATAAACAAATCAGGAGGCTCATTGAAGAAAGCAAGTTTTCTGGAAGGGTAAAAACCGTAAGCCTTAAGATTTTTTCCCGACTGGCAGAAGTTGAGGCGGCTATTCACGGTTGTGCCGTAGAGGATGTGCACTTTCACGAACTTGGGGGTGTAGATGCTATAGTTGATATTGTGGGGGCCTCTTTGGGGATGGAATGGCTGGCGATTGAAAAGACAGTAGCTTCAGAGATACCAATCGGGAAAGGCTTTATAGACTGCGCCCATGGAAGGCTTCCTGTGCCGGCTCCTGCCACCATGGCACTCCTAAAGGGAGTGCCTGTATATGGCACGCAAGTCGCTTCTGAGCTGGTCACACCTACCGGGGCGGCAATCGTCACGTCCTTTGCAGAAGATTTTGGTCCCATGCCGGGTATGCAAATTAGCGAGGTGGGTTATGGCGTTGGCGCTGTTAAACTAAAAGAGCGGCCGAACCTACTCAGGGTCGTTATCGGAGAGTGTGGGGTTGTATCTGAAGAAGACCATGTTCAAGTAGTTGAAACTAATATCGATGACATGAACCCCGAGATATTCGGCTATATTATGGAAAGGCTCTTTGAGGATGGGGCGCTTGATGTAATTTGGATACCAATATTTATGAAAAAGAATCGTCCCGGGACTATGATTCAGGTCTTATGTGATAAAAGTAGGCGAGAAAAGGTGATAGAAAGGATCTTGTCAGAGACCACTGCAATAGGGGTGCGCCACTACAGTGTTGAGCGACGAAAGCTTTTGCGCCGGGTTAAAGAGGTTACAACGAATTTTGGTAAGGTTCAGGTAAAAGAAATCTCTGGTCCAACGGGAAGTGTTGTCGTGCCCGAATATGAGGATTGCAAAAGGATCGCCCTTAAAGAGAAAATTCCTTTAAAGAGGGTCTATGAACTGATTTCAAGGGAAATAGCGGAGTAGATAAGGAAGGAGTTTGCATAAGATTCGACAAAAGTTTGTGATTGTGTTGGCGACAGGTTTTTATTCAGGTTATGCACCCTTTGCTTCCGGCACTTTCGGTACCGTGGTTGGCCTTCCTTTTTGCTACCTTCTTTCCAGGCTAGACCCGTTTGAGACAATGCTTTATATGGTGTTTTTTGCCGGCTTGGCGGTTTGGCTTGCAGGTGAAGCAGAAAAGGTATTTGAAGAAAAAGACAGCGGTCTAATCGTTATAGATGAGATGGTAGGTATTCTTGTTGCATTGCTTTTTATACCCTGGGGCATAATGAGCGTCGTAGTTGGTTTTTTCCTTTTTAGGCTTATGGATATTGTCAAGCCGTTTCCCATAAGGAGCTTGGAAAGGAACTTGCCCGGCGGTTGGGGTGTTGTAGGAGATGATATTCTTGCAGGCATTTATGCCAATTTGGCATTAAGGGTTGTTACGGCATTCCTGTAGATGACGAATAATATTCTTGAAAAAGAAGTGGCGGAGCTCCTCATTTCGCTAAAGATAACTATTTCCGTGGCCGAGTCTTTAACGGGTGGCCTGATCTGTCACCGGCTTACTAATATATCGGGGAGTTCCGACTATCTGGATATGGGCATTGTTACTTACAGCAACCGATCCAAGATTGAGACCCTGGGAGTGCCTGAGGAGATAATCAAAAAGCATGGCGCTGTAAGCGAGGCATGTGTTCAGGCTATGGCAATGGGAGTTAGACAGTTGGCAGGGACCGATTTGGGCCTTGCGGTAAGTGGGATAGCCGGGCCTACAGGTGGGCGCCCCGGCAAGCCGGTGGGAACAGTTCATTTGGCTTTGGCTTGGAACATGGGTGAGGATTGCCGTAAGTTTTTCTTTGAAGGTGATCGAGGGCGGATCAAGGAGCAAAGTTCCACCGAAGCCCTTGTTATGATAAGCAAGTATTGTAAGAGGCATGGCTGATAAAATACGCACTTTCATAGCAATCAGTTTGCCAGACCACGTACTTCATGATATTGGCAATGTGCAAGCGAGCCTTAAAAAGTCTGGTTTTAACATCAGATGGGTGCGTAAGGAGGGCATACACCTTACGTTAAGGTTTCTTGGAGATGTTTCAAAGGGCAGAGTGGAGCAGATCAGCTCTGCTATTAGCGCGGCCGCCGAGGGCTTTTCGCCTTTCACGTTGAAAGGGCATGGGGTCGGTGTTTTTCCCGACTTCAGACGTCCCCGCGTAGTATGGGCCGGGATTTCAGGGGATTTGGAAGTGTTGCGCAATCTTCACGGCAAGCTGGAATCTCAACTCAAAGGTATTGGCTTTGCTAAGGAAAAGCGGCCCTTGAAAGGTCATCTTACGGTGGGTCGTATAAAACAGCGCATAGATAAGGCGGAACTTGAGACTGCCATGGATGAGTTGGAAGGCTTTGAAACAGATCCATTTACAGCAGAAGCTGTGATTCTATACCAAAGTACCTTGCGTTCCCAAGGGGCTGTGTATACGAAACTGAGCGAGGTGGATTTAGGAATTTAGAGATTCAGGTTTAGACACTCAAAGGGGAGGTTACTCATGGGTAGTCTGTCAACAGATAGAGACAAAGCGGTAGAACTGGCTATGAGCCAGATAGAGCGGCAGTTCGGCAAGGGTGCTATCATGAAGTTGGGAGACCAGGTAGTTGCAGATATTCCCGTTATTCCAACAGGGTCTCTCGCTCTGGATCAATCTCTTGGGGTAGGGGGTATACCAAGGGGACGAGTCGTTGAATTGTTTGGCCCTGAGTCTTCCGGCAAGACGACATTAGCCCTCCACGTTATAGCCGGGGCGCAAAAGGGGGGAGGTATGGCAGCCTTTATTGATGCCGAACATGCCCTGGATATCAAATATGCCAGGAAACTTGGTGTAAATTGTGATGATTTGCTTGTTTCACAGCCGGATACGGGAGAGCAGGCCTTGGAGATTACCGAGGTCCTGGTGCGAAGTGGTGCTATGGACATCGTGGTTATCGATTCCGTAGCAGCCCTGGTGCCAAGGGCCGAGATTGAAGGAGAGATGGGAGACACCCATATGGGATTGCAGGCCAGACTCATGTCTCAGGCATTGAGAAAACTGACAGCTTGTATCAGCAGATCAAAAACCGCCATTGTCTTTATAAACCAGATTCGTATGAAGATTGGGGTTATGTTTGGAAACCCTGAGACGACACCTGGGGGTAATGCGCTTAAATTCTATTCTTCAGTGCGACTCGATATACGAAGAATCGGCAGTATTAAAGATGGCCAGGAGGCTATTGGAAATCGCACAAGGGTGCGGGTGGTAAAAAATAAGGTTGCCCCTCCTTTCAAGGAGGCACAGTTTGATATTATGTACGGTGAGGGGATTTCCGCCACAGGTGATCTTCTCGATATGGCTGTTCAAATGGATGTTGTTGAAAAGAGTGGGGCCTGGTATTCTTTTGAAAAAGAACGGATAGGGCAGGGGAGAGAAAATGTAAAGACCTTCTTGAAGGCAAACCATGATATATTTGACCGAATTATGGACAAGACTCGAGATGCCCTTGGAATGGGGAAGAAAAAACAGGAAGATTCCGAATCTGGGCAGGAAGGCGGGAAGAAGGCGGGGAAGAAGTAGGTAACTGACTATGATTACATCAAACGATATACGCAGAGAATTCCTGGAGTACTTTAAAAAAAGGGATCATGCTATTATTAAGAGTTCATCCCTTATACCCCAGGATGACCCGTCGCTGCTTTTTACCAATGCCGGCATGGTGCAGTTCAAGCGTACATTCCTGGGAGAGGAAAAGCGCGACTATGTTCGTGCTTGTTCCTCTCAGAAGTGCGTGCGTGCCGGAGGCAAGCACAATGATCTCGAAAATGTGGGCTATACCAGGCGGCATCATACGTTTTTTGAGATGCTGGGAAATTTCTCATTTGGGGACTATTTCAAACCTCTAGCCATAGAAATGGCCTGGGATCTCACAACCAGGGTGTACGGTCTACCGGCAGAAAAACTTTGGGTGTCGGTTTACAAGGAAGATGATGAAGCTCATAGGCTATGGGCTGAGAATACAGACATCCCTGAAGAGAGGATTGTACGTCTTGGCAAGAAGGATAATTTCTGGTCCATGGGTGATACCGGTCCTTGCGGGCCATGTTCGGAGATTCTCATAGATCAAGGCAAAGATGTGAGTTGCGGGAGGCCTGATTGCCGGGCGGGATGTGACTGTGACCGGTACCTGGAGTTGTGGAATCTGGTCTTTATGGAGTTCAACCGTGATGAATCCGGCAATATGGAACCTCTTCCGAAGCCAAGTATTGACACGGGTATGGGACTGGAGCGCATAGCTGCGGTTATTCAAGGGGTTAAGAGCAATTTTGAGACCGATCTGTTTATGCCTATCATAAGAGAAGTTGAAGAGCTATCCAGGCAATCCTTTGAAGATTCTCGGCCGATCGATATTGCTATGAAGGTTGTGGCAGATCATAGCCGGGCAGTCGCCTTTCTGATTGGTGATGGGGTCTTGCCGTCCAATGAAGGCAGGGGATACGTGCTTCGTCGTATCTTAAGAAGAGCGATGCGTTATGGCCGCTCTCTGGGCCTCATTCGGCCCTTCTTGCATCGGACTGTCCGGAAGGTTTTTGACGTGATGAGTACGGCTTACCCTGGACTCTTAGAGTCTGATGCATACATCGAGAACATCACTAAGATTGAAGAAGAGCGGTTTTTGGGAACGCTTGAAACGGGTTTAAAGGTACTGGAAGACGCCTTGGGCCAGTTGCGTAGCCATGGAAATACTGAAGTTCCGGGCGATCTAATCTTTAAGATGTATGACACTTATGGATTTCCCGTTGATATTGTCCAGGATGTTGTTCGCGATGACGGGATGTCGCTAGATATGGATGGCTTTAAGGTTGCCATGGAGAAGCAGCGGAATCGCTCGCGGAGTGCCTGGAAGGGTTACGGGGACAAGGAAACTGCTGAGGCGTACAAGGCCCTTTCCGCGGAAGGTGTGAAAACGGAGTTTGTGGGATATGGAAACTTACACGCCGAGTCAAAGGTCCTTTTGCTTGTTAAAGACGGTAAGGCTGTAGACAGGGTGGCGGAAGGTGAGACCGTTGAGCTTGTCACTGATAAGACGCCTTTTTACGGCGAGGCAGGTGGCCAGGTGGGAGACCGGGGCACTATTACAGGTGCTGATTTTGAAATGAAGGTAAATGATACCATAAAAAATCCTGCTAACCTTATCATAAAAAAGGGCAAGATCTTGCGCGGAAGTATCTCCATGGGGGAGACGGTATTATCGGATGTGGATCGAAAACGGCGTTTGGCCATTGCCAGAAACCATACCGCCACCCATCTTTTACATGCTGCTCTTCGCCAATTGCTTGGAGATCATGTGAAGCAATCAGGTTCGTTGGTAAGTCCGGAACGACTACGGTTTGATTTTACGCATTTTTCTCCTCTGGGTGCAAAAGTGGTTAAGGAGATTGAAACTATCGTTAATGAGAAGATCTGTGCCAATATAGCTGTTCAAGTTGAAGAGATGGACGTCGAAGATGCCTTTGATACAGGGGCTACGGCATTGTTTGAAGAAAAGTATGGTGATCGTGTCCGTGTTGTCGCTGTAGATGATTTTAGTAAGGAACTTTGCGGTGGGACTCACACAGAACGCACTGGAGATATTGGCCTTTTTAAGATTGTTACTGAGACAAGCGTGGCGGCAGGGGTTCGGCGTATCGAGGCACTTACTGGTCTAGGCGCCCTTGAAAGTGCTCAGGAGACCTTCCGGAGTTTGGATGCCTTGGCAGAAATGTTAAAGGTTAAGCCTGAAGAAACGACAAAAAGAGTTGAGAAGCTTCTATCAGATCAGAAGGTTCTGGAGAAGGAATTGGCGGCCTTAAAGGCCAAGACGCTGGCAGACTCATCGGTTGATGAAGCGTTTTCTGCTGTTAGGGATGTCAATGGTGTATCCGTCTTGGTTCAGGAGGTTTCAGCAGATGGGCATGCAGCGCTTAGAGATCTGGCAGATCAGTTGAAGGCAAAAATGAGTTCCGGGATCGTTGTGCTGGGAAGCAGGTCGTCCGGCAAGGTGTCACTAGTGGCCCTTGTTACAAAGGACCACTTGGGGAAATATCATGCCGGCAATTTGATCAAAGAGGTGGCTGCCATTGTGGGCGGCAGCGGAGGCGGCCGGCCGGATATGGCGCAAGCTGGAGGGAGCAAGCCGGAAAAGCTGCCGGAGGCATTGACAGCGGTTTACGACATAGTGGCAAAGTAAGGGTTCGTTATTCCCAGGAAAGTTGTTTTTCGCCCTTTTTTCTTTTGGCGATGTCCCCGATAACGTAGGCTTTTTCTTGCATAGCCATCAGGAATTCCACGACATTCTGTGCAATACCGGCAGGTACGGCAAGGACCATACCGATTCCATTATTAAACGTTCTTCTCATTTCTTTAGCAGAGAGCTTTCCGCCTTCCTGGAGGAAATGAAAAATGGCAGGCACTTCCCAGCTTCCTTCTTGAATTACCGCCTTGCAGGACGAAGGGAGTATACGAGGTAGGTTATCCACTATGCCGCCCCCGGTAATGTTGGCAATCCCATGAACTGGAAAGTCTTTTAATAGGTGCCGGAGTAGTTCAGAGTAAATTTTGGTTGGTTCGAGGAGTTCTTCTCCCAGGGTTTTTCCCAGGACATCAACTTTATCTTCTATCTTAAGCTTCAGTTTTTCAAAGCAGATCTTTCGAACGAGAGAATACCCGTTGCTATGGAGCCCGCTTGATGCAATACCAACAAGCTTGTGTCCCACTCCGATTTCTGACCCATCTACGATCTTACTATTGTCGACTATGCCCACTATAAAACCTGCAAGATCGTATTCCCCTGAAGCATAAACACCCGGCATTTCTGCCGTTTCTCCACCTATGAGGGCGCACTTGGCGATCTTGCATCCTGTGATAATTCCTTGGATTATCGGTTCCGCTATTGCGAGCGTGAGTTTGCCCATAGACAAATAGTCTAAAAAAAATAGAGGCTTGGCGCCTTGTACGGCAATGTCATTGACACACATGGCCACAAGATCTATACCGATGGTGTCATGTTTGCCTGCTATGGAGGCGACCTTCAACTTGGTGCCGACTCCATCAGTAGAGGTGGCCAGGACCGGGTTTTTGTATTGATTGATATCAAGGGAATATAGACCGCTAAACCCTCCGATCCCAGCAATAACACCGGATTGGGGACCCTTCTTGGTGAGTTGCTTTATTCTTTCGACAAATCGATTTGCCTTATCGACATCAACGCCGGCATCTTGATAGGTAAGAGATTCGCTCATTTTCTGCTCCTATGTTTATTTATGTTGCTTTTTAGAGTAGTGAGGCAAAAATGTCAAAAGAAATCTTTTTGACAACACTATCGCGGTAGTGTAAAGAATTGAGTAAAGGCAAGGAAATCAAAACCCTTACGGAAGGCTAGTGCCATGAAAGAATTTGCAAGATTAGATCGTCTCCCACCCTATGTTTTTACAATGGTTAATAAGATTAAGATGGATGCACGACATGCAGGTGAAGATATCGTGGATCTGGGCATGGGCAATCCGGACATGCCGACGCCAAAGCATATTGTGGACAAATTGGTTGAGGCGTCCCGAAAAGGGCATAACCACCGCTATTCTGCATCTATGGGTATTACGAAGCTTCGTATGGCCATTTCGAGTTGGTACAAACGCCGCTTTGACGTAGATATTGATCCGGATACAGAGGCGATTGTTACTATTGGAGCCAAGGAGGGCATCTCCCATCTCGTGCTTGTGACAATACGTCCAGGTGATGTCATATTTTCACCTAGCCCTACATATCCTATTCACCCCTACTCGGCTATCATAGCAGGTGGGGATGTGCGGGGGATTCCTTTGGGGCCCGACCAGGACTTTTTTGACAACTTAATTGCAGCCACAAAACAGACGTGGCCTAAACCCAAGATGCTTATCATCTCTTTCCCTCACAACCCTACTACGGAGGTAGTGGATATAGGTTTTTTTGAAAGGATTGTCGATTATGCAAAAGAGCATGGGATCATGGTTCTTCATGATTTAGCCTATGCAGATCTGGTATTTGACGGATACAAACCTCCTAGCCTTCTTCAGGTGCCTGGGGCCAAGGAGATTGGCGTTGAGTTTTTTTCTCTTTCTAAAAGCTACAACATGCCGGGATGGCGTGTTGGTTTTTGTGTCGGTAACCCGAAAATAGTAGGGGCTTTGCGGCGCATTAAGAGTTACCTCGATTATGGTATCTTTCAACCGATTCAGATTGCAGCTATTATCGCGCTGAACGGTCCCCAGGATTGTGTCAAAGAGATTGTAGGTACATACAAGAAAAGACGCGATACACTGATAAACGGCTTGAATCGGGCGGGTTGGCCTGTGAAGAGTCCTAAGGCAACCATGTTTGTTTGGGCGAAGATCCCTGAAAAATATATCGGTATGGGTTCTGTAGAGTTTTCCAAAATATTGATCCAAAAGGCAGGGGTAGCAGTCTCTCCGGGACTTGGTTTTGGGGAGTATGGTGATGAATATGTCAGGTTTGCCTTAATTGAAAATGAGATGCGGATCAATCAGGCAATAAGGGGGCTCCGGAAGATCTTGTAGTGGGTTCTTGAGGACTTAGGAGTGGAAGAGATGAAAAAGATATGTGTCGGTTTATTGGGTTTTGGGACAGTTGGTTCGGGTACGGCGAAGATCTTGGTAGAAAACAGGGATGTTATTGAAGCACGCCTGGGCGCCACCCTGGAGCTTAAGTGGATCGTCGATCTTGATATTGAAACCGATCGTGGGGTTTCTGTTGATAAAAAGGTGCTTACCACGGACGCCGGCCAGGTCATTAGTGACCCCGAGGTGGACATTGTGGTGGAGCTTGTCGGTGGATATGAACCTGCAAAGACTTTTATCTTGCAGGCTATTAAAAACGGCAAGCATATAGTGACAGCCAACAAGGCCCTTCTTGCTTCTTATGGCGATGAGATCTTTTCTGCTGCCTCAGACAAGGGGGTGGAAGTTGGCTTTGAAGCCAGTGTGGGCGGCGGGATTCCCCTTATTCGTTCGATAAAAGAAGGCCTTATTGCCAATCGCATACAGGGGCTTTTTGGCATCCTGAACGGTACCGCCAACTATATTTTGACTAAGATGACTAATGAGGGAAGTCCATTTTCCGAGGTATTGAAAGAGGCCCAAGCCTTGGGCTATGCAGAGGCCGATCCCACCTTTGATGTAGAAGGTATCGATGCAGCTCATAAGCTTACGATACTGCTTTCCATAGCCTATGGTGTGCCCATTGATTTTGACAGTGTTTACATAGAGGGGATCTCAAAGATAACACCCCTTGACATCATGTTTATTAAGGAATTCGGTTATAGGATCAAGCTTTTGGCCATTTCAAAAGATGATGGACATGCCATCGAGGCCCGTGTTCATCCGACTTTAATACCCGCAAACAGTCTTCTTGCCAATGTGAACGAGGCATATAATGCCCTTTATATCACAGGTGATGCCGTAGGAAATGTTATGCTGTACGGGCCGGGCGCTGGAATGATGCCCACGGGCAGCGCTGTGGTCAGTGATCTGGTGGATATCGGCCGCAATGTGTTAACCGGGGCTGTAGGCAGGGTGCCTTATATAGGTTACCAGCCGTCTAATGTAAAGCGGAGGCTGATCAAGTCGTCCGAAGATCTAAATGCCAAATACTATTTCCGTTTTTCTGCCCACGACCGTCCAGGTGTGCTGTCTAAGATCGCTGGAATCCTGGGGAAGCATGGAATCAGTATCAAATCGGTCCACCAAAAGGGAAGAGACCTTGTTGGGGCAGTACCTATTGTTATGATTACTCACGAGGCAAAAGAGGCGGCAGTGCACTTGGCCCTTTCTGAGATAGATGAGCTTGATGTGGTTAAGGATAAGACAATCCTGATTCGCATTGAGGATTGGATATGAAATACATGATCTTAGTTGGTGACGGTATGGGAGATTACCCGGTAGCCGAACTAGGGGGAAAGACCCCCCTTGCCGTTGCCCAGACTCCTAATATGGACTGGATTGCCAATAACGGCCGGATGGGCTTGGTCAAGACCTTGCCCGAAGGGTGTGAGACCGGCAGTGATACGGCCAACTTGAGTCTGTTGGGCTATGATCCGAAAAGTGTGCAAACCCGGCGGGGGCCCTTGGAGGCAGCCAGCTTAGGGGTTCGACTTGATCCTGGTGATGTGGCCTTCCGTTGCAATCTGGTGACCCTTTTGAAAGAAGATGGCGTGCTTACCATGGGTGATTACAGCGCCGGACATATTTCGAGTGAAGAGGCCAAGGACCTTGTGGAAGCTATAGACAAGAGGCTTGGTAGTGAGAAATTCAGGTTTTATTCCGGAGTGGGATACCGTCATCTCATGGTGTGGAAAGGTGGGAGCGCAGAAGTGGAGACGACGCCGCCCCATGACATTACGGGCCAACAGGTACAGTCCTATCTAGACAAGATGAATTCGAAAAGGGTGTTATTGGAGTTAATGGATCAGTCGGGCGATGTTTTAAGGGATCATCCTGTAAACAAGGCCAGGGTGGAACAGGGTTTAAGCCCTGCCAACAGAATCTGGTTGTGGGGGCAAGGATACGCACCGGAACTGGTTTCTTTTGAAAAGAAGACCGGGCTCAAGGGGGCGATCATATCGGCAGTCGATTTACTAAGAGGGATCGGCGCATATACTGGACTTCAAGTGATACGTGTGCCGGGCGCTACCGGATATTTTGACACGGATTACGAGGCCAAGGCGCGATACGCCCTTCGGGCTATAGAAAATGTCGACCTAGTTTATGTCCACGTGGAAGCCCCCGACGAGGCAGGGCATGCTGGTTTGTTAGACGAAAAGATCCGTGCCATTGAGTCTTTCGATGCCAAGGTAGTGGGAAACATTTTTAAGGGATTGAAGGGCCTTTCAGAATACCGGATTATGGTAACAACAGATCACAATACCCCTCTTTCTGTAAGGACGCATACCGCTGAGCCGGTGCCTTTTGCCATATACGGGATAGGTGTGGAACCGTCCTCGGGCGAGCCTTGCGGATTCAACGAGAAATGTGCCGAAGGTAGATCGGTCTTTATTGCTGAAGGCCACAACCTGATGGGGCAATTCCTGGCAGCCCATAAATAATCCCATAAATAATCCTTGACAGTGTCATATCAAGCCTTTAAACCATGCGGCTCTGATGCGGGGTGGAGCAGTCTGGTAGCTCGTCGGGCTCATAACCCGACGATTAGAAACCTCGCCACACAAACTGTTGTACGAATTCAATCGCTTACAGAACATTCCTGTAAGCCTTTCTTTTTGCTGTGTCGTTTTTGTGTTATTTCGCCAAACATTTCTATCACTTTTCCACCCTTTTTTCCTTCCTGAATGCGTTTCTCCTCCCGCAGTTTTTTAACTCTTTCCACAACAGACGAACCGTAGTCAGTGTTTTCATCTGGTATCCAGGCATAGTATCTGGTGTAAATCATCTGTAAAGACGAATGACCGAGCATTTTTTGACCCAGCCGATCGCGTCTCTGCCTTCAGGCAGCATCATTGTAGCGAACGTGTGTCTCGTTTGAATAGGCGGGCGATAATTTAATCCAGCCTTTTTTAATGCTGGCTTCCAGACAACTTCTCGAAAGTGGTCCGGGTTCATACGAGAACCGTCTTTGGTCAAAAAGATGTATTCACTGTTGCCGGTCAGTTCCTTCTGCTTTTCCAGGGCTTCCACTACAAATTCTAAACAATCGACTGGTCGCCTTGACTTCTGCGTTTTGGGTGGACCTTCCTCACCGTAAACAAAACTCTTGTTTACGTTGAGTTTAGGACCCGTTGGCATCTTTTCTTTGTAGTCAGACCAACGAAGGGCATTGATTTCACCATCTCTCATACCCGTGTAAAATCTACAACAAGTATAGGGCTCGTAAAAAGGGTCTATGGCATCCAGTATGACCTCAACTTCCTCCACAGTGAAAGGAAAAATGTCTGGCTGTTCCACTTCCAAATTTCCCACTTGGTCCATTATGTTTGTGGAAATGTATTCTTTTCCAAGAGCGAAACTGAAAATAGCACGCATTGGGACAAGAATGTTGTTTGCTCTTTTTGCTTTACATTCCAGATTGTCCCTAAAATCTTTCACTTCATGCGCTTTGATGTCTTTGATTGGAACATCCTTAAAGGCAGGTAATACATGCTTATTCAAGGATGACGAATAGTCCCTCCAGGTCGAAGGTTTAATTTTTTTCTTTTTGCCCATTCGTTTCTTTGCCCACTCTTTGGCGAATTTACCAAATGTCAATTCGTCGTCATGTTCTGGAAAAGCCTTGAAATCACCATAGATACGATAACGTTCAAGTAGCCTGTCTCTCATTTTGATTGCTTCGGTTCCTACTCTGGTTTCCAAAGAAAAAATGTGTCCGGCTTTGCGGAAATAGTAAACTCCATTTCTTGGGAAAAGGTGATGATACTTTTTATTAGCCATGGTCATACCCTCCAATCTGCTTCATTGGATGGCATGACAGGCTTGTTCCTCTTGATTTTGGATCTCTTGCCTGGTTTTACCACCTCCCTTGCTGACTTTGTGTGTTGCTTTTCAAATACTTCAACCGCATCAAAAGGGTATAAAACCCTTGATGAGCCTGGGACTTGAAAGAACGTCAAAAGATTTCGTTCACGCCAGTTCTTCACTGTGGCGGGAACAACTCTAAAATAGTCAGCGACCTCTTGTTGTGTCCATAATTTTTTCTCCTTTACTACATTATTCATGATGTTTACCTCTAAAATACTGGTATGACAATCGCCCAATGCTGGTCAGTTCCAGACGACGGTTCCTCTGCCGTCGATGGCGTGCCCACCGCCGGAGCGGCTTGTGCCCCCAGAGGTAGGAGGGGCGTGTAGCAGAGTTATAGAGGTCTGCTCTCTCACTTCGCTAAAATCTTGGCTTAAAGCCGAAGACATTTTTGTATTCCTTTATCATCACCTCCTTTAAAAACTCCTCATGTTGTTTGCGACGCTCTCGCTGCCATAGGCAGGAACAAAAAACGGGTCTCCCGCCACACGTCAGGTGTTTGCGCTTAAAACGCATTACACCTATTGAATTGAGGCATACCCCTTTTCCTGGTTAGGGCTCTTTGAAGCCTCCGAAACGTGTGGCAGAAGACCCGCAGGCATCTGCCGTTGCTAAAATGATGCTGAACAATTTATTTCTATGTTGAATTTAAAAATTATTCTGCATCTACTTATTGGCACAGCAAATTACATGCCAGTCGCATAAAATGTTGTTGGTGAGTGAAAATGATAGAATGTAATTGTGTGGAAAGGTCGATTGGATGGTTGTTTGCCGCTGATGGAATGGAATTATCTCATAAACATACTTCAGAACATCCTAATTACCACGGAATTACAATTTCGTTTCAGTTGTGTACTTAAATTCTAAATTCAAGTTTTTTACGTGATTAAAAACTATTCTTCCAAGTCTGACAAATCAGTTTCATCTTCCGCTATAGGGATTATTTCCCGCTCCACTTCTCGTTCCAATTTTCGCCTGCGTCGTTTTTCCTCGGCTATTTCTTCGGACATGGGACCGATTATCATGAAATTACCCCAGCCCAGCCCATCTTCAAAGTCCATAACGTGTCCTCCTTTCATCTGTAAACGTAGATGGCTATTCCATCTTTGGTAATGTTCCATCCATCGTATGTCATTTCCCTTCCCACGGCTTCCCAGTCAATGTAATTTGATGCTCCTGCTTTCTCTGCCAGGGCGTAATCAAATGGAAGCATCTCATCTTCGATGTTCAGAGCCAATTCCTGTTCTGTGCGTATGCCAGTGGTGGCGTAATAATCCCGGTCTTTCAGGATGCGTAAAAGTTCGTCCCTATCGTATCCGTCTCCAAGAACATCTTCGCTGATGGCGCTGATAATGTCCTCCGCTTCGTCTATGTCAGCCAGTTCTTCCATAAAAGAATTTAATTCAAACACGTTTTCGTATTCTTCGATGAAAAAGGGTGCCTCATAGTCTGTGATAAAGAACTCCTCGTCGTTGTAAGAAGTGGAGAGGATGGTTCGTATCTCTTCTCGTAATACATCTTCTGGTAATGGAAGTGTGAGCCACTTTCCACGCAGTTCTCCTCGGTTGTAAGCGACAAGGTTGGTGCTGAAGATTTTAATTATCATGATGATTTCTCCTTTCTGTAGGGATTGTTAAAAATCAAAAGGGGCGTTATTTATTGCTGGAAATGGAGGTATGGTGATTTGCTGTATAGGTAGGCAGCGGGGAGAAATCTGGCAGGATGGTATGTCGACCATGATGAGATCTGAACAAGGTGAGAACGGCTATGAATGAAGACCACGAAGTGGTCCACCTTTTTATAGGAGTGTAAGAAGTCTCGAAAATAATTCTATTGGTAAGGCTCTCTCCTATCGGAGATACAGACCGTCCCCGTGGCGTATCTGTTTTCGATTTTGGGTATAGGGAAGGTCTTTTGACGGCACAGAGTGTGGCTTCTGGCGGCCTAGAAGAGCGATTGCTATGGCTTCTTTGTGATGGTAGAAATTTTTCTGTCGAAAAATGAAACCCGACTGTAAAGAAAGATGTTTGAATTGTCCATTAAGAGAATACCGTGAATGGTGATGGCTTATTTAGGCATGTGTCCACAACCTTGCGGACATCACCAAGACATCAGACCCCTTTTGGATTTTTTGTCTTACACTGACAGCCACCTTTTTTCTTTTCTGCCATAATCCTTTCCATAATGGTGGATTTGCCGTTCTTGTCGATGTCATTTCGGATGTCTTCTTCTGTGTAGTCAAAGCAGAAACAAATATTTTCACTCATTCCTAATTGTCTCTTCGTTGTCTTTTTCCTTTTTTTTCATAACTCGGGTAGTATCATTTACTAACGCAGAAGTATTAGTAGATTTTTCATTTGTATCTTTCGGAATGACCGAAGTATCGTAGAAAAGAAGTTTTATATTTTCCAAAGGATGGACACCAAGGACAGTACCGTTAGCATCAAGAATAAGTATCCAGTCATCATTTCCTGAATATTTGCTCACTGTACCAGTCAAACGTAAAGTCCCATCTGACAATTCTGCAAGACTTGTGGGATATTGTTCACCAGCGGTTCCGAATGTCTTCTGCCAAACAATATTTCCGACCTTATCCAATTTCAGTATCCAGAAGTCTTCGTCTCCCTCACTATAAGATTTTTCCTTTTTCATACTAAAAGATTTTGAAGAACCCGCCACAACGTATCCCCCGCCTGAGGTTTGTACGACTGGAATGTGGCGGAAAGCATCGCTTTCTTCGCCTTCATCACCATACGTTTTATCCCATTCGATATTTCCGTCCTTATCCAATTTCAGTATCCAAAGATCCTTTGAACTTCCAAAAGATGCACTTGTGCCTGCGACAACATAGCCACCGTCCTTTGTTTGTTCGGCTGTTCCAGCATAGTCTGACAATTTTCCACCAAATGTTTTTTGCCACACTATATCTCCTTTGGCATCAAGTTTTAAAATCCAGATATCATCATTACCATCACCAAAAGAAGAGGTTGTCCCACTAACAATATACCCACCGTCCGAGGTTTCCGTGGAGGAAAACGCAATATCCCAATTTCCTCCACCATAGGTCTTTTGCCAGCCGATATTGCCGTCTTTGTCTAATTTCAATACCCAGAAGTCGTATTGGTTTCCACCAGGTGTCCAAAATTGCCCTGATATTATGTATCCACCGTCTTTAGTCCGCCGACTAAAATGAGTGTCGTCCGAACCGGTCCATTCAAAATCTAATCTGGGAGGTTCTTCACAATTTGCATTTGTAAAAAAAACAAGAATAAGCGCTAAAATTGCTGTAGCTAAGACCTTCATAACCGTTTCTCCTAGTTCGCAAATTAACCAATTCAGAAAGTATTATAACCGGTATTTTAAGAGATGCATACATAATTTTACACTTTCCGCAGTTGACAGATCATAAGCCAAAAATACACTCTAACACACTAATTATACTATCTATACAGTCGATTTTCCCTATACATTTACCCTTTAAAGTAATAGCGGGGTGCTGTTAGGCGGTGCGGTGTTGCCGGGGGATGGTGGATTATCTGGGGAAGAAGTTTACCGATAGACGTTGTAGTTTACGGCGGGTGTCAGTGTTGATAAAGCCCAGGTCTTTCAGGACTGCCTTGTATTTGCTCACTGTAGCCCGTGAGGTATTTAGCCAGGTTGCTATGGTAGTGTCTGTCTCACGGACTTTTCTCCTCCGAGCCTGTTGTTCTATCACGAGGCGCAGCCACAGAATAAGTGCAGGACCTAATTCTTCATATGCCTCCTCTATCAGGAAATTGGCTGGGATGGAGAAGGACTTATCAGACTGTGCCTTGGTGGGTCGGGCATTTAGCCGTTTGATGAGTTCCTGAATGTTGGTGTCCAGGGCTGACTTGTTTCCGTGGTCATAGGTAAGCAGCGGCAGAAAGTCCTCCACATCGTAATGATAATCTTTGACCGCTGGTCTCTTAAAGATAGTTTTGCCTTCCATTCCGATGTCAGGAGCCAGGAGAACCTCTCCTTTGCTGATGTGAGAAACGTAGACGGGCTTTTCTGTCTTTTTCTGTGCCTTCTTCCAGAGATGAGGTGTTTAAGAGAAAACCCGCTAATAACGGTCCCTACGGGTTTCAACTTGTCCGATGGGTCTTCGCCGTCTGCCATCTCTCCCAGATAATAGACAATACCTCCGACCTCATCTGCTATTCCCTGAATAGCCTTTCGCCCGGCATTATCACAGTCATAGGCTATGATGTAGTGCTCCACTCCAAGGGTGCGTAAGAGAGCCAGCGTTTCATCGGTGAGCATCGTTCCCAGAGTAGAGACGACGATGGGTTTGTCCGTGTCTTGGAACAGGTTGTAGAAAGCGAAATAATCAAAGATGCCCTCCACCAGGATGACCGTCTTGTAGTGCCTGATGTGCCTGGATGCTTTATCAATGCCGTATAGCCAGCCTCTTGTGCTGATGAAGGTGTCTTCTGTCTTTTGCTTTCGCCAGCGGACGTTCCCTCGATTATCAGGACGCCTTCCCATAAAGCCGTGTGGCTTGCCGTGGGCGTTATAGATAGGAAATGTAATGTATCCAGCGAAACAGTCAGCATAGACGCCGTATGGACCCCATTCTTTGCTGAAATCGACGTATCGAGTGTAATAGGTGCCATCGTTTAAGAGCCTCACCAGACCGGCTTTCTGGAACGAATAGAACTCGGTAAAGTCGTCTTTGAACATGTCCAGAAACTCTTTGATTAGGGCTCTTCCAACGTAATCATCATCTTTGAAGGGTTGGGCATAGCCAATGTTAAATTTTCTGATTGTATCCGTGTCCAGCCCTCGACGTTTAAGATAGGCGAAGATTTTCTTAAATCTGTCCGGGTCTTTTAATAAAAGTTCATTGTAATAGGACGCTGCCAGGTCAAGGGTTCCCACCATCTTTAGGTCGAGTTCCTTGGGTTCAGCACGGACAACGGGCTCATCTGGCTCTTCCAGTTGGTTCAGATCACTTCTGTCTTTATCGTGCTGTGTGTAGGCTTTGAAATCTTCAACGCCTAAATACTGGGCGAAGACTTTCTGCGCCTCTTTGAAATTACACTTGTTCTTGGTCATGATAAGGTCGTAGACGTCCCAGTCTCCACTACATTCACCGAAGCAGTGGAACCTGACTTCTCCTTTTTTATCTGCGTAGGCCCGGAAAGAGGGCTGGCTGTCGATGTGGAAGCGGCAGTAGGCACTGAACGTATTTTTCCCAGCGGGCTTAAATGTGATGTCCAGCAGTTCCTCCACGAAGGAAATAGCCCCATCAAGGTATTTAACCAATTTAAGTTCTTTATACGTCGCCATTACCGTTCCTACTGATTATGTCTCGTAGATAATAATCATAGTATACATAACAATCTAATTTACATCTACAATTCCAGTATGGTCTCACCATCCCCATAGTCCTATTCTTTCACTTTATCCTTGTTTATTCTCCCTTTTTCCTGTCCTCTACACTTCTTTTTCAGACTTTTTAATGAGTGATAATCTGGAATGGAGTGTTCTGGATGGTATTTTATGGTGCAGGAGATGATTATGGTATAACTATCTTACTATACTACTAATTAACACCGATGACACCGTGTTCCAGGCTGATTACAGTTGCCGGATTACACTTTGTTAGGCATCCATCGAAGCACACGCTCATAGGTTTCTCATTTTTGATGGATGAGACAGATTTTTCCCCGATGTCAGATTTTGAGGTGTGTCGTTTTTGTACTATTTTTGCTTATGTTCAATGAAATTATTTTG
>CAYSBQ010000040.1:0-18601 GCA_964429315.1 uncultured Desulfobacterales bacterium
ATTATTTCCATGAAAAAGCTAACTAACTGTAATTACACACATCTACTGCTGGCATGGTCTGTGCTCTACTAGGAAAGCAACTCATTGCGGAAAAGGAGAACAAGATTATGATAAGCAAACGGAGTCTATTACTAGCAATCTTGGCTGTCTTTGTGTTCGCTCAGCCTGCTTTTTGCTGCCCTACTGCCACTATCGGTGACTTTGTGTGGAATGATGAAAACATAAATGGCACACAGGATGATGGCGACTCAGGTCTCTCGGGTGTCATAGTGAATCTGTATCGTTTAAACTGTACTGCTGTCTTTGATAGCACAACTACCGTCTTAGGTGGATTTAGTTTCAGTGCGCCGGCTGGCTACTACTACCTGGAGTTTATCCTGCCGAGCGGTTACTCATTTTCTCTAAATGACCAGGGGACTGATGACGCTATCGACAGTGATGCTAACACGAGTACCGGAAGAACCAAAGATTTCTACGCCAGTGCTGGTAACAACTTGACATGGGACGCTGGCATGCACGCAGTCCCCATCCCGGGTGCGCTCTGGCTACTGGGCTCTGGGCTAATCGGGCTTGCAGGTCTTAAAAAGAAATTAAGAAAGTAATCCCGGCGATCAGCAAGATACGCAGAGAAAGCAGGGGCATTTGACCCTGCTTTCTACTTTTGGATTCGAACCCCCTTACAAAAAGCCATGACCTAGCTTCCAAGACTCACCAAATATTATAACCCAACCACCGCTTCACATTTCCTGACACCCTGCCCCGCAAAGAAAAGATCGCAGATGCAGGCGGACAGCTTCTTGGCGCTGCATTTGCCTTTATGGGTGAGGTCCTTTTGGAAAGGGGAGAAACACAACTCACAAGGCAAATGGCAACAACATTTAAGGACCGTCTTTGTGAATGCCTAGAAAAAGACGAAGGAAATATAACTATCACCTTGCCCGACGAATCAGTCCTGGACAATCCGGCGAAATCTCTTGCCCAAATACTTTCCTCTCATAGGGTACAGTAGCCATTCCCAGGTAGATTATCTGAAATTATTGGTTTGCCTAAAAGAAAATAATCCTATACAATACTAGAGATTAAGGCCTTTTGAGGGGTAGCTTCTCGATAACTACGGTCTATTAATCGTATACCCCAAACTTTTTTGACCTGTGCGGTTAGGTTTCTGCCTTGCTGTTCCATGAAAATCGTGTATTCACCGCAAAGAGCCCAGAGATAGATGATTTCCTCTCTGCGAACTTTGTGTCTTGAGCGAAGCGGGCGGTGAAAAAGCATTGGCCTGAGAAAATATTTGTGATGCGTTATTATCCCGTCAATTTGGACATCAAAAACAGACATTGCCTTGTCGTCGGCGGAGGGCATGTGGGTGAACGTAAGGTAAAGACCTTGCTTGAATGCGGTGCCAAGGTCTCTGTCGTAAGTCCGCAAGTCACCCGGCACATCAAAGACTTGGCATCCAGGGCCCTCGTTGAGCTGAAAACTAGAGCCTACCGGACCTCTGATCTGGAAGGTAAGTTCCTTGTTATAGGAGCTACCTCAGATGAAGAGATAAACCAAAGGCTTAGCGAGGATGCTTCCAACTGCGAAATTCTTTGCAACATCGCAGACCAACCCGCATCCTGTACCTTTGTCCTTCCTGCAATTGTCCGACAAGGAGATTTGACTATTGCCATTTCTACGTCAAACAAAAGCCCGGCAATGGCCAAGAGGATTCGCAAAAAGCTGGAAAACGAATTTGGCCCTGAATACGCAAAGCTACTGAATATTATGGGGGCTATCCGTTACAAACTTCTAGCTGAAGCCAATAAGCCGGAGACAAATAAAGAAAAGTTCGAAGAATTACTTGACGCAGGGCTTTTGGAAATGGTCAGGCAAGATCATACAGAAAATATTAACGCTAAACTGAAGGAAGTATTGGGCACGGAATACAATTTGCAAAGCTTGATGGAAATCGAACAGCTTCAAGACAGTGATGGTTCTATATTTTTGAAAGGATGAACTATGGGTTTGTTATATGGATCTACAATAGCCTGCTACATTGTAAGCTCGCTTGGTTATCAGGGTTATATCCTTTTTCAGAAGCGACCCATTTACCGTATTTCAAACATTGTCCTTTGGGTAGGATTCATTTGACATACTGGTGACATGATAACCCAGTACCTTGAATCCGGGCACATCCCCGTTTACAGCCTTTATGAAACACTATCAACTTTCGGGTGGGCTGTCATTGGTATTTTCCTTATACTCCAAATAAAATTTCATCTTATGGTCCTTGGAGCCCTTGTGGCGCCGTTGGCTACTCTAGCCGTGATAATCGCTTCCATCCTGCCAAGGCCACAGGTTGAGGTGGCGCCGTTTCTTCAAGGCCTATGGCGAACAGTCCATATAGGAACACTTGTCTTGGGAAACGCCGCCTTTGCCATTGCTTGCTTGGTAGGCATACTCTATCTAATTCAAGAAAAGGCAATCAAAGATAAGAAGCAGGGGTTTTTCTTTCGTCGACTTCCTTCTTTAAAACTCCTTGATTCCACTGGCTATGCCAGCCTTGTTGTAGGATTTCCCTTACTTACCTTTGGCATCATCTCAGGCATAGTCTATGCGCAGATGATACGTGGACAGTTTTGGAGCTGGGACCCTAGAGAGATTCTTGCAGTCATTACCTGGCTTGTATATGCCGCCTTGCTACACGAGCGTTTGGCGGTTGGATGGCGGGGGAAACGCGCTGCTATCATGACTATTGTGGGATTTTTGGTGCTCCTTTTTACTTTTTTTCTGTTTTTTTTGGGTTAGATTTGATGAAATCGTAAAAAGTCAGATTTAGACGGTTTCGTAAAAACTCCGGAGACTGAAACAATGGCAGAAAAATGGCACATTGTCGCAATAGGACTCAATCATAAAACGGCCCCCGTAGAGGTACGGGAGCGTTTAGCCTTCCCCAAAGAAGACACCGAAAAGGTCCTGGAAGCCATGCAGCAAAATGAATATATAGGTGAAATTGCACTGTTTTCCACTTGTAATCGCGTAGAGTTTCTCCTGACTACTCCAGATCCTACCAACGCGGTAGAAGCTGTAAAGGATTTTATGGCTGAATTTAAGGCCACCCCCCGCCATGTCTTCGAATCCACCCTCTATGTGCGAAAGGGAGATGACGCAACAAAACACATCTTCTGCGTTGCATCAAGCCTTGATTCTATGGTGGTAGGCGAACCCCAAATCTTGGGACAGCTCAAAGAATCTTACGCAGAAGCATGTGATCACGGAACATGCGGAGTAATTCTAAACCGGCTCATGCATCGATCTTTTTCCGTGGCAAAACGCGTACGCACTGAAACCGGTATTGGCGATCATGCTGTCTCCATAAGCTACGCGGCTGTTGAGCTGGGCCGCAAGATTTTTTCTGAACTTGACGATAAAGCAGTCTTACTCCTTGGCGCCGGCGAAATGGCGGAACTCGCGGTAGAACACCTCGTAAATAATAGGGCACGGCCAATCTTTGTCGCCAATCGAACCTTTGAACGAGGTGTTGACCTGGCTGAAAAATTTGGTGGAACAGCCATTCGGTTTGAAGAAATCAAGGATTATCTAAAAGAAGTCGACATCGTCATCAGCTCCACGGGGGCACAAAAATATGTACTTGTACGTGATGATTTCAAAGGACTGATGCGTGCTCGGAAGAATCGCCCCCTTTTTTTCATTGACATCGCAGTCCCCAGGGATATAGATCCCGAAATAAACCGAATAAGCAATGTATATGTTTATGACATTGATGATCTTAAGAACGCCATCCAAGAAAACATAGACGAACGAAAGCATGCAGCGATCAAGGGAGAACGGATCGTAGATGCTGCCGTCATCCAGTTTCGCAGGTGGTTTCAAGGCCTTGAAGTAGTACCCACTATTGTGGGGCTCAGGGAAAAGATGGAAGAGATCCGGCAAAAAGAGCTAAAAAAGACCTTTAGATCTCTTGTTTCATTATCAGACGAAAGCCGTGCTGCCATTGACACCTTAACAGCAGCCCTTGTAAATAAGATCTTGCATAATCCAACGGTTTTCCTTAAAAAAAATGCCAACAACGACGAAAAATCCATTTACTTGGAAATAACCCGCAAGCTTTTCAACCTAGATAATTCTGAGGGGACGGATCCAGAATAGACGATTTACAATCCACTAATAGCTGACAACTGTTGAAGCGAAGCAGAGATCCAGCCAACGGCTGGAATAACTGACAACCGACACGGAGGGGTATAGTTTGAGTAAAAAGATAGCATTACTTTTCCCGGGACAAGGTTCACAAGTAGTAGGTATGGGCCACGACCTCTACCAAGAATATGACTATGCCCGCGAAATCTTTGACATGGTGGATGAAGTGACAAAAAGCCACATATCAAAGCTTTGTTTTAAAGGCCCGATGGAAGACCTTACCCTTACGGTCAATCTGCAGCCGGCCGTTACAGCTGTAAATTTGGCCTGCCTCGCCGTACTTCAAAAAGAGGGCATTCATACATCACTGACAGCTGGTCACAGTCTTGGAGAATACAGCGCCCTTGCGGCCGGCGAAGTAGCTACTTATGAGGATACTCTAAAGCTTGTTTTCAAAAGGGGCTTCTTGATGCATCGTGAGGCCAGTAAACACAAAGGAGCTATGCATGCAATCATTGGCCTTAATATCGAGGTAGTGCGCAGCATTGTCGATGAAGCCAAGGAAAAAGGCATAGTAGCCGTGGCCAACCATAACGCAGCCGAGCAGATAGTGATTACGGGGGCGCCCGATGCTGTGGAATACGCTTCGAAAATCGCAGGAGATAAAGGGGCCAAGGCAATCCCTCTGAAGGTGAGCGGTGCATGGCATAGCGAATTGATTCGCGGGGCGGAGGATGATTTTAGGGCCTTTTTGAATGAGATTTCTTTCGGCTCTCCAAAGATACCGGTCATATTTAATGTAACTGCGGATTTTGAATCAGATCCTGAAAAAATTACAGAAATTATGGCAAGCCAGTTGTGTAACCCCGTTCGATGGTACGACTCTGTGTGCAAGATGCAAGATGAAGCCATTGAGGTCTTTGCCGAGGTCGGCCCAAAGAAGGTATTGACGGGGCTACTCAGAAAGATCATCCCAGACACCTATACACACGAGGCCTACAACGTTGACAGCATGAAAGGTCTGGAAAAGTTCTTGAAGGCTGTAACATAGGGAGGCGTTATGAGTAGAGAAAAACCGGCAGATGCCTATAAGGATTTCCTACAAGATATAAGTGAGTTTTCCCCCGGCACACCAGAAGATGCCACACCTTTAACCATGGAGTCTCAAGGAGAAGAAGCCACATCTTCAGTGGGCCAACGAGTTTGCACGGTTCGCGAAGAAAAGGGACTGAGCGTGGAAGATGTTAGCCAACGAACAGGCCTTGGCGTGGAATATTTGAACCAAATTGAGACTCAAGCAGTCTCACCCCCCCTTGGCGCATTGATAAAGATTGCCAAGGCTCTCGATATGAAACTGGGCCGATTCATCTCAACGGGTGAGGTAAAACCATTTACGATCGTGCGAAAGGATCAACGGCAGATCATCTCGCGTTTTACTTCTACCCAGGGAGATCAATACGGCTATACATACGAGTCCCTTGCACCTGACAAAAAAGACCGCAGCATGGAACCCTTCATGGTAACCTTAGTGCCATCCAAGGCAAAAAAGGAACTTTCCACTCACGCAGGTCAAGAGTTTATCTATGTGCTCAAAGGCGCCATGGAAGTGATTCTAGAGGATCACACAGACGTACTCCACGCTGGAGATAGCATCTACTATGATTCCACCGTCCCTCACCTGGTTCGATGCCATGGAGACAAGGAAACCGTCATACTGGCAGTGCTTTATACGGAGGATGGATAGCGAAATCAAACATTAACCCTATAGTTGCATAAACAACATGGCAAAGGGGTCAAAAAGCAACAATAGCTTTTCTTTGCGGTCTTTTTGAGTAATTTTGTGGAATGCACTGCGAGTGATATCCAGAAAAACAGCCATGTTGTTTACCCTGCGGGAAAGCCGATGATACAGCATCTGCTGCGTTGTCAATGGATCGGCGTAAAACGACTACAGCCTCACCCTTGACGCCTGGCATTTGCAGCACCCTCGGCTTTTACAACGTTAGGGTTAATTATCGATTCTAGCTTAAAGGACGTATACTCTGAAGCTCACCGGCTGTTTTCTCATCGTAGACTGACAGAAGGAAAGTGGTGGCTAGAGGCTGTGTGAAAAGAAATCCTACAAGAAATGAACTTCCGATTCCTGAAATTGCCAGGAACAAGATAACCACAACTATGTGTTCAGGCATGTTGTCCCGAATAGCCATGTTGTAACTCTGCTTGATCGCTTCAACTAAGCCCAGTTTTTTGTCAGTCATGAGTGGTAACATGTACAAGCAGCAAAAAGATACAGCTATTATGACAAGGAAACCAGGTATAACAAGCAACATAAAACCTGCTATGACGCCTATCAAGACAACAATCCCAAAGGCTAGCAACGGCAAAAACAGCCTCATTTCTGAAAAGAGGTCCTGAATCCTTGGCTCACGACCTTCTCTTACCATTAAAAGTATAGACTGCACGTACCCAGCCATCATTGTTGGAGCAAGAATACCCAAAGTAATAGCTGCGACGACAGACATAACCAACGTCATCAAAACCAGTGACACTAAGAACTTTAGGGTAAGCTCCCAAGCCCTGACTATGTGTTTCTTGAAATTCATAGCTTCTCCTTCCTCTAAAAAATAGCTCACAAACTGAGGCGAAATCCTCATTAACGGCTCATAGACCCAAGTGCAAACATCCTAGAACCGGGGTTAAATGTTAAATGGAAACCTTAAGGCTATGCCACAGTTGTTTGATTAAAAACTTTCCGGCAATGATGTATGGCGCTTGCCCAGCAGGACTCCCACATCGTCAAAACCGTCAACATGGTAAGTGGCGGACAAGCTCCTGTTCTTGTACGCTATCAGAGGAATTCCCGCTGCCTTTGCCGTCATTTCATCAATCTGTGAATCCCCTATATAGATAGCCTCGCTCGGTGACAGTTCAAAATGGGCCAGGATCTTCAACAGGGCGTCAGGCGCAGGCTTGGGCTCCGGCACATCCAGACTTGAAACGATGAGATCAAAATAGCCTTTCAGTCCGTGCTCTTCCAAGACCTGATTCATGGTATTTGATCGATTTGTAGCAATGGCTGTCTTGAAACTTATGCGCAACTGTTCTAAGAGGGTCCTCAGGTATGGTTCCATACACATCATGGGAATAAAGGGCGCATAGCTGAGTTCTTCTCGATATGCTTGAGCCTGTTCCACCTGCGGATCACCGCCAAAGAGGTAGGCCACCGACCGGCTGACCGTATTCATGTGAACATATTCACACTGCCGGGCGTCCATCCTAGGTTTTCCAAATCGCTCCAATATATGATTGTAATACGCCTCGTTGGCCTCTTTTGAATCAAACATTACGCCATCACAATCGAAAATGACCACTTTAAGTTTTGATAATCTGCATTCCCTGTCCATGCCAAACCTAAAATCCTTTGCAATCTTGCAACACTTATTTCGTGACGAACCATAAAGATTCTGCTACACAGCGAAAGAGCGTAATAGAATGCATGCCCTTCTGTCAATAACCGAGTGTATCTATCGATGAATATTCATCGCATAATTAGTTCATGCTTACGTACCACACTGTTACTGGCCTTGTCCTATTCTGTTTGTGGATGTTTTTATCAACCAACACAGTTTGTCCCTCCACGCATCCCCTTGCCTGACAAAGATTTTCTGGTAATACGTGACATTGAAACTACATGGAATGCCCTGTTACGTGCACTGGAGGAAGACAATGGTGCGAGGATCAGTTCACAGGACAGGAGAAGGCGCAAAATCGTTATCAAACCAACTACTGCAAAACTAAGGACATACTGTGATTGCGGCAAGCTCGGGCAAATCCCTCTTTCCGGCAAGGCACACCGCACGACTGTAATTACACTGAAACAGATCGCCCCCCAGGAAACCGTGGTGAGAATCTCGAGCAGTTATTCAACCATACATAAATGGAGAAATGCCGACGGGAGGGTTATAAAAGAAGAGACCATCCCATGTGTTTCCAACGGACTCTTCGAAAGGCAACTACATAAGATGATACTGAGCTATCTGTCACGATGATACGGCATCTCAGAGATTCTACAATCGGAGGTACAATGAAGCTTCGAACGAAAGTCTGGCTTGATGATGACCATGACAATGTGATCTTTGGAACCGGCAGGGTCTGCATGCTCGAAACGATCGATCGTCTGGGCTCCATGAACAAGGCGGCCAAAGAGTTGAAGATGTCATATCGCGCCTTGTGGGGCCGTATCAAATCGACTGAAAAACGCATTGGCGAAAAGATCCTAGAAACAACGCCGGGGGGTGGAAAAGGACGCGGATCTGCTTTAACACCAACGGGAAAAAGGCTTCTTGAAAATTATAAATCACTCAGGAAAAACATCATCAAGATTGCTGATAAAGAATTTATCAAGATATTCGGAGACCTAGAAGCACATGACAAACAAACGTAATATCTATCTCCAAATGAAGCCAGTCGAAGAGGCAAGAAGGCTGTTTTTTGATCGCATTGCCTTTGATACGCTCTTGGGGCAAGAAAAAGTTGGGGTTCAAGAAGCTGCCGGCCGGATTACCGCAGAACCGGTCTTTGCCAGGTTTTCCGCCCCCACCTGTCATACAGCTGCAATGGATGGAATAGCAGTCCTTGCGGAAAAAACCTTTGGCACTACCGTTGACAGGCCCAGAAACCTATCTATCGACGGAGACGCATTTTATATCAATACCGGTCAACCAATGCCGGAAACCACCGACGCAGTCATTATGATAGAACAGGTATTGGTACTGGATAAAGAGACGGTTCAAATTGAATCAAGCGCCTACCCTTGGCAACATGTCCGAAAGGTCGGAGAAGACATCGTTGCCACAGAACTGATACTCCCCCAAAACCACCAAATCACACCCTACGAGATTGGCGCCCTCTTAAACGGCGGGATTTTTAGCCTAAAAGTCAAAAACATTCCGAGAGTGGTCATCATCCCTACCGGATCAGAATTAGTGAGCCCTTATGATATGGACGCCGGCAGGCTTTCCCCGGGCCAGGTGGTAGAAAGTAATTCCGCCGTGCTCGGGGCCTTGATTGAAAAGTGTGGCGGCAAGCACGAAACTTGGCCCATAGTGCCTGATATTTTTGAGGAAATCCTAAATACGGTTCGTAAGGCTGTGGAAGGCAATGCCCAGGTTATAGTCATCAGCGCAGGCTCTTCTGCCGGTTCTAAAGACTATACCGCAGGGGTAATTCGCAAACTCGGCGAGGTCCTTGTGCATGGCGTTACCATGATGCCCGGAAAGCCAACAGTACTCGGCATTATTGATAATAAACCTGTTATCGGAAACCCTGGTTATCCGGTCTCTGCCATCATGGCCTTCGAGAAGTTTCTACGCCCCTTAATCTACAGGCTTCATGGCATCCGACAACCGGAACGTCCCGAAGTAAAGGCTCGGACAGCCCGAAAGATGGCCTCAAAACTTGGACTTGACGAGTTTGTACGCGTAAAGCTCGGAGAGGTACGGAAAACCATCGTGGCCTCCCCTCTTCCGAGGGGCGCAGGTTCCGTGACAACTCTGACAAAAGCGGATGGCATCATAGAAATTCCAAGCCATGTCGAGGGAATACAAGCGGGGGATATGGCCAAGGTTGAACTCTTAGGAGATCTTGCCCAGATCAAAAATACCGTAGTTGCCGTGGGCAGCCATGATAACACGTTAGATATTTTGGCTAACCAGATGAGCGTAAAGAACTCGCGTTTCGGTTTGTCTTCAACCAATGTTGGAAGCCTTGGGGGCCTTATAACACTTCGAAAAGGATATTGTCACATAGCAGGTAGTCATCTCCTTGACACGGAAACAGGCATTTACAACATCTCTTATATCAAACGTTACCTTCCGGACTTGTCAGTGAAACTTGTCAACCTCGTATACAGGGAGCAGGGTCTAATAATAGCCAAGGACAACCCGAAAGGCATAGCGGGAATAGAAGACCTGGTAAGAGATGATCTATCCTTTGTCAACCGACAGCCGGGATCAGGCACACGTATACTTCTCGACTATAGACTCGAATCCCTTGACATAGCCCCCAAAACGATTAATGGCTACCAACAGGAAGAATTCACTCATATGTCTGTGGCGGTAGCTGTCTTAAGCGGTACGGCAGATGCTGGATTGGGTATCTACGCAGCAGCCAAGGCCCTAGGCTTGGACTTTATCCCGGTAGTAACGGAAGAATACGACCTGATAATCCCCGAAGAATTCTTTGAAGATAAAAAGATCCAATTTATGCTTGAAATCATACAGTCAAATGATTTCAAAAAAAGTGTCAAACAGTTGGGAGGATATGACACCTCAAAGACAGGAACGATTATCGCAAGTATCTGAATATGGTGAATATGGAGGAACAGCATGAAAAGCAGAGTCTATTTTGCAGACCTTCGCACAACACACACAAAAAACCTTACCAGCAAGATTAGAACACTCCTTGAAAGTGTTAAACTCACAGACAAGATCAAAGACAAGGCCCTTACTGCCATAAAACTCCACTTTGGTGAGGCAGGAAATGCTGCCTACATAAGGCCTATCTTTATTCGAGAAATCGTTGATGCTGTCAGGGAAGCTGGAGGCAACCCATTTTTGACAGACGCAAACACCCTTTATGTGGGAACACGAAGCGACTCGGTAGATCATCTTACCACAGCCATCAAGAATGGCTTCGACTATGCCGTTGTAGGCGCTCCTTTGATTATTGCCGACGGTCTTAGGGGCGGAAGCGAAACAGCCATAACAGTAAACCTGAATCGATATAAAAAGGTCTTCGTAGGCTCGGAGATCGTCCGTGCGGATGCTATTGTGAGTGCCGCGCATTTTAAGGGCCATGAGCTTTCAGGCTTTGGAGGCACAATCAAAAACCTCGGCATGGGGTGTGCCTCAAGGAAAGGGAAGCTGGCTCAGCATTCCTCTGTCTCTCCCAAGGTAAAGCGCAAAGACTGCGAGGGTTGCGGTGAGTGCATTGACCATTGCGCCCAGCAGGCAATCTCTTTTGTAGATGAACGGGCAAAGATCGACCAGAAAAAATGTGTGGGATGTGGTGAGTGCATCATTATTTGCCCGAATGGG
This sequence comes from uncultured Desulfobacterales bacterium, assembly GCA_964429315.1. Classification (GTDB taxonomy): domain Bacteria; phylum Desulfobacterota; class Desulfobacteria; order Desulfobacterales. The sequence goes on from CAYSBQ010000040.1 coordinate 11,238, forward strand.
GCAATCAAGATCCAGTGGAACCAACAAATTCCAGTCTTTATGGAAAACATGGTGGAGTATGCCGTCGGCATTCTGAAAGGAAAGGAGAAATCAGCCGCTTTTCTTAATTTTATCACTAATGTCTCGCCTGCCTGTGACTGCTACGGCTATAATGATGCACCGATAGTCGCCGACATCGGTATTGTTGCCTCAAATGACCCCGTAGCCATTGACCAGGCCTCGGCAGATCTGGTCAATCAGGCACAAGGGCTAAAAGATTCCGCCCTTTCTGAGAATCTGGAACCGGGAAAAGATAAATTTCGCGATCTTTATCCGGAGGTAGACTGGGAGATTCAGTTGGACTATGCAGAAAGGCTTGGCCTGGGAACGAGGGAATATGAGTTGATCAAGATTTGATAATTAGAGAAATCTCTCAACACTGATCACTGGCCACTGATCACTGGCCACTAACCACTGAAAACTGTACTACTCTTCTACCTTTGTCTGCCTGTGCTGTATGTAGGCATCGCGAAGTGCTTCATACGGATCGATAGCTGCTTCCTTGAGAGACTCATAATCTCCATTTCGGAAGGAGGTTTGGTTTAGTTTTCTCTCGCCTGTTATTCCCATTGATGCCCCCAGAGGTAGGTAACTAATAGGATCCATGAACACATTCCCCACTGTGCCGACAGTATCACGCAAGGTTGACGGACCAAGGATAGGCCATACTATGTAGCAACCATTCCCCACCCCGTAAGTGCCCAACGTCTGGCCCAGATCTTCGTCATGCAGGTTGAGTTCGGGATAGTCTTTAGCGGGATCTCCAAAGCCGAGTACTCCGACGGTGGTATTTAACATGAATCTGGCAAATTCAGCCCCGGCTTCCTTGCCCTTGCCTTGAAGAAGGCAACTTCCCATACGAATAGGGGCGGAAAGGTTTGTAAAAAAGTTCGATACCCCCGTTCTAACCGGTGTCGGTACAACCGTCTCGTATCCCGTAGAAACGGGCTTAAGAAACCAGAAGTATAGCTTATCATTGAAATGAAACATCATCCGGTTCCAGGGGGCTAGCGGATCTGCCACACTGTATACCTCCGCCTCGGCCGCTTCATCCAAAAAATCAAGGTCGTCATCCAGAAACTCTGCTTCTATTTCTCCTTCTTCCCGCGTTTCATCCGAGAGTGTAACGTTGTCATCAGTACTCTCAACGTCTGCCGCCTTGCCTTCCGGCCGGACCTCGCCGTCCACTTGGATTTGTGATTGCACTGTCTGAGCGGGTGATTTTGCCACAGGCATAACTGGGGAGGCTTCAGGCCTGTTGTGGGCACAACCACTTGAAGATAGACCAAAGATAAGGAAAATCCAAATTGCCGTTTTCATGGCTACTCAACTCCTAAAGTATAAAACGTGAAGATTCCTCTATATATCGGCACAAATGGGTAGGAACTAAATTTAACCCTTTTTTTGCTTCTTGACATTCTCTCTTAGCCTCTCAATAAGTTGCGCCGGAGATTTTCTCATAAGAATTTTCCCAAACTGGGACCGATAGTTTTTTACCAAACTCACGCCCTCAATGTTTACATCATAGACCCTCCACACACCATGGCGTATCAGCATACGGTAGTTTACGGGGATTTCGAGAGTATCCCTTATCACCTTGGTCTTAACAATTGCCTTGGCTTTTGTAACCATTTCTTGTTTTTCGTAAATAACTTCTTCATTTTTATAATCTTTCTGTATCTTGTGAATATAGGTATTTCCTAGAAATTTCGCAAAGACTTGTGAGAATTCCTTCCTCTGCTGGGGCGTAAAACTTCCCCAGTTTCGGGCCAGGCTGCGTTTGCCCATCTCTGTGAAGTCGAAGAGTTCTCTAATGATATTCCAGATCTTTTCCATTTTAACATCATTTTGGCCTTCATCCTGGTATTGGGGATCCTTTAAGATGCTTATCACCTGATCAATAGGACCTCTGAGCATATCAAGAGGTTGTTGTGCGCTATCGGCAACCAGATTAGGCATAGAGAAGAAAAATAAAACAAAGAGAAGAACAACTCTTTTCATAACTTATTCCTCCAGTTTTCTACATACCGCCAAAAACATATTTACTAATCAACTCTTCCAGATCCAATGCCGATTCGGTCTCGACAATCAAATCACCAGCCCCCAGGACTACATCCGATCCCCCCGGTGAGATCTTGATGTATTTATCTCCTATCAATCCTGCAGTCTTTACCGAGGCAATCACGTCATCAGTTAGGCTTACTGTCTTTTGAATCTTCATCGTAACACGAGCCACCAACCTATCATGATCTAGACTAATGGAATCGACATGTCCGATCTGCACACCGGCCATTTCAACACTAGCACCTTCTGTTAGGCCTGAAACACTATGGAATTGCGCATAAACCAAATAATGGTTGTCCCCTATCCATTCCATCTTGCCAAGCTTAATGGTCAAATATCCTACACATAGGATACCAACGATTACAAAGATGCCCACTGCTGTTTCAACGGATCCCTTTTTCATGATTCCTCCCAAGAATCAGCCAACACGGAATTCACACACAGCATTCCTCCTTGATTCCGCACTCACAAGGACGTGTTCCAAGGGGTTGCCTTTTTTCGCTTCGGCAAACCCGATGCTAACCGAAAAGTGAAACCCTGAATAGGGTCGCAGCTTGGTAATATCGTCTAACTTTATCTCGTCAGCTAGTTTCGCACATGTTAGATGAGCCCGATGTTCATTCGTACTGGGAAGGAGGGCAATGATCTTATTCAGGCCATACCTGTAACATATGTCTGAAACCCTGAGATGACGTTGTAACTCCTTGGAAAAGTCCTGCAATAAAATCTGTCCCGTCGCATAATTAGCCTTTTCATTTATTTCATCCAGATTCTCCAGCGAAAATAGCAATATGGAAAACGCTGTCTGGTGACGTTGCAATCGGGCCATCTCCTCTCGAAACCTTTTCTCACCCTGTGGCTGAGGAGCCATGCCGGTGAGTACATCGAGACCGCTTTCCAACCCTTGGACAAACTCCTTGACTTCAGCATCAGGAACCTGCTGAATATCATCCGGGCTTCCCTCAAAGATTATCTTGCCTCCTGCCAACATGGCTATGCGCTGAGAGATATAGAAAACATCCGGAATCTCATGACTCACAACTATTCCGGTAAATCCAAACTTTTTCTGATAGTCGGAAATCATGCTATGTACGGCATTCTTGCGGATTGGATCGAGGCCTGTGGTAGGCTCATCAAAAAGGACAGTCTCCGGATCAGTTATTAGGGCCCTTGCCAGTGCCACCCTTTTTTTCATCCCCCCGGAAAGTTGAGAGGGGTATTTCCCGTCTATGTTGTGCAAATCGAGCTCAGCCATCATATCTAAGACCAGCCTTTTAATCTCTCCTTTCCGCGAAGAGGCTCTTTCCACTAGTGGGAGTGCAATGTTTTCAAATACGGTCATGGAATCAAAAAGGGCCGTGCCTTGAAACATATAACTGAGCTTTCTCCTAAGTCTCCTTTGTTCATCTCTGTTCATCTTTGAAAGCGGCTTGCCGTTAAACAAGACCTGGCCGGCATCAGGTTCCATAAGGCCTATGATATGCTTTAGCAGCACACTCTTGCCAACACCGCTCTTGCCTATAATAGTAGTAACTTGCCCTTTGAAGATGCTTAGGTTGGCATCTTTTAGTACAACTTGTTCGCCGAACCTTTTAGAAACGTTTTCAAACTGTATGAGTGGTTGCATCATAAATCATCAAAGCAAAAAGGTTGTAAGTACATAATCAACGATGAGGATGAACACACAGGACATAACTACTGCTGAAGTAGTTGAAAGACTCACCCCCTTGGCGCCGAACCCGTTTTTCCGAGTATGCGTAAAGTAACCTTGAAAACAGCAGATAGTGGCCACAACAACAGCAAATGCAACAGACTTAATCCCACCCCCGATAATGTCTTTCATGAGAAGACTCGACTCCACCCTGGAAAAGTAGATTCCAGGGTTTATGCCCAAAAGACACGAACCGGTTATATATCCACCGAAAACCCCTATTACATCAAAAAGGGCTGTGAGGAGCGGAAAACTGATCAGTGCCGCAGCAATCCGCGGGCTGACCAAAAAGCGTATGGAATTGATGTCCATAGTCTCAAGGGCATCGATTTCCTCGGAAATTCGCATAATCCCAATTTCTGCGGCCACAGCCGAACCTGCCCGTCCAATGACCATAATTGCCGTCATCACCGGGCCAAGCTCCCGGACGAGCGAGAGTGCCACGGCGGCCCCCAGCAAACCTTCAGAACCGAATTTTACCAAGGTATAGTAGCCTTGAAGTCCAAGAACCATCCCTGTGAAAGCCGCTGTCAAGAAAATAACAAAGACGGACTTTGCCCCTATAAAATAGACCTGATAAATAATCTTGGACAGTTGAAAAGGAACGGAAAAGATCAACAAGAAGCCTTTTAAAAAGAATATGGCCATCCTCCCTATTTCCTGAATCAGAAAAATGGTCAATCTGCCCAGGGCGGATATGGATGGGACTACTATATTGCGGCATGCAATCACAGATAAGTCTTCTTTCAGGAAATCATAGTGCGCAAATTCGAACGACCAAATTCACTTAGATGTAGCACAAATCATGCCGCAATATTTGTAGCTACTATAGTTCTATTATTTCAAATGGTTATATAATAAGTATCCGGCCGGCCCCTGCGGAACGTCAAAATATTGACCTATTGAAGCTTCGAAACCACTTGTCCGGATGGAATACTTTTCATTGTCCTCACGCCTCAGTGTCTGTTACAATTTAGTAAAATACTACGTCAGGAGGGTTATATACCATGGCTATCCACCATCTGGCCGGAAAACCTGCTCCACGCGAACTCCTTGTAAACATACCCAGACTCGTCAGCGCCTATTACACCCAAAAGCCGGATGCATCAGATCCTGATCAAAAGGTCACATTCGGCACATCCGGCCATAGAGGATCGTCATTGAGAAATAGCTTTAACGAAGAACATGTCCTGGCCATCTCTCAGGCGATCTGCGAATACAGGAAATCTAATCATATAACAGGGCCGTTATTTATGGGAATGGATACCCACGCCTTGTCTGAGCCTGCCCTAGCAACCGCCCTAGAGGTTTTTGCGGCCAACGGCCTTACCATCATAATCCAAGACGGCCTTGGCTATACACCTACACCGGTCATATCTCATGCTATCCTCGTCCATAATCGAAAAAGGACCAGCGGACTTGCCGATGGCGTAGTCATAACGCCTTCTCACAATCCGCCTGACAACGGAGGATTCAAGTATAATCCCCCAAAAGGAGGGCCAGCCGATACGGAAACAACTAAGGTCATTGAAAACAGGGCAAATGATTTGCTGACTAACGGCAACAAGGATGTCCACAGAATTCCCTTTGAAAGGGCGCTTTCGGCTGATAGTACCCATCAACATGACTATATCGGCCCGTATACTGAAGACCTGGTAAATATCATAGATATGGAGGCTATTTCCAAATCGGGGCTTAAGATAGGTGTAGACCCTCTGGGTGGGGCGGCAGTCGAGTTCTGGAGCCCTATTTCAGAACGGTTTAAAATCAATATTGAAGTGGTTAACGACATCATTGATCCAACATTTCGCTTCATGACTGTCGATAAAGACGGAAAGATCCGCATGGACTGCTCATCTGTCTACGCTATGGCAAGCCTCATCGGGCTTAAAGACAATTTTGACATAGCCTTTGGAAACGACCCCGATGCCGACCGTCACGGTATTGTCACAAAGGGAGCAGGTCTGCTTAACCCAAATCATTACCTTGCCGTAGCGGTCTCATATCTTTTTCAAAACCGGCCGGGGTGGAAGCCGGATGCTGCTGTTGGAAAGACCCTGGTATCAAGTTCTATGATAGATCGTGTTGCTAACCAGTTGAAACGAAAACTCTCTGAAGTACCTGTAGGCTTTAAGTGGTTTGTAAGCGGTCTGATCGATGGCTCATACGGCTTTGGAGGCGAAGAAAGCGCGGGGGCATCTTTCTTGCGCAAAGACGGAACAGTTTGGACCACGGATAAAGACGGGATCATTATGAATCTTTTGGCAGCTGAAATCACAGCCAAAATGAATCGCTCTCCTGATGAGCTTTACAAAGCTCTTGAAGATAGATTCGGAAGTCCTGTTTACGAACGTATCGACAGCCCCGCAAATCCCGAGCAAAAGGCTATCCTGAAAGCACTATCACCAGATATGATAGAGGCAAGGGAGTTGGCTGGAGACAAAATTATTTCCAGACTTACTAATGCACCTGGCAATGGTGCACCCATAGGCGGCCTTAAGGTTGTCACTGAAAATGGATGGTTCGCCGCCCGCCCGTCAGGAACAGAAGATATCTATAAGATTTACACGGAGAGCTTTAAAGGAAAGGAGCACTTGAAACAAATCCAAGAAGAAGCGCAGGCGATTGTGAGTGAGGCCTTTCAGAAGGCAGGCTCCTGTGTATAATAAAAAACAACGAAGAGTCCCTATTTATCCTTTCCCTCATACTCACGGTTCATTTCTGCAATATAACCATGATCCGCGAAACTGAAATACGTGTCGTCCCCAATAATTAGATGTTCGTGGACCGTAATCCCCATGACTCGGCAGGCATGGATCAATTGGCGGGTGAGGTGGGTATCTTCTTTTGATGGTCTCGGCTCACCGGAAGGGTGGTTGTGCACCAGAAAAAGGGCGGCGGCATTTTGCCGGAGGGCCTGTTGAACAACCTCTCTCGGATAGACGCTGCTGGCTGTGAGTGTGCCCTCAAAGAGGGTTTCTATAGTAATGATCTTGTTTTGGGCGTCAAGGAAAACAACCTTAAAGATCTCGCGGTTTTTGTCTCGCAGACTATGATAAAGATAGTCGAAGAGCTCTTTTGATGAGTGGATCGGGTCTTTTTTGAGCAGTTTTTTCTTCAGATAACGATTGGAAACGGCATAGACAAACTTGATACCGAAAACATTCTTGGGGCCAATACCCTCTATTTCCTGAAGTTCCTCGCTGGGTGCTTCAATAACTCCTTGAAGGGTCTTGAAACGTTTGAGCGCCGCCTTTGCCTGGTCCTTACAATCCTTCCTTGGCGTCGCAAAGGCCAAGAGCAGCTCTATAATCTCATAATCGTGAAATCCATCTAGACCGGAAGAAAGGAACTTCTCCCTCAGCCGGCCCCGATGGCCCTCGCCCTTGTGGGCGTTACTCTTTATCTTGTTCATACCGAGCTTACTGATAACTCAATGGGGACAAGTTGTTCTCCAGCTATTTTCCAACTAGAAAATCAAAGATTTCTTAGTTGGTGCCCATCCATAAATGTTTTTAACCGAATGGGCACTAGCGTAAGTTTCCAATTG
>CAYSBQ010000041.1:0-18329 GCA_964429315.1 uncultured Desulfobacterales bacterium
TTTTTTTCGCATGCCTTGATCTTGAACAAAAATCCTTATTTATGGATGACCACTAACTAATGGCTTTTATCCACAAGGAATCTTTTTTCACAGTTAGGAAATGTTGTCAAGAATCAACCGCCGCCCGGCCATAATCAAAGCATCATTTACAAATGATTCTTTCTTAATACACCATGTTGTGGTACTTCTTGTTCGGAGGTGTTTTATATCCGCAATAGCCGCCACGAATGACAAAGGATGTTGCCCGTATGATAGGTAAACAAATACAATTCATTAAAACAGACATATGGAGAATACGGTCAAGAGAACTCCCTCAGACCAAGCTGCTTTGGGTGAAGCTTTTGAGGATTATCATCCTTGCAGTGCGTAGATTTGACGACAACGATTGCCTTTTTAGGGCATCCGCCCTGACTTTCTACTCTCTGCTTTCTATCGTTCCCGTTTTTGCTATGGCCTTTGGTATTGCAAAAGGGTTCGGCTTTCAAAATGCTCTGGAAAAACAGCTTATTGCCAGATTCCAAGGGCAAGAAGAAGCAATTGTGCAAATCACTGATTTTGCCCGCTCGCTTCTTGAAAACACCAAAGGCGGTGTAATTGCAGGTATTGGAATTGCGCTTTTGTTTTGGACAATCATACGGCTTTTGGGAAATATTGAAGACTCTTTTAATCATATTTGGGAAGTCAAAGAATCAAGGAACCTTACAAGAAAAATCAGCGATTACCTCTCTGCAATCTTTGTCTGTCCACTACTCTTGCTCCTTTCGAGTGCGGTTACCGTAGTCATAATGAGCCAGGTAAAGCTTATGGTTGGGAAAATTGCCTTCCTCGGAACCATCAGTTCCGGTATTTTCTTTGTACTTCAATTCTTGCCATACTTTGTAATCTGGACTCTTTTCACGTTTATCTATATGTTTATGCCAAACAGGAAGATCAGCTTAACTTCGGGGATCTTTGCGGGAATAGTAGGAGGCACACTTTACCAGTTCTTTCAATGGATATATTTTTCCTTCCAAATTGGTGTGGCCAAGTATAATGCCATCTACGGTAGCTTTGCCGCACTACCACTCTTTCTTATATGGCTCCAATTGAGCTGGATGATCGTCCTTTTTGGCGCAGAGATATCTTTTGCCCATCAGAACGAAGAAACATTTGAGTTTGAACCGGATTACTCCAACATAAGCTACAAGTTAAGAAAACTTCTAATCTTACAAGTGGTACACCTTTTGGTAAAGGATTTTTCACAGGGCAAAAAGCCCCTATCTGCCAAGGGAATTGCAAACTCATTGGGAATCCCCGGCCGCTTGATCCGCGACTTATTGAAAAATCTTGTAGACTCGAAGCTTATTTCTGTAATAATAGACGATCACGAAAAAAGGCCCACCTATCAACCTGCCCAAGACATTGATCTTTTTACGATAAAATACGTTATCGATAGGCTGGAATCGAACGGAAATAACAATATTCCCGCCACAAGATCAACGGAACTCGAAAATCTTGCCAGGCGTCTGAAAGCCTTCGAGGATGTCATTGAGGAATCACCCGCAAATATGCGACTAAAAGAGATATAGCACCGGAATATTTAGCTTGACATGCTGGGTGACAAGGGATAGAAAAATATAGTCACATATAGGTAATTGTTATATAATTATGCGCAAAGGTTGTTTTTTTTGCTGAAAGGAAAAGTTAATGCAAAACTACATTATATGTGAAAAAAGGGGAAATTTACCAAGAATTAACGTAAAAATTTGCGAGCAAAAATGTGAACATTCAAAGGGGTGTCAGGTGTTTCAGAATTACATGAAAGCTAATACCTTTGACAAGGTGGTAATAAAGCCTGTTGTCGTAAACCACAAAAATGAGTTTGATAAGCTTCCGGAGGTTAGGTTTGTATTGGCCGATGCGCTGGGGTAGTCTCGGTCAATCTAGGGATTCCATTTGATCTAAATCGGACTTTTTACGATTTCATTAAATTTACGCGATGAAATTCCACAGCTTTTCTTGGGTTTGCAGGCGGTATATTCGGATCGCCGGATTTGCGATGAAAAACGAGAAAGATGTTGGAAAGGTTCTCTCTACCGCAATAAATACAAACATATTCAAGATCAGTCCTTAATCATCTGCTCCAACGTATCTACCAGGCGAGCCACATAGTTTTTGCACACTTCAAAAATCGCCCCAGCGTCCAAGTCAAAATAATGATGGCTTATAATGTTTCTCATCCCTTTGACTTTCTTCCATCCGATTTGAGAGGCAAGGGGGATATCAGAAGGAGGTTACAGGGGCCTTTGTGAAAGGGGATTTTAGAATGAAAGATTCCAATTCAACGAAAGGGGAAGTTGGCGCTATGAGGCTTAAAATCGGATCAGCTACATTGGAGTTGGTTCAAGGGGACGTTACACGACAGGATACTGACGCAATCGTAAATGCAGCTAATAAGACCCTGCTTGGGGGAGGTGGTGTGGATGGCGCAATCCACAGGGCGGCAGGTCCTGAATTGTTGGCCGAATGTCGAACCCTTGGGGGTTGTGAGACTGGAGATGCAGTAATCACCAGAGGCTATAGCCTCAAGGCCCGTTATGTGATCCATACAGTGGGACCTGTCTATCGAAGGTCTAACCCGTCTGTGCAGCACCTCCTGGAAAGTGCCTATCGAAAAAGCCTGGAGGTTGCATTGGCCAAGGGAATCCGTTCTGTTGCGTTTCCGTCCATTAGCACCGGGGCCTACGGATATCCCTTAGAAGATGCGGCCGCTGTGGCCCTAAGTACTGTGAGTGATTTTCTCCGAGCACACCCCGAAATCAAACTGGTCCGCTTTGTGCTGTTTAGTTCGAAGGCCTTTCACGCCTTTGAGGACGCCCTTAGCAAGCTTGCGTAGGATTTTTGTGACACTTTAGCCTTGAAAATAATCTGATGTTTGTGGTAATGGAAAAGCGGACATGTTGGGGTATTCAGATGTTACTGGATGCCCTTTGTTAATATGTGGATAAACGGGGGTATTGAAGGAATATGAAGACTTTTGAATTAAAAGTTGGCGGCCGGGACTTTAAGGTAGATATCGACAAATTCAACGGTAAACAGGCCGTTGTTAAGGTTAACGGCAAATCGTATGAAGTGGATGTGAAAAAAGCTGCCGGTGCAATTGCTCCTAAACAAACAGCTCCACCGCCGCCAGGTAGTGTGCCGGAGGCACCTCCATCAGATCCTGCGCCTATAGCTTCACTGGCCACAAGTGGACAGGTCCTGGCCCCGATGCCCGGCCTCATATTGGATATTATGGTTTCTGTGGGAGATAGTGTAACAGCAGGATTACCAGTAATCAAAATGGAGGCAATGAAAATGGAAAATGAAATTCCTGCTACTGCAAACGGGACTGTGAAAGAGATTTGCGTAAAAAAGGGTGATAGTGTGTCGACAGACCAGGTTATGTTGGTAATGGATGAGGGATAAGGCAGGGGCCAGTTGGCAGAGGGGATGAGGATGGCCCGAATTATTGAGAATTTACGGATACTAATATTAGAGAGATGATATCATGTCAAAAGAAGAAACATTTCAAGCGTTGATTGACAAAAATGCTGCGGCTGAACTAGGTGGCGGCCAGGATAGAATTGACACTCAGCATAAAAAGGGCAAATGGACCGCAAGAGAGCGGATTAGCGCCCTTTTGGATGAAAACAGCTTTCAGGAAATGGACAAGCTTGTCCTCCATCAGGCCACCGATTTTGGGTTGGACAAGAAGAAGTTCCCTGGTGATGGGGTTGTTACCGGATACGGTCGTATCAATGGACGACCAGTGTACGTGTATGCCCAAGACTTTACAATATTGGGAGGTTCGCTGAGCCGTGCAGTTAGTGATAAGATTTGTAAAGTCATGGATCTTGCCCGGAAAAACGGCGCACCTTTTATTGGTATTAACGATTCAGGAGGCGCCCGTATTCAAGAAGGGGTCTCGAGCTTGGCAGGCTATGGCAATATATTCATGCGAAATGTGCTGTCCAGTGGGTTTATCCCGCAAATTTCAGCTATCATGGGTCCATGTGCCGGCGGGGCTGTCTATTCTCCAGCCCTTACTGATTTTATCTTCATGGTAGAAAACACGAGTTATATGTTCATAACAGGCCCGCAGGTCATAAAGACGGTTACCCACGAGGAAGTTAGCTCCGAAAGACTTGGAGGTGCTACAACACACAATACCACAAGCGGCGTGGCCCATTTTTCCGGACAAGACGATCAGCAGGTTATTTCTATGATTCGCGAGCTTTTGAGTTTCCTGCCCCAAAACTGCCGGGAAATGCCTCCAGAGGTTGAACCCTCGGATGATCCGGACCGAATCGACATGGGACTCCGTGAAGTCATACCAGATAGCCCCAGACAACCTTATGATATGCACAAGATTATCTATTCCATAGTTGATAACCAGCATTTTTTTGAGGTCCAAGCCAAGTATGCGCCCAATATCATAATCGGTTTTGCCCGACTCAACGGCAAGACTGTTGGCATTGTAGCAAACCAACCCGCCTCTTTCGCGGGTTGTCTGGACATAAATGCCTCCATAAAAGGGGCAAGATTTGTCAGGTTCTGCGATTCGTTCAATGTTCCGCTGATCACATTTTGTGATGTCCCAGGCTTTCTGCCGGGTATTGCACAGGAATACGGCGGGATCATAAAGCATGGGGCCAAGCTCATATATGCCTATTGTGAAGCCGTGGTGCCTAAGATAACGGTGATTACCCGTAAGGCCTATGGTGGGGCATATATTGTTATGTCCAGCAAACACTTGGGGGGAGATCTCAATTTTGCCTATCCTTCGGCGGAAATCGCTGTGATGGGACCGGAAGGGGCAGTAAACGTAGTATTTAAGAAAGACATAAAGGCGGCTGAAGATCCAGCGAAAAAAGAGGCTGATATGATTGAGGAATACCGCCAGACCTTCGCCAGTCCTTACCGTGCTGCCGAAAGAGGGTTTATTGATGAGATTATCTTGCCGGAACAGACCAGGCCCAAGCTGATCAAGGCCCTAGAGTCGCTTAAAAACAAACGAGATCGGATGCCGGAGAAAAAGCACGATAACTTGCCGCTGTAAGTTGTGAAGGACTTTTTACGAAGTCGTCAAGTTGTGGGGGATGCGATGTGCGATGCCGAGGAAACGAGAAAGATTGAGCAAGCCTTTGGTGAATGGACCGAAAAGACGGCAAAGCTTATCGCTAAACGTCCGGAGCGTAAGGGAAGTTTTAAAAGCCTCTCTGATATTCCGCTGGAACGTGTCTATACGCCGGCCGGTGAATCCAAAGCAGATTATCTAGAAGATCTTGGCTTCCCAGGAAACTACCCTTATACGAGGGGGGTTCAACCTACCATGTATCGGGGCCGGCTCTGGACGATGAGGCAATATGCCGGCTTTGCCAGTGCGGAAGAATCTAACAGGCGTTATAAGTATCTTCTACAACAGGGACAAACCGGTTTGAGTGTCGCCTTTGACCTGCCGACCCAGATTGGTTACGATTCAGACCATCCTTTGGCCGAAGGCGAGGTTGGCAAGGTAGGGGTGGCTATCGATTCCTTGATGGATATAGAGACACTCTTTAACGCTATCCCCCTGGACAAGGTCAGTACTTCCATGACGATCAATGCACCTGCTGCCGTTGTCCTGGCAATGTATGTGGAAACGGCATCTAAACAAGGCATAGCACCTGAAAAACTTAAGGGTACAATCCAAAATGACATCCTAAAGGAATATACCGCCCGGGGCACCTATATATTTCCCCCAGCCCCGTCTATGCGCATCATCACCGATATATTTGCATTTTGCTCCCAGCATATTCCGTCGTGGAACACAATTAGCATCAGCGGATATCATATTCGGGAGGCCGGCTCTACAGCAGTACAAGAGGTTGCTTTCACTTTTGCCAATGGTATAGCTTACGTGGAGGCAGCTATTGAGGCCGGTCTTGAAGTAGACGCCTTCGCCCCGAGGCTTTCTTTTTTCTTTAATGCACATATCGATTTTTTTGAAGAAATAGCCAAATTCAGGGCAGCCCGCCGATTGTGGGCACGGATCATGAAAAACCGATTCGGCGCCAAATCTCCAAAATCTCTCATGCTCCGCTTTCATACTCAAACCGCCGGATGTACCCTGACAGCGCAACAACCGCGAAACAATGTCATGAGGGTTACCCTCCAGGCTTTATCCGCCGTGCTCGGTGGCACCCAATCCTTGCACACAAATTCCATGGATGAGGCCTTTTCCCTGCCATCTGAAGGAGCCGTCCAAACAGCCCTCAGGACGCAGCAGGTTATTGCATACGAATCGGGAGTGTCAGATACGGTTGATCCCTTAGGCGGGTCCTTCTATATTGAGCATCTTACTGATGAAATTGAAAAACGTGCCCAAGCCTACCTTGATCGGATTGACGAAAACGGCGGGGCCGTTGCTGCCATTGAGCAAGGATTTATTCAAAAGGAAATCCAGGCAAGTGCTTATGCCTATCAACGGTCTGTAGAGAAAGGCGATCAGATAGTAGTGGGCTTGAATAAGTTCGAGCAGGAGGAAGCACCTCCTGCCAACCTCATGCGTGTTGATCCCGGTGTCAGGAAATCTCAGACAGACAGACTGAAGGAACTGAAAGAACAGCGAGATGGTGTTGCAGTGGCCGAGGCGCTTAAGAGACTAAAGACCTGTGCCAGGGGAACAGACAATCTCATGCCCTATATTATGGAGGCGGTAAAATCTTATGCCACCCTTGGTGAGATTTGTGATACTCTACGAGAGGTTTTTGGAGAATACAAGGCAATCTCAACATTGTAAAACGGTGTATCGTTTTGGATTTATAAATGGCAAAAAGAAAGATTCGTGTGTTGGCAGCAAAGCCGGGGTTAGACGGTCATGACCGGGGTATAAAGGTCATCTGCTATGCCCTGCGTGATGCAGGCATGGAGGTGATCTATACAGGCCTTCGTCAGACCCCTGAGCAGATTGTCCAGGCGGCGATCCAAGAGGATGTAGACGTCATTGCCCTGAGCGTGTTGTCGGGTGCCCATGACCACCTTTTTCCAAGGATAATGAAGCTTTTGGGGCAAGCTGAAGCAAGTGACATACTGGTTATCGGTGGGGGCGTAATCCCGCAGGAAGATATCCCGGAGTTAAAAAAGGCCGGCATTAAGGCAATATTCGGCCCTGGTACTCCTACAAGCGAGACAATCCGTTTTATCCAAGAAAACATCACCCGGTAAAGGCTTTCGCACAAAAATAGGTTTTGCGATCTTGAAATAACCTGGAAAGCTATGTCCTTTGAGTTAAGATCTTCGCTGAGGTTTTTAGTGGTAAGAGCCGTACTTTCCTTCCGCTTGCTATTTCCGTTTTGTATTGCTCTATTAGTCTTTCTGGCAAGCTGTGCCGGATCGGAGAGAAAGCCGTCTCGCCTTCCCGGCCATCCCGCCCCCTATAAAATCGGCAAGAGATGGTATCGTCCCATGGAACATTCCCGTGGTTTCCAACAACGGGGCATGGCTTCATGGTATGGAAAGAAATTCCACGGCCGCAAGACGTCAAGCGGTGAAATATATGATATGTATGCCATGACAGGCGCCCATAAGACCCTGCCACTGGGCACTTATGTTAGAGTTCACAACCTAAAGAACGGGAAAAAGGTAGTAGTCCGAATAAACGATCGAGGCCCTTTTATCCGTGGCCGGATCGTTGACCTTTCCTACACCGCCGCCAAGAAGATCGGTCTCGTTGGACCTGGCACTGCACCTGTTAAGCTTGTGGCCTTGGGAGTACCCCAGGAAACCATAAGCCGAAAAGAACCAAAACGTACATTCGTACCTGTGAATTACTATGTGGGGGATTTTATGGTTCAGGTAGGCGCCTTCAAAGAACGGGCAAATGCCGTCAAGCTGAAGAACAAGCTTGCCCCGACCTACAAAGATGTTCATATAGCTACTTACGAAAGTGTGCAGGGCACATTTTACAGGGTTCGAGTGGCAAGGTGTACAACGCTCGACGAAGCCCGTCGATATGAAAACATGCTGGAAAGGGACGGGTTTCCGGATGCTATTGTTGTGGCTCGCTAGGAGGCTGTCCGAGAACGGCTCTTTTTCCTAATCTCTGCGTCAGGCTCAAATTTTAATCATCGTAATATATCAATTTTAAAGGACTCAAGCTTGAAAGTTGTATTTATTGACAGGGATGGAGTTATCAACAAAGATCGCCGAGATTATATCAAGAGCTGGTCTGAGTTTTGTCCGATACCTGGAAGCATCGAGGCCCTACGGTTGCTGAGACTTCACGACTATTCTATTATTGTGATTACAAACCAATCGGCAATCAATCGAAAAATGATTGACAGAGCCGAGCTTCAGGAAATCCACGACAATATGGTAACCATGGTAAAGGCTCAAGGCGGTGATATAGAGGCAATCTATTCCTGTCCCCATAGGCCTGAAGAGAATTGTGCCTGTCGCAAGCCGAAGCCCGGCCTGATCTATCGTGCTCAAGCTGATTATGGTTTGGAGTTATCTGAAATATGTATGATCGGGGACAGTCTGAAAGATATTGAGTGTGCTCGTAGGGCAGGATGCGGCGAGGCGGTACTTGTTCGTACGGGCCATGGCATAGAGGCGGAACGCCTTTGTGAAGAAAAAGGCATAGTTCCGAATTATGTGGCAGATGACCTCATGGCTGCCGCTAAATGGTTGCTGCAGCTGGATGAGAGCTGAAAGTTCAGAATTAAAAGGCGCTTTGGTTTTGTACGTTCTCTTGCTTTCAGCTTCTCAGGTGTTTGCCAAGCTGTTGATAAGCGATGCAACATAGCCTGCCCCGAATCCGTTGTCTATGTTCACAACAGTGACATTAGAGGCACAGCTGTTTAGCATGGCCAGCAAAGCTGCTATCCCGCCAAAACTTGCTCCATACCCAACACTAGTTGGAACAGCAATAACAGGCTTGTCCACTAATCCGCCGACTACGCTGGGAAGTGTGCCTTCCATGCCTGCCACTACAACAAAAACAGATGCCTTGGTCAAAAGTTCCTCATGATCCAAGAGCCGATGGATTCCGGAAACACCGACGTCATAGAGTGTCTCCACAAAATGACCCATTGTCCTTGCCGTTACTACTGCCTCTTGTGCCACCGGGATGTCTGATGTGCCTGCGGCAACTACGAGGATTAAGCTTGTAGTTGATTTTTTGGGAGGTGTTTGTTCATAAACGAGTATCCTGGCCTCATCGTGATAAACGGCGCCGGGATATTGGGCCTTTATCAAGCCGGCCTTTTCGGCAGAAAGACGAGTAATCATGACAGTGTCTCCCTTTTCGGCCATAGCCTTTGTAATACCCAGGATATGCTCTACTGTCTTGTGTTGTCCGAAAATGACTTCCGGAAACCCCTTTCTTAACGAACGGTGGTGGTCTACGCAGGCATAGGAAAGATTCTCATAAGGCAGGTGCTTGAGATTAATAACGGCCTCATCTACTGTTACGTTGCCGGAGGCAACCGATTCCAGGAGTTTTTTCAATGTGTTGATATCCATGATTGTTATTGATTCCTAGCACTCGCCTCCTGCCTAGTCAACAACAACCGGCATGGTGTACGGAATCTGGTTTGATTTACCGAGCAGATGTGCTATTTAGGGGCCTATCTTTTGCCGAATTTATCATGAAAAACATGGACCAAATACTGGCATCTGAGTTCAAGGCGGGGCAATGCATGCTCGGAAGGCTTCCCAAGGGTAGGGACCTAGTGACCGCTATTGAAGACTTTTGTCTGGAGCATTCCATTCAAATGGCTGTGTTTTCCATTATAGGAGCTGTTGCCTCAGTCACTTTGGGCTCATACGATCAGAAGCAGCAGGTATATGTGACCTTCAAAAAAGAAGAACCCATGGAGATTGTTCACTGCACCGGTAATGTCTCACTTAAGGAAGATAGGCCGATGATACATGCCCATGGTGTATTTGCAGATATCGATGGCCATACATTGGGAGGGCATCTTTTTTCTGAGACAAAGGTCTATGCAGGGGAGATCTACATCCGTGAGCTTTCAGGTACACCTCTAACAAGAGAGTATGACGAGGAAACAGGACTATATTTGTGGACAGGGAGGAATATTGGCAATGGATATCAAATTAGAAAGGGCTAGCAAAACAGGACAGCTCCCTGATGAATCCCGATTAGGCTTTGGCCGGATCTTCACCGATCACATGTTCAATATGGACTATACACTGGAGTCAGGGTGGCATAATGCTCGAATTGAGCCTTACGGTCCAATTATAATGGATCCTGCTACTATGGTCCTACACTATGGCCAGGCCATCTTTGAAGGTCTGAAGGCATATCGGGGCGGTAATGGAGAGATCCGGTTGTTTCGCCCTGAGTGCAATGTGGCCAGATTAAATCGATCAGCACGGATTGTCTGTATTCCGGAAATGGATGAAGCCTTTGTCTTGGAGGCCATAAAAAGGCTGGTGGCGGTTGAGGCAGATTGGGTTCCCGGGTCGTCTGAGACATCTTTGTATATCCGGCCCACTGTAATTGCAACGGATCCTTTTCTTGGTGTACGCCCCTCTCACTCTTATCGTTTCTTCATTATCTTATCTCCAGTGGGCGCATATTATCCTGAGGGGTTCAATCCGGTGAAGATTTGGGTGACAGACAAATTTGTTCGAGCCGTGCGTGGCGGTCTAGGTGAAGCAAAAACTCCGGCCAACTATGCGGCAAGTCTTTATGGGGCCGAGGTAGCCAAAAAGGCTGGTTACACACAGGTGCTCTGGCTAGATGCTGTAAAAAAACAGTATGTCGAAGAAGTCGGGACCATGAATATTTTTTTTGTTATTGATGGGAAGGTTTTAACCCCACCATTGGGAGGAAGTATCCTGCCTGGAATTACACGCGATTCTGTTCTGACTTTGGCTAAACACTGGAATCTTCCTACAGCTGAAAGACCCATTTCCATAGATGAAGTAATGAAAGCTCATCAAGACGGTTCCCTGCAAGAAATATTTGGGACTGGTACGGCAGCTGTGATTTCTCCGGTAAGTCATCTGGCCTGGCGCGATGAAGTTATTACCGTCGGAGAAAGCGGAGTCGGCCCGATAGCCCAAAGGTTCTACACTGCTATTACAGACATTCAATACGGCAGAGTTGAGGATCCTTTTGGATGGATTGCCCCCGTCAAATTGGATCAGTAAGGTAGAAGGGGCTAGAGGTTTTAATCGGTGTTGAGAGAAGTTGAATTACTCTCAGCTAGAGAGGTTTTTTTAAGAGATGATTATAGAGCAGATAAAAGTTGGTTTCATGGACGTGTTTTGTTACATCTTGGGATGTGAGGCCACACACAAGGCTTTGTTGATCGATCCTGCAGGAAATGAAGAAAAGATCGTGGATAGAGCGGACAGTCTGGGGCTAACTATTGAAGCGATAGTGAACACCCATGGCCACCCCGATCATACCTGCGGAAATACCCGAATTGTGGAACTTACAGGGGCGAAAATCTACATGCATGTTCGGGATGATCAGTTCTTTAATACACCTGAAGGCCAGTCTATGGGCAGACAAATGGGGTTTGCCCCGTCGCCGCCGGCAGATGTGGTCGTTAACGATGGAGATACCATCGCTGTTGGCGAAGAAACCCTCACCGTACTGCACACCCCTGGCCACACCCCTGGTGGAATTTGTCTTTATACAGGCAATAATCTGTTTACTGGAGACACCCTCTTTGTGGGAGCTGTTGGAAGAACCGACTTTCCCGGTGGTTCCATGGAAGTGATGCTCCGTTCTATCAAAGACAAGATTCTTTCTCTTCCTGATGACACCATTATCTGGCCGGGTCACGACTATGGCGGAAGCCCTTCTTCCACTGTTGCTCAAGAGAAGCAGCATAACCCGTATGTTACTGGTTTCTAATATGACTCAGGATGACAATGTGGAAGCAAGACTGCAAGCAGATGAACAATTCCTGCCCTTTGCTGAAAAGATGAAAAGCAATGGTCTCAACTCTGTTGTTATAAGCAACTTCAGACACTATTATGCGCTCTTGGCTGCCGGGGAAACAGGGCAGATTTCAAAAACGGATATCGGTCCTGTGTCGGAGGGCGATATTGCTGACGCGCAGGGGCTTTGCGGCCTTGAAGAAATAGGACAAAGGGCTGCAAAAAAAACGGTTATTATTAAGCTTAACGGTGGACTTGGCACAAGCATGGGACTTTTAAGGACCAAGTCGCTGTTGGAGGTGCGAAAGGGGCTTAGCTTTCTGGATATTACCGCAAGGCAAGTGCTTGCTTGCAGGCAAAGACTCGGGGGCAAACTGCCGGTGGTCTTTATGAATAGTTTTGCTACTGAGGCGGATACACTCAAGGCACTTTCTGTCTATGAGGGCCTTGTCTACAATAATTTTCCTCTGAGTTTCTTACAGCACAAATTTCCGAGGATTCTTCAAGATGGGCTTGTGCCGGCCACTTGGCCTGAAGATCCTGATCTGGAATGGAACCCGCCGGGCCACGGTGATATCTATATTGCCTTGGCGAGTTCGGGGATGCTTCAAAAACTCCTGGATTCGGACATTCTATATGCCTTTATTTCTAATGTTGACAACCTGGGGGCAATTATGGACGAGAATATTCTCGGGTATTTTGCCAAAAGCAACCTTCCCTTCATGATGGAAGTAGCCCACAGGAGTGAAGCTGATACCAAAGGGGGCCACCTGGCCACAAAGAAAGGGGGAGGGTTTATACTTAGGGAAATTGCTCAGTGTCCAAAAGAGGAATTAGACGAATTCCAGGACATTGCAACCTACAAGTACTTTAACACAAATACTATCTGGATAAACCTGCAGGCTTTGAGAGAGTTATTGGAAGCTTGCGGGAACATAATCCCGCTTCCGATGATCAGAAACCCAAAGACGATTGATCCGAAAGATGAATCATCTCCCCCGGTTTATCAATTGGAAATGGCTATGGGTTCGGCAATTTCCCTGTTCGACCGTGCCACCGCCATTCGCGTACCCCGAAGCCGGTTTATCCCAGTGAAAAAGTGCGAGGACCTTCTTGGTATATGGTCTGATGCCTATCTGCTTTCAGATGATTACCATATATTATCAAACCCGGGCCGGCAATTAGATATGCTGACGATACACCTTGATGATAGGTACTACAAAAGGATCGATCAGCTTAAAAGCCGTTTCCCCCATGGCGCTCCGTCTTTACTGGAATGTCTTTCCCTCAATGTCAGAGGTGATATTGTCTTTGGCAAAGGGGTTCAAATCAAAGGCAATGTAGTCATTACCAATGATCGTGAAACACAGATGACCATCCCGGATGGTAGCACAATAGAAAGGTAGAAGGGTTTAAAGATATTGAGGCGTTGCGACCGGCACGCGAATTGACAGGGGATCTGTATATTGCCTGACTAAGGGCTCGCGCAAAAAAGGTGGAATCTGTTCGGTCATCATTCAAACAATGCTGCAGCCTTGCGCAAGCGCTCCACCACGCGGTGTTGTCCTATCGCAATAAGGATCTCAAAGATCCCCGGCCCTTTGGGCTGACCGGTTATGGCGGTTCGCATGCCGTTGATAAGAATTCCTGCCTTGACTTCCAGTTTTTCTGCTATTTCACGGATTGCCCGTTCAGTTTCTTCCAGGGTGAAGGCCTCTAGGGCCTCAAGACGATCGGCCGAAAGGGGGAACCACTCTTTTAGCCCCTCATGTTTGAGGATATTCTTCTTTAAGGATTTTGGATCAATTGAATAGTCGTCTGAAAAGTAGCAACGACCAGCGGTGCCAAAGTCCGTGGTTACGTGGAACCTGGTTCGGATAAGGTCTATTGTTTGAAGGAACCACTCGTGTTTGCTCCCTTGAAATTCCGGGTTCCATATTCCTTCCTTTTTCAGCACTGTCTTTATATAAGGTTCGATTTCCTCAACCGGAAGATTTCTTAGATAGTGAGTATTTATACTTATAGCCTTTGGATCGGTGAAAAACTTTGGATCATTTTTTCTCACGTCAAAAACTGCGTTGGCCCGATTAATACCTTCTAAAGAAAAGGCTTCGATTAGTTCTTCTTTAGAAAAGATCTCTTTTGAGCCAGACATGGACCAGCCCAGGAGTACCAGATAATTTACAAAAGCCCACGGCAAGAATCCGTGCTCTCTGTAAAAGTGGACTGAAACCAGTTCACCGTGTGTACGTTTAGAGATCTTGGCCTTTTTAGGATCCAACGTCAAAGACATGTGAGCAAATTTCGGGATTGTCGCCCCCAAGGCCTTATAGATTAAGATTTGTTTTGGTGTATTGGCTAACCCATCCTGCCCGCGAAGGATATGTGTGATTCCGTCACGTATGTCATCAACGGCATTAGATAGGATGTATAGGGGTTGCCCATTAGAACGCACGATAACAAAGTCCTCTATATCTTTGTACTTTTTTTCAATAATCCCATAGACAATGTCTTTAAAGCCGACAAACCCTTCACCTCCAGGCACCTTCAAGCGGATAGTATAAGGCGTGCCGGCGGCCTCTTTTTTCTCAATCTCTTCAGGCGTTAGATTCCGACAGGTGCCGTCATATTGCAAGGGGAGCTTCTTTTGTTTTGCCTCCCGGCGTTTCTGATCCAGTTCCTCTTTTGTGCAAAAACATCTATAGGCATGCCTGTTTTCTACGAGCCTCTCGGCAGCCGCTACATGTTCCGCAATGAATTGAGACTGGAAATAGGGACCTTCGTCCCATGTAACTCCTAACCATTTCAAGCTTTCGAGGATACCGCTGACAGACTCTTCTGATGACCTATCGGCATCTGTATCTTCTATCCTCAAGATGAACTTGCCGCCGGTCTTTTGGGCGAAAAGCCAGTTATATATTGCTGTCCTAGCGCCTCCGATATGAAGATATCCACTAGGACTTGGGGGAAAACGTACGATTACTTGCTCTTCCATGTTGATCTACCTCTGATTGCAGTTACTAAATCAACTTGTTATCATATTTCAATATATGGCAATCTGTCAATTAATTTACAAAACCAAGATCCACCGGCCGCTGAGTTTGCAAAAGGTATGTCTGGCACCGCTCTTTTTCCTGCAAAACCCGCATTCAGAAACATCTTGACCGGATCGCCCCCTATTTCGGCGCCAAGCAGACGGGCAGCAGATGGGACTTAAACCCGCCATTTTAAAGATTCTTCTGACAGCCCAACCCAGCCGTAGCCCTTACTGGACCACAAGCCGATGAAAATCATGGACAAAAAGCCGCTTGCCATTTAATATGATTGCACAAGTCGCACGCCCCGTGTAACGGAGAAAGCGGAAAGGAGAGGGTGTCTCATGAACCCGAGTTTCAAGAATGTGACAATCGGTGTGGCCAACCGGGGTGTCCCCGCCCTTCGAGTCGGGCGAACCATTAGAGAAATAGGCGCTAATTATGCCGCCTTCTTTACGCCCATAGACAAGACGGCCCCTCATGTGTCCAAGGCAGACAAGGCTTACAATCTTACCACAACGGACGGCTATCTGGATATAGAAGAAATCGTTCGAATTGCAAAGAAGTATGATATTGCGGCCCTTCATCCCGGCTGGGGTTTTGCCGCCGAGGACAACCGGTTCCCTAGCATGTGCGCCGAGAACAACATCATTTTTATCGGTCCTTCCGAAAGGCCGATGCGTAGCCTGGGCAACAAGGTCAAGGCACGGGAGCTTGCAAAGTCCAACTCCGTACCCGTTGTTGAAGGCTCTGACGGCGCCGTTTCTATGAAAGAGGCCAAAATCCTGGCTGAAAAGATCGGCTTTCCCGTGATGATCAAAAGCGAGGGAGGAGGCGGCGGAAGAGGGGTGGTGGTAGTCAACTCCCATGAAGAGTTGGAAAGGGAGTTTGATAAGGCCTCCAACATGGCCGAGGCGAGTTTCGGCAATCCAAACCTTTACGTTGAACAATTTCTTCCCCTGGTCAGACATCTTGAAATACAGGTTATCTGCGACAAATTCGGAAACGCCGTTGCCCTGGATGAGCGGGACTGTTCCTGTCAGCGGAGATACCAGAAGCTCCTGGAAATTACCCCATCGCCCTGGAAGGGGGCTTCCCCCGATCTGTGCAAGGCCCTGAAGGAAGCTGCCCTCAAGATGGTTACTGCCGTGGAATATGATTCCATCATCACCATTGAATTCCTGGTGGATGATCAGCGGAACTTCTACTTCATTGAGGCCAATACCCGTCTACAGGTGGAACACGGTATAACGGAGCTACGTTACGGCATCGATATCGTTGAAGAGATGATCCGTATCGCCTTTGGGCAGAAGCTTCGACTCACGCAAAACCTTCTCCAGCCCAAGGGCTTCGCCATGCAGTGCCGGATCAATTTTGAAGACCCCCAGAGTGATTTCATGCCCAATTCAGGTACCATAACCCGCTATCTTTCTCCCGGCGGCGAAGGGGTTCGCGTTGATTCTTGTGTCTTCGGCGACTATGAATTCCCCAAGGCCTATGATTCTCTCGGATCCTTACTTATGACGTATGGCGATACCTGGGAAAAGACCACGGCCACCATGGAAAGGGCCTTGTCCGAGTATTTTATCGGCGGATTGAAAACGACCGTGCCTTTCCACAAGAAGATCGTTACAGACCCAAAGTTCAGGTCAGGCGAAATCCATACCCAGTTCATTGAAAAGACACCGGAGTTGGTCTCTTACCGCGATGTTGTGCATGAACATCTTCGAAGCGCCAAATTAATAGCCGAGATCACGGCGATGGGATACAACCCCTATTTGGGCCAAGGCCGTTATCGAAAGTCCGAGGATACTCGACTTGGCCTTATGCCGGTGGCCCTGGTGTCATCTTTCGACAAACGCAAGGAGAAGATTTGCCGCTCGCCCTTCAAGCCCGGCGACCATCGGGAGGTGGTATTGACCTACCTTCGAGACTCGGAGTTTGTCGAGTTCTGTAACACCACCCCGAGAGATGTCACCCAGTCGGAATCGGGAAACCGGTTCAGGCTATACGATGATCGTCTGGTTGGCCCCTTACTGGATGAATGCAGGTATGTGTCCATCGAAAACGGGGGCGGCGCCCACTACCATGTGGCCATGCTGGGCTGCATGACCGACCCCTGGATGGAAGCCGAGGAATGGAACCAGTTTGCCCCCAATACCCAGAAAATGATCCTAATTCGTTCCACCAACATCCTGGGATACGCCCCCCAGCCAAGACAGGTCATGGAACGTACAGGTCACATGATCATCAAGCACTACCATGTCATACGATGCTTCGATTTCTTGAATCACATCGACAATATGGCGCCCTTTGCCGAAATCGTGCTGCAGGCCGAAAACCGGATCTTTCAACCGGCTATCAGTCTGAGTTGGGCGGATGGGTTCACCATCAAACACTATCTTTGCGTCCTAAACGATATCCTTTCCATGGTGGGCCGCGTTCTGGGCTGTGATAACGGGAAGGCCTCCAAACAGATTATTCTTGGCCTCAAGGATATGGCCGGCGTCTGTCCACCTCGTTTTATCAGCGGCTTGATCTCATCGATCCTGGACAAGTACCCGGAACTCGTTATTCAGTACCACCGACATAAAACGGATGGTTTGGCTGTACCCTCCCTTGGAAGTGCCGCGAAAGCAGGGGCCAAGATACTCGATGTGGCCGACGGTCCGGCAGTGCGCTTTTATGGTCAAGCAGCTGTGCTACCGGTGGCTGCCTACCTGGAAGGAGAACTGGGCCTCAAGACACGTGTGGACAAGGACAAGATACGGGAGGCGGCCTTTGTCTTAAAGCAGATCATGCCCGTGTATGATCAATATTGCAGGCCGACTTTCCTGGGGTCGGACCATGACGTGACCCGTCATGGCCTTCCCGGTGGGGCCACGTCGAGTAGTCAAGAGGCGGCCCTCAAGCAGGGCCATGCCTTCTTGCTGCCTCATATTCTGCTCATCCTTGAGCTATGTCGAAAGATTATTCGTTACCATGATGTAACGCCTGGGTCCCAGATTACATGGACAAACGGCTACATGATGGCCGCAAAGGCTTACGAACGAGGGGGGATGACCGAAGTACAACGGATGATAAACCTTCTGGAGACCGTAACTACTGTATCGGAAGACGAACTGGACGGTGGTATCAAGGAGGATCGTCTTATCCTATTTGCTCATGCTAATGACGCGCTGAAGAATCTTCTCCTTGGCAAGTTTGGCAAACTCCCCCTTGGCTGGCCGCGCGACTGGGTTTATCAGTCTGTGTTCGGGGAGAAATGGGCTGACGCAAAGGCCAAGCGCACGGATGAAAGTCCCCTGAATTATTTGCCGTCAGTCGACATGAAGGCGATGGAAGCGGAGTTACAAAAACACATTAACC
>CAYSBQ010000042.1:0-1423 GCA_964429315.1 uncultured Desulfobacterales bacterium
GAAGATACTACCTGTCCCATCTCACCTACTGCTTCAATCTCAAATGTATATGTGCCATCGTTTACTGTATTACCGCTGTTATCCTTACCATCCCATTCAATATCATGCTCACCGGCATCTTGCCGGCCGGCATTCATTCGGCGAACTTCTATGCCGTTGACATCGTAGACATAAACGTTCACGTCGGCACGACTACCCAAAGCATAAGTGCCGAAATCGGTCTGTCCGTTGCTTACAGAAATGGTATTACTGTTCGTTGTAACTGTCTTTCCAATATAGTCCAGGACATTGCCGTTTGATTGGGCCTCTATGGCGGCTTGCATTTCCGCCAGGTGATCATTCATAGCAAACTGCTGTTCAAGCCCTGAAAATTGGGCCAACTGTGCAGTAAAATCGGTACCCTCCATAGGACTCAATGGGTCTTGATGCTTGAGCTGGGCAACCAACATGGTCAGGAACTGATTCATGCCAAGCTTGTCCTTTGAATCGGTATTACCGGCTTTCTGGCTGGCGAGCTGCTGGTAGACAGGCTCTAATCCTGCAATTGACATAGTCTAACTCCTTTCACGCAAACATATCCAACAAGGTATTACCTCGCACGCTTGGGCGCGCTATTTCTCCAATATCCTCCACGCCGGTTTCCACTAAGCCCGGTGCAGATCTAGAGGCCAGTTCTTGTTTTCGCCAATGAGTGCTTTTAAGATCTTTTTGTGCATCTCCCATAGAACGATCAAAGTTGTAGTCAATCTCCACGTCGACTTTCTGAAGTTCCACGCCATGTTCTACCAATGCCTGTTTGAGCTCAGAAACATGAGACATCAACAGATCCTTTACCGCGTGATTCTCAGCGATCATAGCAACCTTTAAAACATTATCCTTCATGGTCATATCTAATTGAAGAGAGCCTAGATCCGGCGGCCGTAACTGGATTCGCAGATGGTTTTCTCCCCTCTTTATGGCCAGACCAATCCGCTTTCCCACCTGATTGATGACATGAAGAGGAAGCGGTTTCACACCTTCCTTTGCAGTGGGCAGCTGGCTTGCAACGCGATTTGCCATCCCCTCTTTTACTAAATGCACAGGTTCATTATGTTTTCCATCAAATCCCTTTTCCAAAAGCACTTTTCTAGCACCTTCAGCCAAATCTTTCATCGCTGACAGGGCTGCATCACTTTTTGCTTGAAATTGGGCAAGTTTCTCAGTCTCTGCCATCGCCTTTTTTGCCCCAGAAGCCGCACCCTTCCAGGCCGCCAAGAAATCCTGATTTAGCGTATGGCCTTGATTGCTATTCACACGATCATAATACCGCTCCAAAAAGCCTCCGGCCTTGACATCCTGCAGGCGAGATCCTACCAACACATTATCCAAAAGGCCTTTGATCTCGTTTTCTGCCTGATCTCCCGACAAACTGTGAGGCATAAGA
>CAYSBQ010000042.1:1523-18150 GCA_964429315.1 uncultured Desulfobacterales bacterium
AAGGCCTTTGATCTCGTTTTCTGCCTGATCTCCCGACAAACTGTGAGGCATAAGATTGGCTATCTTTTCGTTCAACATCTGAACAAATCTCTCTAACGAAAGAGGCCCTTCAATATTTGCTGCCTCCTTTGCCATGCCCACACGGGCCAACATGGCCTTTATGTCGTCAAGAGACTGTTGTTTAACACTCCCTCTACCAATGTAAGCTTCCAAGTTACTCAATAGATTTTTTAAGTTAAGTCCACCACCATCCGCTCTTGAATTCTTTAGGACTTTCTCGGCCTCTTGTGGATCTAAACCAAGTTTGCGCAATAAGCTTTCCATATGAGGCACAACTGAAGGAGCTAACGTAAGGTCTGAGAACTTTTTGTCAAACTCCTCTTTTAGCTTTGATAGCTTTTCCAGCAATTCAAGGATTTTAATCTCACCGCCACCTTGATCATCGAAGAGGCCTTTCAGAAAGTTCTTGACGTCGCTTTCGGAAAAACCTTCGGCCAGCAAAAGCTTCCTGAGACCCGACATCGCCTCACTGGACAGCGAGAGATCCCCAAGTGGAATACCACCTGATAGTAATAGGTTTCGAAAAGATTTAACCCACGGTTGTTGAGCATTCGACCCTTGCATGTCTTGTGATTTGTTGTCTGCCTTTTCCTCGGCATTACAATCCGTTTGATATAAAAAGGTCTTTCTGCAAGACCCTATTTCCTGATCCAGGAGCTGAGAAAACATCTTTTCAGGCGTTGCCTCATGATCACGAACCCTGCCTGTTCCAGCAAAACCGGGCTGTGAGCCAAGAGCAATCTCTTTTGCAAGGACATCAACATCTATGTGAACTGGCGTCATCATTTTTCATACAATCCTTTTTGTTTTTCCAATCGCTGCTTGTGCTTGTCCTAACAGCAATGAATATGCCAACAAATCCAACTGACGATATTACGTATATTTACAGCATTTTACAAGCTGTAGTAACTCTGACATCTCTCTCTGGGCCTGTATTGACCTGAAATTCTTGCCTCTATTTGAATCAAGCAGGAAAATATTTCCTCTGACCCCCGGTTCAATATCAAAATGAAAATCCTTGACTTTACGAAGACAACTCCCTAATATAGACAAAGTTAGCTTGTGCCCATCCATAAATGTTTTTAACCGAATGGGCACTAGCGTAAGTTTCCAATTTAGAAATGAGCAATTTTTTGTCTGAGCAAGGCCGCACAAGGGTTTACGCCGAGACGTACTTTTCGTACGTCGCAGGCGAAAACCCGCGGAGAACGCCGCTCAGAGAAAAAAGGGCCATTTATGGATGGAAACTAGCTTGTAGATTATTTTGCAAGGCAGACGGGACGACCTAGGCGTTCGGTTGGTTTTGAACTCTGTCGGAGCAAAGCATAGATCCCGCTAGAGGCGGGGAATCTATGAGTCACTGAGCACGTAAACCATTTTAAAGGAAGATAGGCTTGATATGGGATTGACCCCTGTAGAAAATGCTCCAAGTTTTCTCGTTGTTAGAAGGGGGACACCTACTGTAGCATCTGCTTTTAAAACCGCGCTTCAACGTCAAGACACTACTCAAAATCAAGCCGCACTTTCTGAAGCCTCCCACAAACCGGTTACTCAACCAAAAAATCAACGTTACGGTCGTTTTGAAAAAGGGGCTTTGATAGATACCTTCGCCTGATATTCTGCATTGAACAAATGGTCAACCAAAAACATATCATCACAAAGACAATCCGGATAATCTGTTCTCTAGCTCTCGCAATCTCCTTTTTTGTGGTTCCTGTGGGCGCCATGAATTCTCTAGTCAGTGCGGATGGCATCAAGAAGATGAAAGAGGCAAGGATCAGCGACAATGTAATCAAGATCTTGGTTGCCGAACAGACTTGTTCTGTCACACCGGCTTTTCTTGTAGAGCTTAAAAAAGCTGGAGCAGATAACAAGATGCTGGAAGAAATTGTCTTGGGTGACCGGTATAAAAACCCGACCAAGGCGGGGCTTTCAACAGAAGAAGTGGAGATATTGAAAAAGGCGGGATGTTCAGAGGAAATGGTCTTAAGGCTTCTTGATATTAAGCCTGTTGAAAGAATCGTGGATGAACAAGGCAACGAAAGTATTGTCTACCGTACTGATCTGCCTGCTACTCGCAAAAGCGACATCTCTGACAAACCCACTGATACCGTCAACATCAATATTGAAAAGGTGGAAGGCAATTGACAAGCTAGTGTCCAAGCGCCGCAAGGCGCTCGCTAATCTTAGCCGCTTTTTCGGGTGCGACATAAGGAAAAATCTTTCCCACATCCTCGCCCTTCATCTGCGAGAATAGGGCAATAGTTACCTCCATAGTCAACTTTTCTATCAGCACTGCCGCCTTCTTGGGCGGCATCGCTTCATATACCTTAATCAGGTGTTTAATCCTCTTATTGCCGGCATCTTCTTTTTTCCTCAACTCATTTTGTATCAAAGCTTGTATTTTTGTTACTTTAGAAAGCTTTTCATCAATCTCATTCTTCAGCGCCTCTAGTCTTTTACGTTCCTCATCCAGCTGTGCCCTTTCTTCCTCTAGTTGAAGTCGCTTAACCTCCAAGGCCTCCGGACTACTATTATCTCCTTGTCTGTTCGGGGTTGGACTTTTCCTCCCAACCATTTCCGTTTGAACTTTCTTTTTATCAACGTTTTCATCTTGTCCATCTTTGGCCAAAGCGGTACCACTTTGCCAAATCGACAACGGCAACACTGGAAGTCTTGCACAAACAAGTATTCCCGTAAGGCCTAATTTGACAACTAGAAAACACAACAGCGCCGCCAACACATAAGACGGTATGGGAAATCTTTTCTTCATCTAACTTGAGTCAATTGTTTTTGAGTCAATGGAGACCAGAGTCCTTTCCTCTCATACCTTAAAGCAACCACCTCATCTGCCTCTTTTTGTTGAGCCGCTTCGATCATCTTTAAATGTTTTTTTCGCTCATTTTCCCTGAGCAGTTCCAATGTCTCTTTTTTAATTCTTTCACCTTCGGCAACTTCGTGTCTGTGCGAGATTGTCTGACCGATTTCAACTAGGCGATCATTTTCTGTTTCAATCTGATCACCTAACCCCTCCAAATAGGCACTATAAATTCGATGCCTACCAGCTTTGATCCCTCTTGTCTGACTAACGGCCAAATCCCTCAGAACTTCTCTTTTTGTTTCATACATCCCTTGTATCTTTTCTTCAGTATGAACACGCTCCCGCTTTGCCTTAGCCAACTCCATTAGTGCAATCTGCTCTCTATATTGCCTGTAACGAATGACCGGGTCGAGTTTAAATCTAAATCGTTTCACACTCTACCTCTTTTAACAACCCCCTAAGTCTGTCGAAACCAGACCTAAATGATACCTTTTCAACAATATCTTGCCTTAAGAAGGAATTGATCTTACCAATCATCTTCTTAGCATAATCTATCTTTGGATCGGTACCATCAACGTAAGCACCGATTGATATTAAAGCCTCTGCATCTCGATATACGGCCACAACCTCCTTGACTTTTCGGGACAGCTCCATATCTTCCGGATCAACAACATCTATCATCACCCTGCTGATACTTGCAGGCACATCTATGGCCGGATAATGGCCTCTGTTGGCCAAGTCTCTTGAAAGCACAATGTGTCCATCTACTACGGATCGCACTGCATCTCCTACTGGATCATTCATGTCGTCAGCTTCCACCAAGACCGTATATATACCGGTTACAGACCCTTTGCCCTCAATACTTCCCGCACGTTCCAGAAGCTTTGGAAGTTGAGCAAAAAAAGACGGAGTATAGCCTCTCACCGTGGGCGGCTCTCCAACCGCCAAGCCAACATCTCTGGATGACATAGCAAATCTTGTAATAGAGTCCATGACCAAGAGGACGTCCAACCCCCGATCTCTGAAATATTCTGCGAGTGTGGTTGCCAAATAAGCCCCCCGCATTCGAACCAGCGGGGAGACATCAGAGGTTGCAGCCACAACGACTGACTTTTTCAGCCCGTCCTTACCAAGAGTTTGTTCAACAAATTCCTTTACTTCCCGACCACGCTCGCCAATCAGTGCTATAATGCTTACATCGACACTAGTATGCCGCGCCATCATCCCCATAAGAACGCTTTTGCCAACACCAGACCCGGACATTATGCCTATACGCTGCCCCCGGCCCAATGTCATCATGGTGTTGATCGCAGCAACCCCAACATCAGCCACTTCTTTAATCCGGCGACGTCCCATCGGATTAACCACCTGGCCATACAAAGGATAATGGACATTCGCTGAAATTGAACCACATCCATCGAGTGGGTTTCCAAAGCCGTCCACTACCCTGCCAAGATAGGCATCTCCCACATTAACATAGGGCTTATCATGAACTAGGGTAATTTTACACCCAGGACTTATACCCCTCATTTCTCCGTAGGGCATCAACATTATTCTGCTTTCATTAAATCCCACGACTTCACTTAGAAGATTCTCTCCTTGCCTGTTTTCTATATTGCAGGTACTTCCAATACCGATGCCAGGGCCCCGTCCTTCCGCAATAAGCCCAGTTACTTTTACAACTCTGCCTTCAGCTGTTAAGGGCCGGCTATAATCTACTGCTTCTGAATACTGACTCCAGTTCATAATTGACCATCAATATCTTCTTTTTTCCCTTGCTCAAAGCTATTCTCCATAGCCGTGGCAATTTTTTCCAGTTGAGTCTCCAGGCGACCGTCAACATCACCAAAAGCTGTTTCCATATAACACCCCCCAGGAGTTATGGAAGGGTCAGTTTCCATTGTTATCGATTTTAATCCATTTATGCGATCAAAAAACTCCGACCTTAATTCCTTTACGTAATCCATATCTTCCCGGCTAATCCTTACTGTAATCGCTGAACAATCGGCAACAAGACGAAAGGCCTCAAAGATGGTTTTCCGCACAATCTCATGATCAACTCTGGCCAGGCCATGGACAACCTTTTCTGCAATACGACGAATCAGACCTAATGCCTCTTCCTCGCACTTTGCCATAAACGTTTTCTTATATTTGACTGTTTCTTGTAAAACCTGCTCAATCTTTTCTAATATCTTATCAACTCTCTTACCACCAATTTCCAGACCATCTTTTTCTCCCTGGGCAAAACCCTTCTCGTAGGCATCGCGTTCAATTGAATCGGCCTTCTTTTTTGCCTCGCTTATAACCTCTTCAGCTTTTGCTACAATTTCTTCGGCGCACTCCACACTATTTGAAATCATATAATCAAAGGATCCGGTTGCTCCCTCGCCACTGTTGTAAAATGGCTCAAAAACATATCCATCTCCTTGCCCAGCAGACGAACCCCCTGCATCATCAAATGACTCCATCTGAAATGCTTCGTATCCGACACTTTGTGGCCGGCCTTGTTCGTTATTATGTTCGTGACTATCAGACAAGGACATCTTCCGATCCCTTCGCAAGGACTATCTTTCCTTCAGCTTCAAGTTCTCTGGCAACCCGAATTATAGTCTGCTGGGCCATTTCCACCTCACTCAATTTTATGGGCCCCATAACCTCAATGTCTTCTTTAAGCATCTCCCCCGCTCTTTGTGAGAGATTGCCAAAGATCTTACCTTTCATCTCTTCTGAGGCGGTCTTAAGCGCTATACCCAGTTGCTGAGTTTCTACCTGCTTTAAGACCTCTCGCATACCCCGATCATCCAACTTGAGAAGGTCTTCAAACACGAACATAAGCTGTCGGACCGCCTCGGCAATCTCTCCTCTTTCCTCCTCCATGGTAGATAGCACATTTTCTTCAGTTTCCTTGTTAACTTCGTTTAATATATCTGCAAGACAATTAATACCACCCATCTTTTTCCCGCCGCCAGAGCTACTTCTACCCGTAAGCTCTTTTCGAAGAGCATCATCAACTTCTTTAACCACTTCCCCAGGCACACGATCAATGTCAGCGATACGCAACGCCAAATTCGCCTGTATCTCCTTTGGCAGTCCACTCAAAATCTCCGCTGCTCTCCTAGGCTTAAGATAAACCAAAATCAGTGCAATAGTCTGGGGATGCTCGCCACTGATAATATTGATAATATCCTGGGTCTCCATCCCTTTTAGGTAGTTGAAAGGGGTGTCCTTTTTCCCTTTGTCGATTTCCTTCTGGATAGCCTTGGCTCTCTCATCGTCCAAACCATGATCCGTAAGCGTTTTCAGAAACGCCTCTCCCCCTACCACTACTTGATCATCTTTCATACCATTTGCAAATTCAGTTATCACTTTTGTCATCACAGCTGGAGGGACATGTTGGATCTCAGCCATCTTTGAGGCAAGTTTGCCAATCTCATCTTCGTCCATTTTCTTAAATATCTGTGAACTAAACTCTTCTCCCATCAACATCAAGAAGACAGCGGCCTTTTGTGGCCCGGTTAGTTTCTCAGCATCCAGCACTTGCACTGCCATTAGCTCTCCTCATTCAACCAGCCTCTAAGTAATTGCTCGGTCTTTTCACTGTTTGCTCGTGCCAATTGCATTGTCTTCGCCCGCGAATCCAGCTTAGGTTCCGGCAATCCAGTTCGCTCAGATCCTTGCTCTCCACCCGGCAACTCTTTCCGCCCTTGCACGTTCACTGCCGTACTAGCCTGCCTTACTGATTTGACCAGCGGCCTTACCACAAACATAAAAACCAAAAGGACCAACATAGCATTTAGCAGAGGCTTGGAATATTCGCGCGCCATGGCCAACCAGTCTACACCTTCCTTCTCTTTAAAGAATGGTATATCAGAAGCAGAAAAAGCGAAAGAACTCACATAAACCTGATCTTCACGGTTCTCACTAAAGCCCATAGCTTTCTTCACTAGTTTCTCGAATTCACCAAGCTCTTCTTGGTTCCTCGGAATGTACTTTTTTTTCTGCGAACCATCTTTAGCAGTAATGACCTCATATCTCCCGTCTACGACTGCTGCCACAGAAAGTCTATTAATTGCCCCGGAAGGTTTTGTAACATGTTTCGTGGTCTTGTTTATCTCATAGTTGATAACTTCATCTTGCTTCTGAGCTTGGCCTTCTCCCTTGATCCCGCCTTGAACAGGAACAGTGCCTTGGTTTGTATTTTCGAGTCGAACCCCAGAAGCGCCTGCCGAACCTCCTCCTGTTGTTTCCGAACTTCGCTGTTCACTCCTTATTACCTTACTGTCAGGATTGTATTCCACCTCACTCAAATCAATCTGATTAAGCTCTATATCAGCGCTGACACGCACTATTGCCTTGCCCTTACCAACAATTCCCTCCAACATACTCTGCACGCGTTCAGCCACCTTTGCCTCGATTTGCCGCTGATAATCCAGCTTGGTACTGGTAAAAAGCGCTGCTTGATCTGCCTGATCCGCCCCTTTAAACAGCACCCTGCCGGTAGTATCAACCACTGTAATCTGGTTGGGAGAAAGCCCTTCGACGGCGCTTGCTACAACATGCACAATGCCTGCAACTTTATCTGAAGCAAGGGGAGACCTTAGTTTTAGCGACACTGAAGCAGAGGGTGATTTACTATCCTCGACAAACAATGACTCTTTAGGTATAACCAAGAGAACACGGGCACGTTCAACTTCGCTGAAATCATCGATGGTCCTTTCCAGTTCTCCCTGCAATGCCCTCTGGTAGTTAAGCTTTTGGACAAATTCCGTAGTGCTGAAATTGGTCTGATCAAAGATTTCGAAACCGACATGCCCACCTGCCGGCAATCCATCGCTAGCCAAGGTGAGACGTAATTCATGCACCTGCTCAGATGGAACCAACAGAGAGGACCCGCCGGCAGTCAATTTATAGGGGATGCGCTGTTCTTTAAGCCTCGACACAATCTTGCCGGCATCTTCAGGGGGCAAGTCGGTGTATAAAGTCCCATAATCAACCTGATTGGCCCAAAAAAACATTACGACAAAACCAGCCACTACAAGGCCTAACGTCACAACCATAGCAATCTTCTTCGATGTAGGCATCGTCAGGAATGCTGCAAGAAACTGTTCAATAAATGCCTTCATATCCTCTTTTCTTTGTTTCCCAATAATTTAAGAAAGAATATTCCTATCCGAATTCCATAATCTCCGATTCGCGATTTACGATTGACAAACACATACATTAAAATGGCATCCTCATAATCTCCCGGTAGGCATCCATCGCCTTATTCCGAACCTGCAAAAAAAACCTCAGGGAAATGTCGGCCCTTTGAAGAGCAATCATAGTTTCATGAATACCGGTCTGTCCTTTCATAAGTTGTTCCACCGACTGATCGGCCTTTTCTTCCATGCCATTTAAGTTCTTGACAGCCCCTTTGATAAAATCGTAAAAGCCAGGCCCCGATCTTTCATCGGTCACCTTTCCTAACTCACGAACCCCAGGGGTGGGGCTATACTGAATCGTCAAATCATCCATTCCGCACTCCTAATCTCTTTTATCTTCCAATCTGCAATGCCTGTAATGCCATCTTCTTGGTTACTGAAATGGCAGTAACATTTGCCTCATACGATCTCCTGGCTACCATAAGGTCCGCCGTCTCAGTAACCACATCGACATTCGGGAAAGACACATACCCGGATTCATCGGCATCCGGATGGCCGGGATTATATACCTTCCTAAAAGGTGTTGCCTCTTGTACAATGTCGCCTACCTGAACCCCACTCATTGCCTCAACCCGCGCATTCAAAGCCGAGCCAAAATTATGCACCGGCTTGGCCTCCATGATGGCAATTTGTTTCCTATATGGAGTGCCTTCAGGAGTCCGTGTGGTATTCACATTAGCAAGATTTGTGGCAATAACATTCATAGCAGTTCTTTGCGCAGTTAGGCCTGTACTACTCAAATGAAGTGCAGTCAAAAAATCCATGATCATCGCCCTCCTTCAGTTATGGCATATTTCAAAGCAGAGAATTTTCTTAATAGCGCCTCAACCCCAGTCTGGAACCTCAGATTATTGTCTGCAAGTTTAGACATTTCCTTGTCTATATCTACACCTGAATACGCTGCTTCAGAGATCTCAATGCCTTCGGCTTCCTGATGCTGCATCCCAAAATGTAGTGGATTGGTACGCCTAACCCCTACCGATCCTTTTTCAAGGGCATTATCTAAGGCCTTATCAAAATTCAGTTCTTTAGTTTTGTAGCCTTGAGTGTCAGCATTTGCAATATTGCTCACTATCACGCCATGCCGCAACTTAGTTACTTCAAGCGCCCGCTCAACAACTTGATATGTTCTTCCGAATAGTGATTTTATTGGCATAATCTTAAATCGTAACCGTTCGCGGGTTCAAAGCCCACCCTGGTGCGACTCACGGCATATTTCCAAATCTGTGCTTGAGTAGGCTTAGACTATATTTTTCGTATATATAGTGCCTAGTCGGTCTGGGCCAGGGGTTCAGAGGTTCACGGTTGTCCTTCTTTCTTTGACCTTGTTCGGAGGCAAATAAATGCTTGCCGTGAACCATTGAATCTGTGAACGCTTACCCTTGTTCTTTGTGCTTAGCTCTTTTTGCCTCCATCCATACGGCCTTTCCCATATGATGTAGCAATTTGCATGCCCTTACTATAGCGTTTCCATATTTTGACGGTATTCGTGCAATTTATTCCGTAATGTTCTCACACTTATCCCAAGAATATCCGCGGCATGTGTTCTATTGCCGTCTGTTTCACCAAGAACGTGAAATATCATCTTTTTTTCCATGTCCTTAAGAGAGCCGGCCATTGAAAATGTTTGTTCATCCGCCACCGGTGGGTCTTCCATTACGAACAGGTCTTCCCTGCCAATCACCCCTACCTTGCACAAAAGTACGGCCCTCTCGGTAATGTTTTCAAGTTCTCTTACATTTCCTGGCCACTCCATTTGGACAAGTATCTGAAGGGCGTCATCTGTCAAACCTTCAACATTACGACCATCAATTCTGTTGTACTTCTCAATAAAGTGTTCAACGAGAGGTAGGATATCTTCCTTTCTGTCACGCAATGGTGGTAGCTTAATCGGGATAACGTTAAGGCGATAATAGAGGTCCGACCGAAATTTTTCTGCCTTTACGGCAACCTCGATATCCTGGTTTGTTGTCGCAATCACCCGGACATCAATGGGAACAGGTCTTTGACCACCTACTCGATCAATCTCTGATTCCTGCAAAACCCTCAGTAGCTTCGCCTGAAGGTTGATGTTCATCTCACTGATTTCGTCCAAGAGGATCGTACCACCCTGGGCCAGTTCAAATTTGCCAAGCTTTCTTGATATTGCCCCTGTAAAAGCGCCTTTTTCATGACCAAAGAGTTCGCTTTCCAAGAGCCCGTCCGGCAAGGCCGCACAGTTTAAGGGCACAAAAGGCCTTGTCCCTGAACCACCTTGTTTATGAATAACTCGGGCAAAAAGCTCTTTACCGGTACCACTTTCCCCTTGGATAAAGACTGAGGCCTTGCTATCAGCTATATCCCTTGCCAGATCTAACAGTTTAAGGAGATGACGGTTCTTTGTTATAATGAACGGTTCAAACCGTTTTGTGTCATTTAAAGTGTCTAAACTCGAACCGTTAGCTACAGCCCTTTTTACCGTTGATTCTATGACTTTTGGTATAAGAGGCTTTGTCACGAAATCGAAGGCTCCCATCTTCATAGCTTCAACAGCAAACTGCACTGTAGCGTAACCCGACATCATGATAACAGGAACGTTATGTTTTTTGTTTTTTAGCTTTCTTAGTAATTCAATACCGTCCATCTCCGGCATCTTCAGATCAGTAATCACAACACTGTAATCAACCGCCCTGAATTTTTCATAACCCTCCCTGCCGTCGCCAACAGCCGTTACATCAAATCCCCAGCTGTTTAGGGTGTCACACAGTGCCATTCTTTCGTCATATTGATCTTCTACCAAGAGTATGCTTTTTTTGTTTGCCATGTAATGCTCAGATGTCGAAATTCGAGTTTAGGATTTATTGAAACCAAATTTATCGACCGATTCCTTCATTTTGATTTCGTTGATTCTAGCTTGGGCAACATTGCTCCAAAACGGATCTCCAGAAGACACAATCCGATTCAGCATATTTTCTGCCTTCGCTGGAGATATTGCCTGGTAACATTTTGCGATCTGAAACTGCAGGTCATAGGCATCTGATCCTTCCGGCCTCAATTGCAAAGCACTCTCAAATGCTCCAACAGCCCTCTCTTTCTGCCCAAGATTTAAGTAGGTTTCACCAAGCTCCCGGTATGCAATAAACATATCCTCCGAAGCGCTGCTATCACCATTCCCCAAAAGAATCACCGCCTCCTTCAACGGCTTGACTGCTCCTTTATAATCGCCCCGACCGTTTAGAGCCTCCGCTGTTGCAATGAGGGCCTTGCCATAACTTTCTTTGTCCAGATTCTGGTTAATGGCAAGCTTCAAGGACTTCAAGGCCTTATTATATTCCTTTTTTTTTAGAAAAATATTTCCTAGCCAAAAATGGGCTCTCGGAGCCTGTCTATGTGTCGGGTACTTTGAAATAAAGGCCTTCAAAACGTCTTGAGCATTATCAAAGTTTTTCCCTTTATAACTGCATTCTCCTAAAGCTAACAGAAGATCCGCGGGTAGATCTTTTTCCGTATAAAATTTTCTGGCCTTCATGAATACCGATTCGGCATAACCATACAAATGAAGCTTTTTATAGGCACTTCCAAGCTGCAGCAAGACATTGGGCATAGCTTCGAAAGGCAACTTATCTTTTAGACTTTCATGATAGTTTATGACAGCTTCAGCCCCTCCTGTTATTTCTTTCTTTTCCAGAACAGCTACCAACGATTTTGACAAACCTTCCTTCACCTCTTCACGCAGATTTGTTCGAGGATAGTCCAATAAGATCGTCTTTAAAGTCATCACACTCTCTTCACAATTCCCCTCTTTCCTTTGAACAGTAGCAAGTTTGAGCATTGCTTCCTGGATAACATGCTCAACTTTGTCCCTAAGTTTTGTTTTAGGATCCTTTGCTAACAGCTTTTCTAGTGATTCGATACATTTCGAATACTCCTTGTTCTTTTTGTGCAAACTTGCAAGCTTCAATATAGCAACCTGAGATAGTGGGTTGTCGGGATACCTCTTTATGATTTGTTCATAGATCTCAGCGGCCTCTTTAGATCTTTCTTCTCCCGGTTTTCTCTCACCTTTCCCTGGGCTTTTTGCATCTACCGGCCTTTTTTCATCTAATAGTGGCGGCTTTTCATTTTCCGCCTGCTCTGCCCCTTCGCCAAGACGAAGCAAGCTAATGAGACCGGCTTCAGAATCGGGATATGTTCTTGCAACCAGGCTGTATAACTTGGTGGCCCTGGCCTCCATGCCATCTTCTCGAAAGGTATCAGCAATCCTTGTCAAGATTAGATCAGTGCTCTCCATCTCAGGAAAGTAATTTACCACCTTAGAGAATACATCTCTTGCCTCTTTTAATCTCCCAAGCTCATAATAGTTATAGCCCTCGTACAGTAGTATATCAGGGTTCTTGTAGATACTGTCAGGTCGCATAGTTACAAATTCACTAAGCACCCCTAATGAACGCTTGAATGATTTCATTTGGTAGAGCGTTTTTGCTATTTCCAGTTTCGCCTCTTGCGCATACTTTGACTCAGAATACTCTTGGTCTACTTTTTCGAGGCACCTGAGTGCCATTAGGGGGTTTTTTGTCAAGGCAAAGATCTTGCCACGGTAGAATAGAGTCTCCGCCATAACCTGCCGATCCTTACCCTTTTTGATGGCCAGATCGAAATACGTCGTCGCTTCGTAGTACTGACCGACATGAAAAAAACATTTTCCCATAGAGAGCAAAGCGTCAACCACATGATTAGATTCCGGAAACTTGTTCATAGCAGTCTGATAACGCTCTGTTATCTCCAGAAGATGATCTGCCATCTCATCTTTAAATTTGTCATGAAAACTCTTGGCCATCAAGAAGTAGCTCTCTTCCAAGTGGCGACTTCTTGGATAAACTCGAATAATTTTCTCAAAAATTACCAGTGCCTTATCCCATTTGCCTGCCCTGTAGCACTCTTTTGCCTTCAGAAAAAGGGGGCAGTCCTCCGTAGCGCAGTCCTTCAATGCCAAAGATTCTTCAACCTTCTTTTGCGCCCTGGAATTACCATTTTCACCTGGACCCGGATCTGACCGACGAGGCAAAGGCATAGAAAAAGTCTGCTGCGAACCCTTTACGGAAGTTTTCAGCCTATGTCTCATCTCAATACGAAATCTCTCTCCATCTTCCTTTATCTGGCACTCAATCTGTTCATACGGTTTATACGTCTTGACAAGAACAGAGGCTACGTGAAAAGGCCTCTCGACAACTTCCAGTCCTTTTATCAGATCGTCGCCTAAGATAGTCTCACTGATGTAAACTTGGCTGGAAAGTTCGGTATCCCTAAATGCGATCAGCATCTCATTGTCTTCAACGTGAATCACCTTGTAAGTCGAATGGCCAGCCAGCTCAATGAGAACAACTGATGTATTTCCCTCACGGTAAGTTGAGACTTTCTCAATAACACCATAGTCCTTGCCTTCAGCATGAACATATGCCCCTAAGGCAATAACTATTGCGATAAATATTGAAA
The DNA here is from genome assembly GCA_964429315.1 of uncultured Desulfobacterales bacterium. Classification (GTDB taxonomy): domain Bacteria; phylum Desulfobacterota; class Desulfobacteria; order Desulfobacterales. Next base: position 15,078 of record CAYSBQ010000042.1, read on the forward strand.
GACCCGTTTTTTTAGTTGCAAAGCACATTCTTGTTTGGTGAAGATTTTGTTGATTAAGCTACAGATATCCCCTTCAAGGCACCGGCAAACCACCATGATTGTCTAGAATCAACAGATTGAGCAATTAACATGCCAAGGCCTTATGCCCAACTAATTGCGCATATTTCCTTATTTATCCGATTGTATTATCAAGGAATAAATAATCTTGGAGGAAGGCTCAGCACCAAAGTGAAATCCTGGAACTATTGCGGGCTGTCAGATTTTTGACAGAAAGAACCTTGATTTGATTGGCTGTCAGATTTTTGACGGGAGGACCCCATCATGAGGCAATGGCAGAATTATGAAGCTTTTTCTTTTTCATCTTTTCGATAAGAGTAGTTCGATTTATATTGAGCAACCTCGCCGCCTTGGTCTTTACCCAATTTGTCTCGCTCAAGGCTTGAAGGATCAACTTCTTCTCATATTCTTCAACAGCCTGTTCAAAGACAATTCCGTCCTTAGGGATCTTAACCTGAATAGACTCAACCTTGCTTGTCTTCCCTTTGATTGAGCCGGGTATATCCTCAAGGCCGATTTTCTCATCATCTGACAGGATAACCAGCCGCTCAACCAAGTTTTCAAGTTCCCTCACATTACCGGGCCAAGTATAGTCCAGCAGGGCATTTACGGCTTCCTGGGTGAATTCGAAAATGCGTCCCCCTTGCCGTTTGTTAAATCTTTTTATAAAAAAATCAACAAGTAGAGGAATATCTGACTTTCTCAACCGCAGTGGTGGGACTTTCATTGGAATAACATTTAGTCGATAGTAAAGGTCTTGCCTGAATTTTCCCCCATTAACAGCATTAATCAAATTCTTATTGGTAGCAGCGATGATACGAACATCAATCTCAAGAGTTCTCGTGCCACCTACCCGCTCAAACTTCTGTTCCTGAAGTATTCTTAATAACTTAACCTGCAAATTGGGACTCATGTCTCCAATCTCATCCAAAAATACGGTCCCACCGTTGGCCAATTCAAAGCGACCTACTCTCATTTTATGGGCGCCTGTGAACGCCCCTTTCTCATGCCCAAAGAGTTCACTTTCCAGGAGTTCTTCAGGAATTGCCCCACAATTGATAACAATCATGGGGTTGTCCCGACGGTAACTGTTGTAATGGAGGGCCTTGGCGATGAGTTCCTTGCCTGTACCACTTTCGCCGGTGATAAGGACCGTGCTATCCGTATCAGCCACCCTTTCGATCAGCTCGAAGACCTTCTGGATCGGTTGACTGTCACCGATAAAGTTATCAAAGCGATATTTCTTGCGCAACTGCTGCTTTAGGAAAGTATTCTCCTTCTCAAGCTGTCTGAACTTTATGGCCTTTTCGACTACCAGCAAAATTTCATCTGATTTAACAGGCTTGCTGATATAGTCAAATGCCCCCCTCTTGATAGCTTCTACTGAACTTCTAATCGTACCATAACCGGTCATAATTATACATATTGTGCCTGGAGATTGATCAATGACGTATTGCAAGACCTTCATGCCATCGACCTTCGGCAGATTCAGATCCGTCACGACTAAGTCATAAAAATCGTCCTCAACGCGCTGAATCGCTTCTCTGCCCTCACCCACTTGATCTACGTCATATCCGGCCTGCCGGAGTATCTCGGAAATAACCTCTAAAACCTCGGGATCATCATCTACGACTAATATCTTTTCCATGGAGCCCTCTGCACACCCCTCGTAAAACAATTATGTGCTCCAAAAGCCACATCCAAAGGCCTGCGTTATTACCACAAAACCAGTTTTCCCAAAAGACTTTTTGTGACGTTCACGTGTTCAAAGGTTCAGTGGTTGCATTCTCAACAACATTTCCACATCCCCACAAATCGGGTCTTCAATTTTGTCCTTGTCCCTAACCCTGAACATTGAGCCATGAACCCATGGCCCAGACCGACTAGGCACTATATATACGAAAAGTATGGTTTAAGCCTACTCAAGCACAGATTTGGAATAATGCTATGAGTCGCACCAGGGCGGGCTGTGAACGTTTGCGACTTTTTAGATTTCGTCACGCAATAAGTGTCTTAAGACTGCGAAGGATTTTGGGTTGTATTCAAGGTGCGCAGGTGGGAGCATACCAAGGTATGCAACCAACCGAGCAACGCAGAAGACGGCCCAAAAAACCAGTAAGTTGTGAGAGTTATTAAGCGACGAACCCTTAACACCTTATAAGTCCATCTTTATCATAAATCAAGAGGATTATTGATAGAGGAAATAAGTTGCTAATTTTAAGCAAGTCTCAACAGGCATAATGGAAGGTCTTTCTGAAAGGCGATATCTTTCTTCGTTGGCACATACCTTCGTACTTTTTAAAATAGGATCATCTCCGAAAGAGTTGGTAGGATGATAAAATAAGGATTGCGGCTTTCGCCTTATAAAGATGCAAGTGAAAGGTTGAAACAAATGAACGCCGTCAATGTTGGACGTTCATCTTTTAAAACAGCCTCTTTATATAAATCAACTAATCGGGAGAAAGAACCTTAAAATATTACGTTTTAGGGCCGTAATTACACGACATAGTCACCCCGATTGAATTTGAACGCCTCAACACCGGCAGTAACAGTGATTTGATTGACAAGCTTCTCAAATCCATCATCGTGCGTTGAAGAATCCACTTTCAAACCCATGAGTTGTTCCTGCATCTGCAGCACTATGGGTTCAATAAATTTTAGAGTCTTTTTTGGATCTTTAAGGGCCTGGGCATATTTTTCCATTATGTCAAGCATATTAGAAGCACGTCGCAATACCTGTCTGTCGACGCGGGCGACTTGACAACCTTCGACCGAAACGACTTCACTTGCCTGGGGAGGGCTCAGTTTGGAACATTGGTCGGCCTGAATCATATCCATGGTCTTATCCAAAATCTGTCCAAAAGCCCCTCCTTTGTCCCTATTCTTCTGTTCGGTCAATCTCGTTGAATCAACATACCCTCTTATTTTATCAATCTCCATCGAATATCCCCCCTTTTTCCGCCAACAAGACTCCCATGCTCAAAAACAAGCGTTCGAGGCCCCCTTTACCACTACC
>CAYSBQ010000043.1:0-17974 GCA_964429315.1 uncultured Desulfobacterales bacterium
AAAAGAAAAGTACTGGAAGGATGTGCCTGTTGAGCAGGGAGAGTAGGGAAGGGGATTTTAGTCGCAAAGTCACCAAGACGCGAAAAATGGCCATTTTGTTGTTGTTGGTTTTGGTAGTGACCATTTGGGGGGTTGTTGCTTGTGAAAAGCGGTTTCCCATGGGGTTGGTCAAGAAAAAGTGCGTGGATTGTCATCAGAAGGAGGTAGAAAAGTTCAGAAAGGACAAGGTTGTTCACGGACCTGTAGGCGATGGTGATTGTGAATTGTGCCACAGGCCTCACGGGGTTATCGGGGGGGCTTATCTGAGAGTAGACAAAAAAAAGCTTTGTTATAGTTGCCATAAGAATACACATGACTTCCTTAAACGAAAGCATGTCCATGGCCCAGTCAAGAATGAAGAGTGCTTAAGTTGCCATGATCCTCACTCGTCGATGAACAAGAATTTGCTAAAGAAAAAGGGACGCGATCTTTGCTTTATTTGCCACGAGAAGGGCCCTTTTACAAGGCAGAAGCAACATGAGGCGTTTTCTGAAAAGGGGTGTTTAACCTGCCACGATGTTCATGGCTCCGATTATGGAAAACACCTCATTGAGTCTAAGGAAGATATCTGTAAGAAGTGTCATAATCTTGACAGCTCAGAGTTTAAAACGGCTCATGCCGGGTATAGGCCCGGAGAGAAATCATGCGTGTCATGTCACACGCCACATTCCTCGTCAAACACGAAGTTGCTCCGCGAATTTGTACATACGCCTCTTGACGAAAACCAATGTGTTAAATGTCACTATCAACCTGGGTCGGACCGCTCATTGGAGGTGAGGTTGCAGGGAGCTGAGCTTTGTTACGGATGTCACAAAAAGAGCAAGAAAGACTTTAAGAAAAGCCACGTCCATTTGCCCGCAGGAAAAGGTGATTGCCTGGCCTGCCATAGCCCCCATGCTACAGATTACAGTAGCCAGATCGTTACATCTGACGGAAAGCTGTGTTATCTTTGTCACAAAGAAACAGAGTCATTGTTCAAAAAAACCAATATTCACAAGCCGGTACAAGACAACCACTGTACCGCATGCCATGACCCACACGCGTCAGCCAATGATCATACATTGATAAACACCGGCAAGGCGCTTTGTTTCCAGTGTCATACTAAAGAAGCATTTTCACGGCCGGTTGTTCACAGCCCCGTCGAGGCGGGTGAGTGTATAACTTGTCACGATCCACATGCTTCCGAGGAGAAATATGAACTAAAACTTACTGAGAAGAAACTGTGTTACACGTGCCACCAAAAGGAAAAGATGCTTTTTGATCGTGTAAATGTACACACTCCGATTCGTATCGGACGCTGCGTGGTTTGTCACAACCCACACTCGACAGTCCAGAAAAAGCTTTTGATTAAAGCGCCGGACAGGATTTGCTTCAACTGCCACCAGGGCATGTTGGATGAGATCGCCGGCGGGAGTATTCACGATTCTTTCAGGGCCGGGCGATGTTTTACGTGTCATGATGCACACGCCAGTGATAATGATTTTCAGCTAGATGCATCAGGCGACGATATTTGTTATGGATGCCACAAGGGTATGAAGGCCGAGTCAGAAAAAAGTGCCTATAACCATGCTCCCTTCAAGGATGGGAAATGTACGGAGTGTCACAATCCGCATGGAAGCAAGATAGACGGGCGGTTAAATAGGCCATTAGGGAGTCTGTGTTTGTCATGCCATAAGGATTTAGCCGAGCATCTGGAAAAAGACAGATTTCAGCACATGCCGGCAAAAGAAGAGACCTGTTTGGAGTGTCACGTGCCTCACTACGCAGATGTTGAGGATCTACTTGCAGAAACAGGAGCAGATCTTTGCAAAGGTTGTCATAAGCTTGACGAGGCTTCTATGAGAGTTGCCCATCACGCAATTGGCCTGGAAGGGACCGATTGTACCGGCTGTCACGAAGGGCACAGTGCGGATAATGAGGGCTTGATGCGCAAGGTCCTGCATGCCCCCTTTGAAAAGGGAGAATGCACGGCATGCCATTAGTGCCCATCCATAAATGGCATATTTTGACCCAATACGGCGTTTCCCGCGGGTTTGCGCTTGAGGCTTATGAAAAGTCCATTTTCGAAGTAGTGTTTGTATGATTGCGAAAGCGTGAATATGTATCCACATCGAATTTACAAATACTTGATAGCGACCTTGGGTGTAGTATGTCTGCTCTCGATATTAGTTGTCCAGGATAGTTTTGCAAGAAACCCAAAGGTTAGTTTTAAAAAGTGCCTGTCGTGTCATCCTGGCCTTAAGGAGGAGCTTTCCCGGAATGATGTTCACGAGCCCTTTAAGGAATTCAAATGTTCAAGCTGTCATAACCCCCATGCTGCAAAACATGAGCATCTAGTTAAGGATAAAATCGATAAACTTTGCAAGGGGTGTCATCAGCGTGAAAATAAACTCATGACCAAAAATCATAAGCATGCACCTTTTCAGCAAGGGGAGTGTCTTTCCTGTCACAAACCTCATGCCTCGAATAACAAGAAGCTGTTAAAGGCCAAGGGCCAGCAACTTTGTTTTGAGTGCCATAGCAACAAAGATGGAAGCTTTTCAAAGAAATACAAGCACAGCCCTGTCAGTAAAGGCCTATGTCTCACTTGCCACAGACCTCACGCGTCCGATTACGAGGCTTTAGCAAAAAAAGAGAGGAGAAACCTGTGTGTGGGTTGTCATTCAATTTCTGACAGTAGGACAAAAAGTGCTCATCTTGGCTATCCTATGGAGGATACGGACTGCATGTCGTGCCACAACCCTCACGGATCTAGTCGTAAGGGACTTGTCAGGGAGGCCATGCACACGCCCTTTGCGCGCAAAAGGTGTAAATCATGCCACAATGGGCTTCAGTCTCGAGATCCTTTGGGGTTGAAAAGCAAAGGCGCCTTTGTATGTGCGGGGTGTCATCCCAAGGTTTTGGAAACCTTCAATAAGGTTAACAGCCACGTAACCAAGGGGATATTTTGCGTGAATTGTCATAACCCTCACGCCTCAGATGAGAAGGCCTTGAGAAAGGCGAAAGAGGCGAAGATTTGTTTTAATTGTCATGAGGATACAAAACGTCATGTAAACGACGAGGAAAACAGGTATAAACATCCTCTGTTGGAAAAAAAGGAATGTACTCCATGTCATCGTCCCCATGGATCTAATTTTAAACTCTTCTTTGCCGGGGATGAGGTTAAGGACTGTACTGGGTGTCACGAAAGACACGCAAAATTTACTCATCCCATAGGGGAGAAGGCCATTGATCCCAGATCGAAACAGGAGATTACATGCATTACCTGTCACAATCTAATGGGCAGCCCTAATCAGTTTGCCCTGCGGTTTGATCGAAAGAAGGAACTTTGTGTACAGTGTCATAAGGGGTATTAGGCAGTGATCAGTGGGTAGTGGTCGGTGATCAGTGGTTGGTGGGGAAGGAAAGACGTTTTGGAAGGCCATTTATGGATGGCCACTAGCTACAGATGGTGAGAAAAGAAGATGATTAGTAATAAGCCTAGGAAGATTTATTTTTTCCCCCTCGTTGTGTTTTGTTGTTTGCTTATACCTGTGGCCGGGTCCAGTGAGGAGCAGGTAAAATACCTGACTTCCATCACCAGTGGCGGAGAGTTTGGCCGGCTTGGTGTTCTTGGCGGTTTGTTCTATGATGAAGCCAAAGACCGCCTTTATGTGACGGACGCCGGCAACAATCGCATACTTGCCTTTGACGCCGATTTCAAGTTTATCTCCGAGTTTACCGGAGGGGATGCCTTGAACTGGCCTACAAGCCTTTCTAGAGACAGCCGAGGTCGGTTCTTCGTGACACAGCCCAGTGAAGGCAAGGTCATTGTGATTGACATAGCGCGAAAGGATATTAACCCGATAGATCTTTCTCTTATTCCATCTGAAAATCGAATATATCCATGCAACCTGGCTATTGACTCATTCGATAACCTTTATGTGGTCGATAAGGCGAACCGGCGTATACTTATTTTTGATATGAATTTGGAATTTAGCAAAGAGATTCCCGTAAAAAACGGGCGAGGCCTTAAGGATGTAAGGGTGGACTCCAGTGGTCGCGTATATACGATTAGTACGATTGATGGTTCTGTGCGTATTTATAGCGCCGGCGGGAAATTATTGTCTAGCTTTGGCAAAAGGGGGACTAAGCCTGGAGAGTTTCGTTTTCCTGTAAGCCTTGCTGTGGATCGAAAGGGTCTCATATATGTCTTGGATCAGCATATGTGCAAGGTCCTTGTCTTTAACAAGCGAGGGGAATTTCTCTTTGATTTTTCACGCCTCGGATGGAGAGAGGGACGGCTCCATTATCCTTCGTATATTTTAATAAACCAATCTGGAAGAATCTTCATCATAGATAGCCAAAATTCCCGCATAAGTATTTTCGAGTAGAAATACGAATTCAAGTTTCCACAAAATAAAGGACTGTTTCTTAGGATAGCGGAATTGGATTCCGTTAAAAACGGGACCCAAAGGGCGAGAGGCATGGACGCCCCGAGTCACGACAAGGAGTTTAGCCGCGGCGTGACGTGGTGTGTCGCACAAGTAACTCCGCAGATTGGCGCTTATCTGTATGCCGGCAGGCATGATTGTGGGAAAGGGCCATTTCTGGATGGAAACTACCATGATGAAGAAAATAATTATACTAGGTGCGATGGAGGTAATCCTTGCCATTTGCTTTTTTGCCTTTTTTCCGTGGACTGTTGCGGTGGCGGAAACGAATGTCGAGCAAGCGCCGGCTTATGTTCCGGGTGAACTATTGGTAAAGTTTACTCCTGCTGTTCGCATTGCCGCCTCAGCCGATTATCGTGCTAGGATGGGTGTTTCCTCTTTAAAAACCTATGAGATTACCGGCGCTCAGCACATAAAGCTTCCCGAAGGCATGACCGTAGAAGAGGCCTTGGAGATATACCGGAATGATCCGGATGTAGAATATGCGGAGCCGAATTATTACCGTTATGCCACGGCAACGCCGAATGATCCGTCTTTTGGCCTCTTATGGGGACTTCACAACACCGGGCAGAATGTCAATGGCGCCAGCGGTACATCTGATGCCGACATAGATGCACCCGAAGCGTGGGAGACTGAGACAGGAGACAGTGCTGTGATCGTGGCAGTTCTTGACACAGGCGCTGATTGGGACCATGAAGACTTGTCTGCCAATATCTGGAGTAATGATGACGAACCCGAAAACGGGGCAGACACGGACGGCAACGGTAAAGTGGACGATGTCAGAGGTTGGGATTTTGTGAATGACGACAATGATCCTGACGATGACAATAGTTCAGGCGGATCTTATCACGGCACGCATGTTTCAGGAATAATTGGGGCTGAAGGTGACAATGCGAAAGGCATCGTTGGTGTCAATTGGGCTGTATCCATCATGCCGCTCAAGATCTTGGATAACGCCGGCAGTGGCACAGTAGCAGATGAGGTTGAGGCCATAAATTATGCCATTGCCAATGGGGCCAAGATTATCAATGCCAGTTTTAGCGGTAGTAGTTATTCGGTTTTGGAATACGATGCCATAAAAAGCGCCGGAGATGCGGGCATATTGTTTGTGGCGGCAGCGGGAAATCACGGAGATGACGATGTAGGCCCCGGTTGGGATAATGACGCGGCTGGTCAGGCCGTATACCCGGCAAGTCATGACCTTGCCAACATCATAGCCGTAGCTGCCACAAACCAGGTCGACGTGCGGGCGTCTTTTTCGAATTACGGTGGGGTATCTGTAGATGTGGCTGCACCTGGTGTGAATATATACAGTACAAAGGCCGGGAATGCCTATCAGTATATGAGCGGGACCTCAATGGCGACTCCTCATGTGGCAGGTCTTGCGGCATTGATCTGGGCTGAGGATGTTGTCGGTTATGAGTATAGCGATGTTAAACCGCGTATCCTTAACGGTGTGGATGTCCTGTCAGGATTAACTGGAAAGGTTCTTATGGCCGGCAGAATCAATGCCAATACCTGCATCAATCCTCCGGGCAATAGCCCGGATGCCCCAACCGGTTTTAGTGTATCAGTGCTTTCAAGCAGCCAAATTGGTCTTAGCTGGACGGATGTTGCCGATGACGAATCTGGTTTCAAGGTAGAAAGAAAAACCGGATCAGGTGGAACATACGCACACATCGCTACAATAGAAGAGAATGCGGAAGCCTATACGGACACTGCGCTTACTGATGGCACCACGTACTATTATCGTGCCTGTGCCTTCAGTGGGGCAGGAAACTCCAGCTATTCGAATGAAGACAATGAAGCGACATATATTATTGCACCGACTGGCCTGTCAGCCAGTGGCGTTTCGAGCAGTCGAATTGAGCTGTCGTGGTCGGACAATTCTGCGGCGGAATCGGGCTACAGTGTTGAACAAAAGGCTGGTTCGGGAGGGGTGTATTCGGAAATAGGCACTGTTGATGCAGGTGTCACAACATATGATGATACAGCTTTGAGTGCTTCTTCAACCTATTACTATCGCGTAAAAGCGTACAACAGTACCGGCAACTCCGACTACTCAAACGTTAAAAGTGCTACTACGCTTGCTGTTTCTGCCGGCAGCAGCGGGGGTAGTAGCGGCGGCGGCTGCTTTGTTTCAAGCCTCATATAGCTTAGCAATATTCGGTACTAGAGGTTGAGACCTTCTGGATGTAGCTCTTTTTATTTCCGTTTAATCAAAAATGGGGACATTAGGATCTCTGAACACGGCTATGATGAACTTGTGGCGGATGGTATTACTGTTCCGTATAGGATCTTTGTTTTTCATTCGACCTTGAACGTTCGATGTTCCATGTTCGACGTTCATATTTCAAAATAACTTAGCGATGCGGATTTCATCCACCTAAAATCAACATTTCAGTATTCCATCATTCCACCCAGTGTCCCTGGTTGCGCCATAATACAGTTTATGTTATAAAACCCCATTCCGTATTTACTCCACAGTGTGATTGTGTTGTGGATCCTTGCAGAAAATGAGAAACTTAGACTTTGTAAGTAGGTTAGGACGATAACCCTAAATGATTAATAGATGTTAGACTGATGTCCAATTCCGACTTTGTTCACCTGCACGTCCATACCGAGTATAGCCTTCTTGACGGCGCCATACGCATCGATTCCCTGTTGGAGCGAGCCGCCGCCTTCAAAATGGATTCAGTGGCCATAACCGATCACGGCACGATGTATGGTGTAATAGATTTTTACCAGAAGGCTCATAAGGCAGGAATCAGACCAATCATAGGATGCGAAGCCTATGTGACCAGTGCAAGCCGTTTTGAAAAGGACCCACGCAATAAGCATGGGCTTAATCATCTTGTCTTGCTGGCAAAGAATGCCAAGGGTTACGAGAATCTTTGCAGATTGGTTACATCTGCTCATTTGGAGGGATTTTATTATAAGCCCAGAATGGATAAGGAAATCCTTGCCGAGTGTAATGAGGGGCTAATAGCGTTAAGTGCCTGCCTTCATGGGGAGATTCCGCAATTGATTCAAGCGGGGCGCACAGACAAGGCGGCTGATGTTGCTCGGGAATACGAGAGTATGTTCGGCAAAGGCAATTTCTACTTTGAGGTGCAAAACAATGGTATTGAGGCCCAGGAAAGAGTGAACGAGGCTCTTTTGGAAATGAGCCGGGAGCTTTCAATTCCTCTTGTAGCTTCAAATGATTGCCATTACTTGGACCGTGAAGATGTTCGTGCCCACGATGTTTTATTGTGTATTCAAACAGGTAAAACCGTCCAAGAGAAAAATCGTTTGAGGTTTCGAACGGATCAACTCTATTTCAAATCTCCTGATGAGATGAAAGACTATTTCAGAGATTACCCCGGTGCCATTAGAAATAGCGTTGAAATCAGTAGGCGCTGTAATGTGGAATTGGATCTGAATTCCTATCATTTTCCGAATTTTGAGATTCCTAAAGATACCGAGAAAGAAGCAGGCCGTGATGGGCCTCAGTGCGTTTTGGACTTGGAAGAGTATTTTGAAAAAGAGGTTAGAAGGGGGTGGGAACAACGGCTTAAGGATATTTGCTTGAAAAACCCCGAATTTTCAGATGCTGATAACCAAAGGTACGGCAGGCGGCTTGACTATGAACTTGGTGTTATAAAAGAAATGGGGTTTCCTGGTTATTTCTTGATAGTGGCGGATTTTGTTCGCTTTGCCAAGAAACAAGATATTCCCGTTGGCCCGGGAAGAGGTTCCGCGGCGGGCAGTCTGGTGGCTTATGCGTTAGGAATTACGGATTTAGATCCAATGGCCTATGGGCTGATATTTGAGCGGTTCCTCAATCCGGCCAGAAAGAGTATGCCGGATATTGATATCGATTTTTGCATAGAAGGCAGAGATGCAGTCTTCAAATACCTTGTGGATAAGTATGGCGGTTCGCGCTACGTGTCCCAAATCATCACGTTTGGCAAGATGCAGGCCAGAGCAGTTATCAGAGATGTGGGAAGAGCCCTTGGTGTTGCCTTGCGTGAGGTTGATATTATCGCCAAATTGATCCCTGATGTGCCGAATATAAGCCTTAAGTCCGCTATTTCTCGTGAGCCGAAACTTAAGAAACTGATCACAGAAAAGCCGCATATAAAGGAACTTATTGAGATTGCACAGACCCTAGAGGGACTGGCCAGGCATGCCTCTACCCATGCGGCTGGAGCAGTGATTTCTGACCGGCCGCTAGTAGAGTACCTTCCCCTTGCAAGGGGAAAAAAAGGTGAGGTCGTAACCCAGTATGCCATGAAGGCCATTGAAAAGATTGGACTGATAAAGTTTGATCTTCTGGGACTTCGTAACCTGACCGTTATGAAACATGCCTGTGAGATTATACAAAAAGCGGGTAATGATCCCCCGGATTTGTTACGACTCGATTTGACAGATAAAAAGACCTTCGAACTCTTGTCTGCTTCTCAGACTACCGGTGTTTTTCAGCTGGAAAGCTCAGGGATGAAAGACCTCCTTGGCCGTTTAAAACCCGCTTGTTTTGAAGATATTATTGCCCTGGTGGCGCTTTACCGTCCAGGTCCTTTGGACAGTGGCATGCATGATGCCTTTGTGGAAAGAAAAAACGGTCGGGTTCCAGTAATCTATATCGTTCCGGAGCTTGAGCCTATATTGAAAGACACCTATGGTGTCATTTTGTATCAAGAACAGGTCATGAATATTGCGGTGGTGCTGGCAGACTATTCCATGGCTGAGGCAGATAATCTCAGGAAAGCGATGGGAAAAAAGATTAGCCACATGATGGCAAAGGAGCGTGAGCGTTTCCTTGGCAGGGCGGAAAAGAAGGGTATCTCAAAGAAAAAAGCCAAAGAGATTTTTGACCTTATGGAAAAGTTCGGACGTTACGGTTTCAATAAGGCCCATAGCGCTGCCTATGCCATGATTGCCTTTCAGACGGCCTATCTCAAAGCCTATTTTCCCGTAGAATTGATAGCTGCAATCCTTACAAGCGAGATGAATTCGACGGAAGCGGTGGTCAAATATATTGCCGAGTGTCGTGCCCAGGATATAGAAGTTCTTCCGCCCGATGTGAATGAGAGTGATGTTGATTTTACTGTGTTAGATGGTGCAATCCGTTTTGCCATGGTCGCTGTAAAAAACGTTGGACAAGGGGCCATCGAGTCGATCCGTGATATTCGAAATTCTGGAGGGGCCTTCAAGTCAATATTTGACTTCTGTGAAAGGGTTGATCTCAAAAAGGTCAATCGAAGGGTTATAGAAAGTCTTATCAAGTGTGGCGCCTTTGACTGTACCGGCGCCAAACGCTCTCAGATGATGGCGGTGTTGGATGAGGCCATGGAGATTGGACACAAGATCCAAAAGGATCGTATGGATGGTCAAATCAGTCTTTTTGAGGCCTTTCCGAATCAAGGCATGGATATTGTTTATTCAGGTTTTCCTGACATCAAAGAGTGGGATGAAGATGAGCGACTAAACTACGAAAAGAACTCGCTCGGCTTTTTTATTACCGGCCATCCGTTAGACAAATACGATGTTATTATTAGAAAGTTTGCCACTACCGACTCTTTGCAGGTTCAAGAGGCTTCAGACGGCGCTGTTATTCGTATGGCAGGAATTGTAAGGGATTTTAAACTTTATAATGACAGAAAGGGTGATGTTATGGCCTTTGTTACCCTTGAAGATCTAAGTGGTTTCGTGGAAGTTACCCTCTTCTCGTCGGTTTATTCCACCGTATCGGATCTTATCTACAAAGATGCCGCTATTTTTGTCGAGGGGCATGTAACAAAAGATGAAAGGTCGGCAAAAATCCTTGCCGATTCAGTCATTGCCATAGAAAAGGCCGATGAAACCTGGACAACAAAGGTTCGATTGAACCTGGACATAGCATATCTTGACAAGAAAAAACTGGAAGGACTCTATGAGATACTAGAAAAGCACAAGGGTACTTGTGGCGCTTATCTTTATCTAAGGATGCCTGAAAAGACAGAAACCGTCATTGCTTTGCCGAACCAACTGCGACTTAAGGTCGGGAAGGCCCTGGCCGATGATGTGAAAGATTTCCTCGGTTATAGTGCTGTAGAGACAGAGTGTTAGAGGGAGTATGGGGGCCTTTTCTAATCCTGACAGACTCGTAAAAAAAATGAACGTCCAACATCGAATTTTGAATGGAAAAAGATAAAGAAACAACAAATAGCTGTTGGATATTTGGTTTTAGGTGTTTGCTTTTCATTCGACGTTGGACGTCCGATGTTCAATGTTCGGCGTTCATCTTTGATGAAATCGTAAAAAGTCAGATTTAGACGGTTTCGTAAAAAGAGTTGGTAGGATTATAAGGATTGCGGCTTTCGCCTTATAAGGATTGCGGCTTTCGCCTTAAAAAGATGCAGGGGGTCAAGGGTTCAAGGATTCAAGCGAAATGATGACTTACCAGGATCGTACATATCGTAGCTTTGTCAAGGATGACAGATTAGAATCGTTTCGTGTAGTTGTTAAAGAAACGGATTTGTTAGTAAGGGCCGAAACGCTCTTAGAGAATGAGACCAGGGATTTGGTCCTGAAACACAGGTTGCCATTGGAAAGATATGCCGAGGATTATCCGGATTTCCTGGAAACATTGACGCCATTTCCTGAAGATCGCTTTGCGCCTTCTGTTGTCAGGACTATGATTTGGGCCGCCCAAAAGGCAGGTGTGGGCCCGATGGCTGCTGTTGCAGGTGCTATTGCCGAATATGTGGGTAAAGATCTTTTGGCCTATAGTCGGGAGGTAATGGTTGAGAATGGCGGGGATATCTTTATCAATACAAACTTTCCAATAACATTGGCCGTTTTTGCCGGTTCCTCGCCTTTGAGCAATAAGTTGGGCCTTCGGGTTGATTCTCCGGGTAGCGCTATGGGGGTTTGTACCTCCTCGGGTACAGTTGGACATTCTTTGAGTTTCGGAAGCGCCGATGCGATCGTTGTGATATCGGAGTCTGCCGCCCTTGCAGATGCGGCCGCTACTGCTGTCGGGAACAATGTTTCCAAAAAGACGGATATTGCAACCGCCGTAAACATTGGGAAAAATATCCAGGGTGTTTTGGGCCTTGTCATTATAGTAGGTGCCGAACTGGGTGTATGGGGAAACGTGGAGTTGGTTAAGCTCTAGGGCGGCCTCCCAGCAATATAGTGACAACTCAATTGACAGTGGGTAGAATAGATGTTTATTGCTGATTTATCCCGGATGGGATGGGAGAAAGGGGTTGTTTTTTTGGCATAGTTTGCTATAGTACCGCCAAAATAACTAGTATTAGTAGTTGGTTGTCAGTAAATTTGAGTCTATGATGAAAGATTTAGAGCCTTTACTAAACACTTACCAATAACCACTGCTAACTGGTGGCTGGTAACTGATAACCGGAAACTGAAAAAGGTTGTGATATGAAGACACTGTGGGCGCCATGGCGCATGGAATACATCTTGGACGAAAAGGAAAAGGAGTGTATTTTTTGTGTTGGCCTTTCAGATAAAGGGGACCTTACTTTATATAAGGGCGCTTTGTCGATGGTCATGATGAACAAGTATCCGTATATAAATGGCCACCTGTTGGTTGCGCCGAGAAGACACTTGCCTTCCCTTGATGAACTGACCCAAGAGGAGATGGGGGATCTATTGAGAACTGTAAAGGAATCTATTGGAGTGCTCAAGAAGGTGATGAATCCCGATGGATTCAACGTTGGGCTTAATCTGGGTGTTGTAGCTGGTGCGGGGGTTGAGCAGCACCTCCATTTTCATATTGTACCTCGCTGGCACGGGGACACAAATGCTATGACAGTCTTTGCCGAGGTTCGTGTCATTCCGGAGCACCTGAAAGCAACCTACAGGAATCTTAAACCCCATTTTAAGGCACTTGAAGGGGCTGATTGAAGTATAAGGAGAATTAAAAAATGAAAGCTTTGAAACCGGTGTTGTTTTCTGTTGTGATGGTATTTTTGGTGATCTTGGTTGTCCAGAATCTGGAGGTTTTTTTAGACGAAAAGACCTTGGAGCTTAATCTATTGGTATGGCAGTACAAAACAGGGCATATCCCTCTGGCTGTTTATTTTTTAGGTTTTTTTCTTGTTGGGCTCCTCGTTTCCTATTTTTATAGTTTGGGTGAGCGCTTTAGGGCAAAAAAAACAATTGAAATTAATTCTAAAACCGTCCGCAAGTTACAACATGAGCTGAATGCCATTAAGAGCCAGTCTGTTGCAAGCCAAACACCTCACTCTGAAGACAGCCCAAGTGTCTAAGGGGCCCTATTGGAGGCCAAAGGGGTTTTATTGCCATGGCTAAAGCGACCCCGGTGGTTCATCAATATCTGTCTATTAAAGAAAACTATCCTGACGCAATCCTCTTTTTCCGGATGGGCGATTTCTACGAGATGTTTTTCGAAGATGCGAAGGTTGCCTCTCGAGTCCTTGAAATTGCCCTCACATCCAGGAACAAAAAAGACGAACAACCTATACCGATGGCCGGTATTCCCCACCATGCAGCGCAGTCTTACATTGCGCAATTGGTCAGGCAAGGCTTTAAGGTAGCCATTTGTGAGCAGATGGAAGACCCGGCAAAGGCTAAAGGGATTGTCAAAAGAGAAGTTGTTCGGGTTATAACACCAGGTGTCGTTGTTGACACAGAAATACTGGATGCAAAAACGAACAATTTCCTAACAGCGCTTTATCTGTACAAGGGGCGTTGTGGTATGGCCAATCTTGATATCTCGACTGGAATCTTCAAGGTTACCGAATCTGCCGATTTAGATGCAATGTCAGATGAGTGTAGACGAATAGAGCCAAAGGAGCTTTTAGTCGCCGAGTCTCAAGGCGAAGAAGTTCCTATCAAAGGACTAATTCAATGCCTGGACATGGCCACTACAAGCTTTTTAGAAGATGATATCTTTGAGCTGCACCCGGCACAAGAGAGACTCCGCAGGCAGTTTAAGACCTATTCTCTTGAAGGCTTCGGATGTCATCAATGGCATTCTGCTGTTTGTGCCGCAGGAGCTTTGTTGAGTTATGTTGATAATACTCACAAAGGAGATTTGGCCCATCTTTCAGGGATTGTGTCGTACTCGCTTTCTGATTTTATGGTAATAGATGAGGCAACGAAAAGAAATTTGGAGCTTTTTGAAGCACTTAGAGGTGGGACAAGGCGTGGTTCGCTTCTGGATGTCATAGACTGTACCCAAACCCCCATGGGTGGTCGGAAGTTGCGCACATGGCTTCAGTACCCTTTGTTGGATCTTAAACAGATTCAACAGCGATTGGGCGGTGTTGAAGAGGCGAAAGATAATCTTATCGCAAGGCGCTCGATAAGAAATTTGATGGATGGGATTCATGATCTGGAGCGCCTGAATGCCAAAATCGCTCTTAATCGCTGTAATGCCCGCGACCTGTCTGCGTTAAGGTTATCTATCGAGAGCCTTCCAAAATTGCGTGGACTTATTGGCGAATATGACAGTGGTGAGTTTTTGAGAATCTCAAACCAATGGGACGACCTTTCTGATGTTTCCGCCCTCATTAGAGAAGCGATTCGTGATGATCCTCCCTTGACGTTACGTGAAGGCGGCATTATCAAATTGGGATTCAATGAAGAGCTTGATGAGCTAATCCAAATCGGTCGTGAGGGGAAAGACTGGGTTGCACGTTTAGAAGCCAAAGAAAGGAAGGCTACTGGGATTAATTCCCTAAAGGTTGGTTTTAATAAGGTCTTTGGTTATTATATCGAGGTTTCTAAGACAAATCTCAAGTCCGTGCCAGCGTACTATATCAGAAAGCAGACCTTAGTCAACGGAGAAAGGTATATTTCGGAAGATCTTAAGATCTATGAATCGAAGATACTTGGCGCCGAAGAAAAACAGGTCCAGCTGGAATATGAACTGTTTTGCGGGGTTCGTGAAAAGGAGGCCAGGCATAATCACCGTGTAGCTAAAATGGCCGATTTTATCTCGGAAATAGATGTATTGGTAAGTTTGGCGGAGCTTGCCGACAAGAATGATTATATAAGGCCGATAGTCCATGAAGGTGAGAACATCTCTTTGGTGGAGAGTCGCCATCCCGTTGTTGAGAAGTTGATCACATCGGAGAGGTTTATTCCAAATACTATTGAACTGGACAATACGTCACGGCAGGTGCTTATAATTACAGGGCCTAACATGGCCGGAAAATCAACTGTCTTAAGGCAAGCCGCCTTGCTGGTTCTGATGGCCCAAATGGGTTCATTCGTGCCTGCCCAAGAGGCCTCCATAGGTATTGTGGATCGAATCTTTACTCGAGTGGGTGCTTCAGACAACCTGGCCGGGGGGCAGAGTACATTCATGGTTGAGATGCAGGAGTGTGCCAATATCTTAAACAACGCTACTGAGAAGAGCCTTGTGATTGTAGATGAGATCGGACGTGGTACCAGCACTTTCGATGGCTTGAGTATTGCTTGGGCTGTTGCTGAATATCTGCATGATTGGAAAGAGCGCGGAATCAAGACTGTTTTTGCAACTCATTATCACGAATTGACTGACTTGGCACTTACGAAACGGCGTGTAAAGAATTGCAATGTTGCAGTTAGGGAATGGAATGAAGAGATTATCTTTCTTAGGAAACTGATCGATGGGAGTACGAATAGGAGTTACGGCATTCAAGTGGCACGTTTGGCCGGTGTTCCAGAAAAGGTGCTGAACAGGGCCAGAGAGATACTTAGGAACATAGAGGCCGGCGAATTGGACGGGGTAGGGTTCCCCCAGGTAGGCCACAGTAAGAAGGACAAAGAACAAGTGAGTCCTTCCTCAGGCGTTCAGCTTGCCCTCTTTGAAAAGGCCGATCACGCTGTGATAAATGCCCTAAAAGAATTGGATCTTGATACCACGACCCCTCTTGAAGCATTAAACCGGCTACATGAACTAAAAGGATTATTATAAAGGTGCAATGTTCTATAAACCAAGACCTCTGTAAAACTCGTTTGAATGTCTGGAGATCCTTATTGCCGGTCTTTTTCCTTTTGGCTTTTATGCTGTGGAGGCCTGATATTGGATCGGCCAGCTTGGAATATGAGTATAGACAGGCCTTGGCGACGTATAAAGAGCTCCTTAAAGATTCACAGAAACAAAAGGAACGTCATAATTGGTTTGTTTGCGTCGAGAAGTTTAGGACCGTATATGTGGCGCAACCTAACGGACCTTGGTCGGATGATGCCATGTTTATGATAGGAGACCTTTATTCCAGGCTGAGCAAGTTTTCTACCGGTGTTAATGATAAACATGAGGCCCTTGATTATTTTAGCAGACTACTGAGACGCTTTCCGGATAGTCCCTATGCCTCCAAGGCCAGAAAGGCGATTACGCTATTGCGGAAGAGCAAAGAGAGTGAGCACAAAGAGGTGGAGCCTCGCTCTGACGGGACGGAAAAAGGGGTAAAGAAATCCCGGCATATAACAGAGACTGAGTTGCACCCTTCTAAAAAGAAAGAATATAAGGCTGCCGAAAACCCGCTTGCAAAGGTAGATAATGTGAGGGTGTGGTCAAACCCCGATTATACGCGTATTGTCATTGATGTGGAAAAGGAGGTTTATTACACCTATCGTCTCTTGAAAAGGGACCCCGCCATAGGCAAGCCGTCGCGGCTATATGTTGATGTAAAGAATGCACGTGTTGGAGCCGACTTGGAGCGAATTGTGCCTATCGGCGATGACCTTTTGAGCAATGTGCGTACGGCTCAATATGGGCCGGATATAGTACGGGTGGTATTGGACATTAAATCGATTGACGATTTCAAGATCTTTTCGTTGAAAGATCCTTTCCGCGTTGTTTTGGACGTAAATGGAATTGCCGGAAAGGAGGTAGGAAGGAAGGGGAAAAAGTACAAGAAGAAGACAGCCGGGTCTAAAGAAAATATGCCCAAAAACTCTCTGGCCAAACAGCTCGCACTTGGAGTCAATCGTATTGTCATTGATCCCGGCCATGGCGGCAAAGATCCGGGGGCCGTTGGATATAGCAAAGAGGTGCTGGAAAAAAACGTTACTCTTGAGGTGTCCAAAAGACTGGCCAAAAAGCTTCATGCCAAACTTGGGTGCGAGGTCTTACTCACGCGGGAGAAAGATGTTTTTTTGTCCTTAGAAGAACGCACTGCTATTGCCAATATGAAAAGGGCTGATATATTTATATCGATACATGCCAATGCACACAGGAACAAGCACATTTGTGGCGTTGAGACATATTTTTTGAATCTGGCTACGGATAACGAGGCAATCATAGTTGCCGCACGGGAAAATGCCACTTCGGCCAAGAATATCAGCGACTTGGATGTGATCTTAAATGACTTGATGAATAACGCCAAGATCAACGAATCAAGTTCGCTTGCAGACCATGTCCAAAGGGCCATGGTTCAGAAACTGGCCCCACGTTACAAAATCAAAGACAATGGCATAAAACAGGCCCCTTTTTATGTTCTGCTTGGTGCTAAGATGCCGTGTGTCTTGGTGGAGATAGCCTTTATTTCCAATCCGAGCGAATGCCGTCGCCTAAACACGGTCGGCTATCAGGAGGAGGTGGCTGATGCCATCGTTGAAGGAGTAAAGAACTACATAAAAGGAATTACCCCAACCGCCCTAAATCGCAATATGCAAAGGGCCAGAACCATGTGATAAAGCGCTTGGTCTTGATTATTTACGAGTCTGTGCAGGTCTCCTATGTTGAGGAGAAACGCTCATTTATTAAAAAAGCAAACGGTATGAAGAGTGCCGGGTCGGAAAATGGGTTGTTGAAAAGCCTGGGATGGAACGTAGGCCATTATGGATGGATATATTTGGCAATCTGGCCGTTAATGCAGTGGTAGATTTGTTCGTCGGAGCCGTATATATCTTCAACACTCCTGTGGTTGATCAGTTGTTCGACAACGAAAGACGTTAAGTAAAGGCTTATCACGTTTGCGTGTGGTACAAGGTGTCTGATTGGCGCAATTTGGTAGTCGATATCAAACTCATCCGCACGGGTGAGTTTCAGGAGGCTGCCGGCAATCTGTCCCTGAATGTCATCCTTGTTCTTGGTCTCAATCAGTTTTTCCTGGATAAAGCTCATTGCAATAGAGTTGCTCAAAGGTTCCGCTACATCCCGCAGTTGTTCAATGGCAAACCGCAGTGCGCGTTCCATTGAACTCTCTATCTTAGACAGTATTTTTGATTCACGATTACTTGGACGAAATACTCTTCCCATGGCACCTCTAAATTAGGTTATCTGATTAAGTAAAACTTCCATAAGATACGACAACTCTAATTAAATTACAACAAAAAATTCAAAGTTCTAGATCGATTCGTTCTCCTCTGGCCTCCTCTGAGCCGCTTTTCCCGTTTTCTGTCACTGACAGCTTCTCATAAGCTATAAAGCCACTATCGTAACAAAAGCGCTTATCTATTGTTATTTCAGAACTCCTGAGCTGGCGGAGGCAGTCAAGGGTGATGGGGGACGTCTATGATTTTATGCTTTACATTGGGGAGAAGAAGGTGAT
>CAYSBQ010000044.1:0-17884 GCA_964429315.1 uncultured Desulfobacterales bacterium
CTAAGAGAATCCGGATACCTATCTTCTTCCACTTGTGCTACCTTTTTGAGTTAAGGGCTAAAGGCTGAGTGCATCTCGGAAAAACTGCGGAATGGGTAAAAGTTTTCCCTTTAAATCAACAAATACCCACATCACATCGGCCTTGGTTATCAAAAGAAGATCTGATTGTTTTACGATCTCTTGGTGGAAGACCCCTTTCATTTTAGTAGACTTCTCCAGGTAAGTGCGAACGATCAGTTGATCTGCCTCTCGTGCCGGGGCTTTGTAGTCGATTCCGATTCGGCGAACTACGATTAATACCCCCCGTTCTTTCAATCCGGCCAGGGTAAATCCACTCCTTTCCAGGACATCCATGCGGCCATATTCCAGGTAGTTTAAATAGACCGCATTGTTCACATGCCCAAATGAGTCGCACTCATAGGATCTTACCTTGAGATAAGTTTCAAAGACCTCTCTGGCTTTCAAAGTGTACCGTAATGCCTCATTTAACTACTCAGGTGAGTAGGCTGAAGTCTGTTAGGCAAAGTAGTCACTGCCTCCCTTACATATATAAAACTTTTCTATGATCCCATCAGTTGGCTGGTTCTTTACCATCAAGTATGAACAAAGTAAACCTCAACGATCTGCCAAAGTCCTGCAAAGGTCAACATAATTTGCTTGACGTAGGAGAATGTGAAGCTGTAGACACTATGGGTTTGGTTATGCCTTTCATGCTGGTGTCACCTACGGGATTATCCGGGGATGGGGTATTGAAAAAAGCCTTGATCTTGGACTTTGGTCAGGTGTTATGGTAAGCAAAAGATTTGGGGAGCGGACCGGTATCCGCCCGGAAAGGCAACAATGCCTTATAAGGCATGCGCAAAAATCATCTTGTTTTTCTTTGTACTTTCCTGTCTACCAGCCATAGGAGGTATGGCGCAGGATGACTCGGCAACCACAAGGTATGTTGAAGACTTCTCCAGGTTTAAGGCAGGCGCTTTTCCTGAAGGCTGGAAGTGTGTTTGGTCTTCAAACAGTAAAGGAAAGGAAGTCTATTCAGTAAGATCAGAACAAGGAAGCTATCTTGAAGCAACAGCTGTTAATAGTGACATCCTGATAGCCAAGGAGTTTGAATACGATCTCAAAGAATATCCTTTGTTGACCTGGCAGTGGATGGCTGTTGAACTTCCCGAAGGCGCCGATGAAAGGCATAAAGAAACCGGGGACAGTGGCGCCGGGATTTACGTTGTCTTCCCCGGCCGATTCAGACCGGAAAACATAAAATACGTATGGAGTTCATCACTTCCAAAAGGAACGGTCCTTGAGAGTCCGTACAACAGCAAGACAAAGATTGTAGTGCTCAGGAACCGGTCTACACCCCTTGGAAAATGGGTTTCCGAGGAGGTTAATGTATATGAGGACTACAAAAAACAATTTGGGCATGAACCGGACAACGTACGGGCTATAGCAATTATGTCTGACTCGAACGACACTGGATCAAAGGCCGAAGCCCGCTACAGACAAATATGCATAAGCAAGAAAAGAAAGCGGCCAACAGAGGTGGAGAGAAAACAACAGAATGTAGAAGCACGTCCTGGAAACACTGCATTCAAGAAGAAAGCGACTTCCGAATCCCAATGAAATTTGGATGGGTATGGAGGCTTTTCTGAAAGGAGAGAAAGATGCTTCAAGTCGAAGATTTACGGGTCCAGATAGACGACAAAGAGATCCTGAAAAACATCAATCTTACGATTCATCCCGGAGAAACGCACATCTTGTTTGGTCCAAACGGATCAGGGAAGACATCCTTGCTCATGACACTTATGGGCTATCCACAGTACAGGATTACAAGGGGAAGGATTCTCTTTAAAGGAAAAGATATCACCAACATGCCTGTAAACGAACGTGCACAACTGGGCATTGGCATGTCTTATCAACGCCCCCCTACAATTAATGGCGTAAAGACAAGGCAAATGGTTGAGATCTGCGCTTCAGGAAAGATAGACACGGAAGCCCTGGCAAAGAGGGTGAATTTTAGTGATTTTCTTGACCGGGATATTAATGCCGGATTTTCCGGTGGCGAGATCAAACGTTCCGAACTGCTGCAACTGATGGCTCAAGATGCAGATCTGCTTCTTTTTGATGAACCGGAATCCGGTGTGGACCTGGAAAATATATCTCTTATAGGTGGTACGATCAGACAGTTGTTGCAACGTGATTTTAAGGTAAACACAGGAAAAAGCCGGAAAGAACTTTACAATGAACGAACAAAAATGGGGCTGATTATCACACATACAGGGTTTATCTTGGATTACCTGACAGCAGATAAGGGGCAGGTGCTGTATAACGGTGTACTTACCTGTGCGAGCAATCCGCAAGAGATCTTTCAGTGTATTAGCGAAGTCGGATATGGGGAGTGTATAAAATGCGCGATTTAGACGAAATGGCTTTGAAGGCCAAAGATAAGAAGGCGGCTTTGGGCCAAGATATCGATCTTGGAATGTTTGATTCTTCTCCTGTTTCTCATAATTACGTGAAAGAACTTGCCGTATTGCCCACAGCCGACAAGGAAACGATGCTCCTCGCCGGGGTAGATGCCGGGGAACAGGAAAGAGCCGGCACTTACTTGCAAAAGGATTCTGCAGTAATCCATGCTCATTCAAAGCAGGAAGGCCTGGAGATAATGCCGATCAAGGAGGCATTAGAAAAGTATGACTGGCTGCAGGAAGACTATTACTGGAAGTTGGCATCGGTAAATACAGACAAATACACGGCAAGGGCACAGCTAGAGCTGCATGACGGCTATATGATCCGCGCCCTTGCTGGAAGCCGGGTTATCTACCCTGTGCAGGCATGTCTCTATTTGGAAAAAGAAGGCTTCAGCCAGAATGTGCACAATCTAATAATAGCGGAAGAAGGTTCAGAGCTTCACATCATTACAGGTTGTGCCACGGCTCCACACCTAAAAAGCGGGTTACACGTAGGGATCTCGGAATTTTTTGTAAAGAAAAACGCCAAATTGAGCTTTACCATGATTCACCACTGGTCAGAAGAGATTATGGTGCGGCCCAGATCTGTGGGGATAGTTGAAGAAGGAGGACTTTTTCTGAATAACTATATCTCCATGTCGCCGGTAAAGTCTGTCCAGATGTACCCAACAACATACCTGGCCGGGAAGGGCGCCGTGGCGCGGTTTTATAGTCTCCTTGTAGGTAGTCCCGGCGCTGAAATAGATGTGGGGGCGCGTATTTTCTTGAAAGAACCTGGTACCAGGGCTGAGATAATTTCCCGTGCAATCACCAATGGCGCAAATATCACGGCCAGGGGTGATCTTGTGGGTGAAGTTCCAGGAGTTAAGGCCCATCTGGAATGTCGCGGTCTGATACTCAATGGAGGAACAATTCATGCTATACCGGAACTGCATGGCATGGCAGCAGATGTCGAGATGTCTCACGAAGCAGCGGTAGGAAAGATTGCCCAAGAAGAGATTCTATACCTTATGTCTCGTGGTTTAAGTGAGGATAAAGCCACGGCAACCATTGTGCGAGGCTTTTTGAATGTGGATATCCCCGGCCTTCCCGCTCAGCTTAAGGCGGCAATTGATCGGGCCGTGGAACAAAGTGACCAAGATATGATGTAGAGTTCAACGCTGTTGGAAAATCTTGGTTGTCAGTTGTTGCCGAAAGGTGATGTTGACCTCCGAGATTCCCGCCGGAACGCCGTCGTTTTGATTCTTTTTGCTTACCGTGTTACACACGTGATCGTCATGAATGGAGGTGCTACAGAAAAGGGCCTGAGACGATGGCTGAACTCATGCCGTGTCTACACGGACAGGCGGGTCTTGTCCCTTTTGTTCTTTGGTTTTTCCAGCGGCCTACCGCTGGCACTTACCTTTGGCACACTCAGTCTCTGGCTGGCGGAAGTTAGAGTATCAAAGACTACTATCGGACTGTTTGCCCTCATGGGTATGCCCTATACTTTTAAGTTTCTCTGGGCTCCCATCGTAGACCGGATGTCCATACCCTACCTTACTCGGTGGTTGGGCCGCAGAAAGAGTTGGACTATTATCACGCAACTTGCCCTTATTGCGGCGATTACCGGTCTGGGCGCCACTGATCCGTTAACCCATCCGGAACTTACTGCGATCCTAGCCTTTTTAGTCTCGATCTGTTCCGCAACGCAGGATATTGTAATCGATGCCTACCGTGTAGAGATCTTGGAAGAGCGCCAATATGGGGCCGGGGCTGCCATGATTGTTCTCGGATATCGCATAGGGATGTTGGTCTCAGGGGCCGGAGCCCTGTATCTAGCCACTTATGTAAGCTGGTTTGTCACCTATACATTAATGGCGGCCTTTATGTTTGTGGGCATTATAACCGTTTTGGCTAACCCTGAACCCGACATACGGAAAAGTCGTGAATCTATGGAACAAGAAAGGCGTATTGCAAGCTTTCTTGAGTCCAGGCCTCGTCTTTATGGGAGAAGGGCAAGGGTGCTGGCCTGGATATATGGCTCTGTGGTTAGTCCCTTTGCCGAATTCATGGCTCGTCGTGGTTGGTTGTTTATCCTGCTCTTTATTCTGTTCTATAAGTTTGGCGATGCTCTTGCCGGTGTGATGGGAAACCCTTTTTACGTTGAACTTGGCTTTACCAAAATCGAGATTGCCGGTATCAGCAAGGTTTTCGGCTTGGGCGCTACTATTGTCGGAGGGATAATGGGCGGGATCATGGTCAATCGTGTCGGCATAGTCAAAAGCCTTGTCATATGCGGTATCCTACAGATGCTTTCAAACCTCATGTTTGCCGTACTGGCTGTGACTGGAAAAGACATAGTTGTTTTGGCCTTTACCATTGCCATAGAAAATCTCAGTGGCGGAATGGGTACAGCAGCCTTTGTGGCATACTTGTCCAGTTTGTGCAATATTGCCTACACAGCCACGCAATACGCGCTGCTTTCTTCCTTCATGGCCTTTGGAAGGACACTGCTCTCATCTTCAGGAGGATGGTTGGCTGACCACATGGGTTGGATAAGCTTCTTTCTTCTCACCACTGCCGCAGCTATCCCGGGATTGCTTTTGCTGGTATGGATTGCGAAGAGATTTCCTCAGCCCTCTCCAAGACAGCCGTAGGGTTATGACCACATGTCAATAGTCAATAAATTGACAGTCCACCAATCCACAGATCAAAATCATCTTAGTTGTACCTCGGGCCTTCTAGAGAACTAATCGATAATATTGAGAAAATACATATAGATGGTTGTTCCGGGTTTTGCGGCACAATTCATGCTAGAAAAGGATAAGAGACTACTTTGACATTTAAACTAAGAACAGATTCATGGCAAAAATAACCTCGACTATTGAAGCAGCAAGACTTCATGTGCTTTTCCTATGCCTTATGCGCCATATCGTGGAAAAGCACGGAGGGACCATGAGAACGGATGTAGAAACACACAAAGCCCATATAAGCATTCCGCAGAGCAAGCAAGCGATATGCTTTCAAGAATTGGGGAAATTGCCGACCTACAACGAACTAACTCCTTGTTACCGAGTGAGTTGAGGCCGGTCTTTATATTTGTTGCCGGCAGGAGATCGAAGGATGAAGGACAACGTAGAGCAATTGCAGATACAAGAAGGCTTGCAAACACCATGTGTGGCAAATGTAGTGCCTGAGGGCTCTTCGAATATTGCTATTTTTCCATCCAAGGTCGATGCTGAGATGGAACGGGCCAAAGCGATTGCAAAGAAACTAAATATACCTTTTATTGATCCCTTAACTGCCAGCATTGAACCTGGCGCTCTTGCTCTTCTTGATCGGGATGTGGCCAAGCGACGGCAAGTTGTGCCCATTCGCCTTGTCAATAATATTCTCCTTGTGGCAATGGCTTCGCCGGAAGAACGTATTGCTGTAAAGAGTCTGGAACTCCTTACGGGTTATAAGATCCGCCCTGCTGCAGCTCCGAAGAGTGCAATTTGTGCAGCCCTGCGCGAGGTTTATGATAAACGCCCTGCTTCCCAAGCAGTTTTGACACCTCCAGAACAAAAAGAGCCTCAGGAAGATGAAAACGGAGCATTTACCATCTCCGTGATTTCGAACAAGGGTGGCGTAGGAAAGACACATTTCTCCATTAATCTCACATGTGCCCTGGCTAAGGCCGGCGCCAAAGTCCTACTTATTGACGCAGACCTGGGAAGTGCCGATATCTCGAATAAACTAGGTATCTTTCCTGAACACCACTTGATGGATTTTCTTGAGAAAGACAGAGAGATGGAAGACCTTGTGGTTTCAACAGACTTTGGCTTTGATCTCATATGCGGTACATACGGAGAGTTTAAGCTTGCCAACTTGTATTACGCTCAGAAGGTGAAATTCATCAAGCATTTTCAAAGAATAGCCAAGAATTATGATTTCGCCGTCTTTGACCTTGGCGCAGGCATTGCTCGCACGGTTCTTGATTTTGCCTTGGGCGCCGCCTGCACGGTAATCGTGACTACCCCGCAAGATCTCATCAGTGGATATGCGTGCGCAAAAGCGAGCTTTTCTCGTTTTAAAGAACTTGAAGAAAAGCTGGAGGGAAAGCTTTCAGGATACGAACCCAATTTAACCTTTTCCCCTATGATGGTTATCAACCAGGTAAAAGATCTTGAGCAAGGAGTCAAACTCTATGACACCGTCTGTAAGACTGCAGACGAAAATGTCAATGCAGATGAAGGCCGGTTTAGTGTTAGGCCGGAATATTTGGGGGCGATACTATACGACAAGGAAAATATCCGCATGGTTGAGGGAAAAAAGAAACCCCTCTTTTTTGATGCCCCCTATAGCAAGGTTTCTCAATGTATTAAGCACATGTCAAAAAGATTCTGCGATCCATACGCCTCCTATGATCCCAGAATAAAATTCAAACACAGCTTGAAGCGTTTTGCAGCAATACTTACACAGAAGATGTAAACCACCCTCTCTGCAAGATGATAAATCCTGATCAACCATTCATCCCACCGGTTTTGCCGGACATTTTTTTCAAAATCTTTTCCAGGTTTTCAAGCTCCCTTCCGTATTCGGCCCATTTCTCCTGTCTCAGATAAGCCCTGGCTTTGTTGTAGTGTCTCAGTGCCAGCTCTCCCCAATTTGAACCTTCCGGCGTTTCAGGCAAAGACGGGGAAGCCGATTGTTCCACGGATATTTGCCCTTCCAGTATAGCACTCAGTGCTTTGTCAAGCTTCTCCTCCATGATAACGCTATTGTCGAAAGCCACTATCACCCTTTTAAGTTCGGGTAACGACGCGGTCCTTGATCTGTCCAGTTCGTAGGAATCCTGTCCCCTTGTGGCTTTTCCAATACCTCTCTGTTGAGGTTGTGCTGTTGCCGGCAATTCAGCCATTTCCTGTTTTGCCTCCAGGTAGATCGGTTCCACATAGATAAACGAGCCACTCACGGGAATGGCCAAGAGATTGCCTCTGATGACCCTGGAACCTTTCTGGCCCCACAGGCTCAACTCCCGGGAAATCTCGGTTTGCTGGTCAACCCTGGCCTCAATCTGCATCGGTCCATAGACCAGTTTTTCCTTGGGTAATTTGTAAACCAACTGGGTGCCATAGTGGGGCAGGTCACACCTGGCCGCCAGCCATCCGATCATATTGTCCTTTCTGGAAGGGGTGAAGGGGAGCATCAAGACAAACTCTGCCTTGTCCCCTTCGGGCAGTTTGATGATGATATAGTAAGGCTTCATCTCCTGGCGGGCATCTCCGTACAACTCGTCGGGAATCTGCCAGAGGTCTTCCTGGTTATAGAATACCTGTATGTCTTGCATGTGATACGTGGTGTATGTCCTTGCCTGAATTTCAAAAAGGTCCCTGGGGTATCGGATGTGCTTTTTCAAATCTTCGGGCATTTCACTAAAAGGCTTGAAAAGATCCGGGAATATCTTTGCATAGGTTTTAACAATGGGATCTTTTTCATCCATCATGTAATAGCATACATCTCCGTTATAGGCATCAACCGTCACCTTGACGGAGTTACGGATGTAGTTAAGCGCCTTATTGTTGAAGCGGCGAAGGGACCTGCGGGAATAGGGATACATATTGGACGTGGTGTAGGCATCCTGCATCCAGTAGAGCTTTCCCCCGGACACGACCATGTAAGGATCTCGGTCATAATTCAGAAAAGGGGCAATGATACCGGCCCGCCTGCCAATCCGGCGACTATACATGATCCTGCTCTCTGGGCCCAGGTATGTGGTAAACAGTATCTGGGGATCCATAAATTCAATCGCAAATAAGAGCCTTCTCACAAAAGAATTGATGTGAACGCCCCCCTTCCCTTTATAATTGGCATAGACATTTTTATCCCCTTTGGGATAATCAAATTCTTTGGCCTTGGTCTTTACCATGACATATTCATCGGTCTTTTCTCCGTAATAGATTTCCGGACGGTCAATCTTCAGATCATCAACAGAAGAAGGGGGAAGGTCTTTGATAATTAGTTCGGGCAGCCCTTCGCTGGTCACCTCATTAACCGGGCTTGCGGCCAATCCGTAGCCATGGGTATAGATCAGATGCCTGTTGACCCAGGTATAGGCCTGGGGAGGGAGATGATTGACCACGAGCTCCCGGGCGGCCAACATGACTTGTCTGAACCGGTTATTGATTTGATAACGATCCACATCCACGTTGTTAAAGTCGTAGTACAGGCGTATGGCCTGAATCTGCCTGTATGTTTGAAGCAAAGGACGTTCATCCCAGATCCTGATATTCTGAATCGTGACATCCTCCTTTTCTATGTCTTGCGGACTGATCCGGTCTTTCACCTCAAAAGGGACTTCTTTGATCTTATTCAGGTTAT
The DNA here is from genome assembly GCA_964429315.1 of uncultured Desulfobacterales bacterium. Classification (GTDB taxonomy): domain Bacteria; phylum Desulfobacterota; class Desulfobacteria; order Desulfobacterales. The sequence goes on from CAYSBQ010000044.1 coordinate 8,814, forward strand.
ATGCCCTGCGGGTATAATCGATATTGTAAGCGATATAAGGCGATTCCTTTGCCAGTTCATTGGGCTTGACCACGAGTTTCTGAATCGCCATAGGAAGACCAGTTCCAAGTACCAAAACCGCCCCGAACCAGACCCCTAAACTTATCCAGATCAGTTTTGTCCTGGGTTTGACTGCGTTCATAAAAAGGACTACCGCAAGACCCAGGGATACAAGGATCATAACTTTGTAGACCCAAACCTTGATATGCACATCCGTATAGCTGGCCCCGAAAGCAGGTCCCTGGGTAGAATACAAAAGCCCGTACATTTTCAGATGAAAACCCCAGGCTGATAACAGGGCGATGAATCCTCCCAAAAAAATAAGGTGCTTCTTTACCTTAGGTGATAATGCAATTTTGGGCAAAGTGGGAGGCTTACCCTCTATTTGAACAAGGTCGCCTATGATTTGGATGCCCCCGTCTTTCAGATACCAGATCAGGGTGAGCCCGCCGGCAAAAATGATCAAAAGCAGCAGACCGTCCCGAATGAAATTGAAAAAAGGAAGGGAGAACACATAAAAACCTATGTCCTTCTTAAAAATAGGATCTATGTGGCCGAACGGCGTCTGGTATAGATAGCGCAGGACCATGTCCCATTGGGCCGCCCCCGTTGAAGCGATAAATAAACTTACGATCAGGATAAATGCGACGAAAAAAATATTTAAGGTGTTGGCTGAAATGCCGAGCTGTGAGCAATATCCGCCCTCACCCTTTGATCCCATCCCGGCGCCTTTGGCCGGGGTCAGACGTTTGGCCATATAAAGGTTGACGGAAATAATAAGAATCAAGAGGAGCCAGATTACGGCGCCAAACACGAACTTGGTCAGGAGCATGGTCCAGAAAACAGGCCAAAAGCCTAAATTCATGAACCACAGCCAATCCGGATAAATTGAAACCACAGCCCAGAGTAAAAGAACCACAATAATCCCAAAGCCGATCAAGATTTTTTTCTTCATTATTTAGCCTCCAAGGCAACAACTATTCGGTATTTAAGAAATAAACGGAGGCCGAATCGAATACAAATACTCCCCCCGAATATATTCTTTCATTCGGCAAATGATATTAGAGTTTTAAACTATTTAGTGCAAGAGATTTAATTAAAACTGTTAAATGTGGCTCCTCATACGAATTTGTGGGTAGAAAGTTCATTTAAAAACTTGAAAGCATGAATCAAATCCAATATTTTCTGTTGGTGACAATCCGACAGGAAAGGAGGAGGTGGGTTTGTCAAGAGATGGCAACTGTAAATTACTAGAAATAGATCAGCGACTTCCGGGATTTCATCGTTTTATCGGTTCCTGGCTCTATACCGGCGACATAAATCTAATCGTAGATGTGGGGCCGGCAAACTCAGCGCAGTTGCTGATCCACGCTTTTATTGACATGGATATTGACAGGATAGACTATGTACTTCTCACACACATACACCTCGATCATACCGGAGGCCTATCTCAATTTCTGGAACATTTTCCCATGGCACGCGTTGTGTGTTACGATAGGGCGATCAAGCACCTGCTGGAGCCTTCTAGCTTGTGGGAAGGAAGCCGGAAAGCCCTCGGAGGGATTGCTGATGGGTATGGCCCACCGGGGCCTATCAAAGGAGAATTCTTTATTCCTCACACAGAAGCCCATATAAACGGGCTTCAAATCATTGAAACTCCGGGACACGCAATTCACCATCTAAGTTTCACTTTTGGAGGGAATCTTTTCGCCGGCGAGGCTGGTGGTAACTACTATTTATTAAAGGATACCGATTATTTGCGTCCAGCCACCCCGCCAAGATTCTTTATGGAAGTCTTTGTAAAGAGCGTAGACAAATTATTAGCCTTGGAAGACCAGCATATCTGCTATGCTCATTTTGGAGATGCCGCAAGCTCTAAACAGATGTTAATACGCTTTCGGACCCAGGTATTGAGGTGGAAAGATCTCATTCAAGGAGAAGTAATGGTTGATTCAGATGCCCTTGTGGAAAGGTGCGTACAAAGACTTCTGGAAAAAGATCTTGACCTAAAGGCCTTCAGCCTCATGGATGCCGACACACAGGCGAGGGAAAGGTATTTCTTGTCCAACTCGGTAAAAGGTTACATAGGATTCCTGCAAAAAGGAAATGCAATTTTTTAGGAACTCCACTCATTGATGGGCTTCCATTAGGACCATACATGGCCAGATCGAAATCAGCCCCTTTTTTTGTTTGTTACTTTCTCTTTTTCTTTTCCTTTTGGATGGTGCTGGCCTATCTGCCCATTCTGTTGAAATCTTATCACTTCACTGACCAACAAATCGGTTTTGCTATCGGCCTGAAATCTCTTTCAAGTATTCTGCTGGTAATTCCCTTTGGTGTGTTTTCCGATTATTTCTCTCCCAAGAAAACGCTTACTTTGGGGGCTATTTTTTACACCGGTTATTTCTTGCTTCTCATCACGGCGAAAAGTTTTCCTGTTGTCTGCTTTGCCCTGCTCCTGGGAGGAGTAGGGGCAGCTACCATTAGGGTAGTCATAATGTCACTTTACCTTAAGCTCAAGGATCATGTAGGCAGAGCGAAAAGGATTGCCTTGCTCCAGTCCGGAGGATATCTGGGCTTTGCGCTAGGCCCCCTTTCCGGCGGGTTTATCTATGAGACACTCGGCGGGCCGGCTTTAATCAAAGGGGCCGTGGTACTGGCAACTGTCATAGTGGCACTCACATTCTTCGTAAAGGATGCACCGCCCGTAGTGTTTAGTTTCAAGGATTACAACAAGGATATCAAAAAACCGGATGTTTTGTTCCTGATGACTGTGGTATTTGTCCTTGGCACTCACTTTGGCACTGAGCAGACAAGTATTAGCCTTTTCATGAAAGACGTCATTTCTTTAAGCAAAAAGGAGATCGGGACGGTTTTCTTTATCCTTGGTGTTTGGATGGCCTTCCTGGCGCCTTTTGCCGGAAGACAGTTGGACAAGAAACACCGGATTTTTATGCTGTTGCTTGTGGGACTTTTAATCTCAAGCACCTTTCAGATAATGACAGCCTTTACTCACACCTTCTTGAGCCTGGTGATTGTCAGGGTAATCCATACTGCAGGTGATACCTTGGCTATCCTCGAATCAGACGTACTCACAGCGCGTTTTTTCCCCGCTGCCCGACTTGGCGGAAACTCCGGACTTATGTTTTGCGTCAGGGCCGCAGCAATATTTGTCTTTGCCGCCTTTTCGGGATGGCTTAACCAGATGTGGGGATATAAAATGCCTTTTATTGTAAACGGTATTATGGTATTTGGGTTTTCTTTGTTAGCTCTTTTGTATCGAGACAAAGCCTATGGTCGTCTAGGTGTCAAATAATCGCTGTCGGTCCCACAGAAAGAATGAAGGAGAAAACGGAGAAAGTAATGGTTGATAAGCAATGGTTGGTGCTGGCTACCCGGAATCGTGGGAAGACGAAAGAAATACGAGAGTTGTTGAAGGACTTTCCAATAAACATCAAGAACTTGGATGATTTTGGTCCAATACCTGAAATCGAAGAAGACGGCGCCACATTTGACGAAAATGCCTTCAAGAAGGCGTCATTTACGGCCAGGATTCTCGGCATGCCTACAATGGGAGATGATTCCGGGTTGAAAGTAGAGGCCTTAAACGGCGCCCCTGGAATATATTCAGCACGATATGCTGGGACCAATGCGAGTGATCAAGACAACAACGCAAAACTGTTGCGTGAAATGGAAGGTATGGAAGATAGATCGGCAGCCTTTATTTGTTTGATTTCTATCGCCGTTCCATGTGGTAAAGCTCTAACTTATAAAGGGCGCTGCGAAGGTCTGATCCACACGACACCTGTAGGAAAGAATGGATTTGGCTATGACCCCGTCTTTTATTACCCTTCGTTGGACAAAACCTTTGGCCAGCTTTCTTCGGAAGAAAAAAACCTTATAAGTCATAGGGGAAAGGCGCTGGCAGAAGTAAAACAAGAATGCGATAAAGTCATGATATGGATACGGCAACACCTTTGATATACAAAAACCACTTTTTTTAGTAAAAGAAAGTAACTTTGAACCTGCGAACGCCTACATTTAATTTTTAGGAGGTTTAGTATGGAAAGAAGAAGAGTTGTCATTACTGGTATGGGTGTTGTTACGCCCGTTGGCTCTGGAAATGACAAGTTCTGGAATGCGCTTATGGAAGGTAAGAGTGGGGTTGATCTCATATCAAGATTTGACACCTCTGAATTCAAGACTAGAATAGGCGCCGAGATAAGGGATTTTGACCCAAAGGACTTTGGGATCACCCCGAAGAGTGCCCAGAGAATGGATCTGTTCACCCAGTACGGCGTTGCTGCCGCATCTCTTGCGATTGAAGATGCACAGCTACCATTGGGAGAATATAATGATAATGTCGGCACCATGATAGGAACGGGGATTGGTGGACTAATGACCCTGGAAAAAGAGAAGAAGAAACTTGTTGAGGGCCGGAACCCGTCCAGGGTAAGTCCCTTTCTGATTCCCATGATGATGCCAAACGCCATCAACGCCAATGTCAGCATTATGCATAAGCTTACCGGTACAAGCCCGTGTATCGCTAATGCCTGTGCAACCGGGCTTTATGCCCTGATCTATGCCACCAAGGATATCGTCTTGGGGGATTTTGATGTCGTCATAGCCGGAGGTGGTGAGGCAATACTTACGGAAATAGCAGCAAGCTCCTTTGCCAATATGAAGGCGTTGTCTCGGAGAAATGATGACCCCAAAAAGGCATGTCGGCCGTTTGATAAGAATAGAGATGGTTTTGTGATCGGTGAAGGAGGGGGAGTGCTAGTCCTTGAAAGCCTTGAACACGCCCTGGCCAGAAACGCAAAGATCTATGCCGAAATTGTCGGATATGCTACAAATACAGATGCATATCACATCACAGCGCCTGATCCAAATGCCCGTATGGTCAAAAAGGCCATGTGTGACTCCATGGGAATGGCTGGGATCGAATCAAAAGATGTTGACTACATAAATGCCCACGGGACATCTACCCCGCTTAATGACAAGTCCGAGGCCACGGCCATACGTGAGGTTTTTGGCGATTACAAGGTGCCCATAAGTTCTATCAAATCAATGATCGGTCATCTTATCGGGGCGGCAGGGGCCGTTGAAGCTGTTGCCTGTGCATTGGCCATAAAGAACCAGATTATTCCTCCAACCATAAATTATGAAACACCTGACCCTGAAATGGATGTTAATGTCATAAGTGAGCCAACCCATGCCGATTTGAACGTGGTCATGAATAATTCCTTCGGTTTTGGAGGGCACAATGCTGTGATGGTTTTAAAGAAGTATGAGGGGTAAGGCTCAATGCTAGGGGCGAGCCCTAGGCGTTGAGTTTTTTGCCAGGAGGGCCTCAATATCCTTTCGTGTGGCTGATCTAACAATAAGTTCTTTTGACCTGCCTTTGTATCCGGAAAGAATTTCTATGTCCGATTTCCGGACCTTTAAGCACTTGGCCAAGAAATCAACGCACATCTTGTTGGCAGCCCCCTCAACAGGAGGGGCCGTCAATTTGACCTTCAACTTATCATCTTGAAGACCTATTATCTCATTTCTTGATCCTTTGGGTTGAACAAGGATTTTGAGTATGACTCCCCCAGGTGTTTCTTGAATCCATGGCATGGTTTTAAGCCTTTAATTATCCGTATGTCACTCGGCCCTTTTCCCCTGTTTGATCTGATTAATCACCCTTGTGGAGGAAACGGCCTCGGTCATCGGAACCAAAGCAATGCGGCCTCCCCATCTTTCTACAACCTCTCTGCCAAGTACGGTCGCATCGGTATAGTTGCTCCCTTTGGACAAAATATCAGGACGAATTGCTTCGATTAGGTTTGCAAGCTCATTGGTTGAAAAAAGGGTTACATAGTCTACAGTATCTAGCGCACTGATAATCCGGACTCGTTCCTGTGCGGTGATGATAGGCCGGCCTTTGCCCTTGAGAGCACGCACGGATTCGTCATCGTCGATAGCCACGATAAGCACATCCCCCATCTTCCTGGAAGCTGACAGAAGCTTTATGTGCCCGACATGGAGAAGGTCGAAACATCCGTTTGTCAGGACAATGGTCTTACCCTCAGCCCTCAAACGGTCTGCTATAGGAACTAGCTCGGACACCGTAAGTTGTTTGGCAGCTAGCGCTCGAAACGACGGGTCAATAGCCCTTTGGAGTTCCTGCTTTGTAACTGTTGCAGTGCCTATCTTGCCTATAACAATTCGCCCTGCGATATTTGCAAGGGTTGCACCTTGACGAAACGTGCTTCCCGATGCCACAGACAAACCCAAAACAGCCAAGACCGTATCTCCCGCCCCTGAAACATCAAATACTTGCCGAGCCTCTGCCGATATCCTGTACGGCTCCTGGCCATGTTCAAAAAGGACCATATCGTCTTTTCCACACGTCATAAGAACCTTTTCAACTGAAGAGGTTTCGAGTAATCTCCGGCCTGCTGCCACAAGGGTTTCGTCATTCACGATCTCAATGCCGGCTGCCAGCGAGGATTCTTTCTTGTTTGGTGTAATAGCCGTAGCCCCGGCATATTTGCCGAAATCGAGTCCTTTGGGATCAACAATAACGGGTTTGCCGTTTTGCTTTGCTACGGAAATAATCTGCCGCAGCAGTGGATTTGTAAGAAGGCCCTTGCCATAATCAGAAATTAGAACAAGATCAAAACCCTCAACACTTTCTTTCAAATACTCGCCCAGCCTTTCCTGTTGCGATTTGGATATTCGGTCCTTTGTTTCCCTGTCAATTCGAAGTACATGTTGATGCCCACCAATAATTCGAGTCTTTATGGTAGTTGATCTGCCCGGATCTTTTATCAATCCCGTGGTATCCACTTTCAATTCATCAAACATCGTTATCAATTTATCAGCATTAGTTCCAGCACCTATGACACCAGCAACGGCAACTTGTGCGCCAAGAACAACAAGGTTGTTAACAACGTTGCCCGCACCTCCCAGCGTTGCGCTGTCTTTCCGCACTGAGACGACTTGAACCGGCGCTTCCGGAGAAATGCGCTCCACATCGCCCCAAACGTATTCATCGATCATCAAATCACCGATAACAAGCACACGACATTCACCAAATTTTGAAAGGTCTACTTCCATAAAAAACTGTTCCCCATTTCTTGTGAAAAAAGTATGTTCTCAAATAGTTAAACTGTTACGCCAAAATTGGCTTCATGACGAGCCCAAAACTCCTCAGTTGAAAAACAGTGCTCCTGTGTTCCATAACATTCTACGGCAAAGCTCGCACAAATTACTCCCAGACGCGCAGCTTGAAGCAAGTCTTTCCCAACGGCAAGCCCCTTAATCAGCCCGGCTCGATACGCATCTCCCGCTCCGGTGGGATCGAGTACCCTCTCCACACTTGCGGCCGGCAGTTCAATCTCTTTTTCGGGTGTAGTGATGAGAGACCCTTCTTCGCCTCGTGTAGTAACAATTCCAGTGGTACACGATAAGAGTTGTTCTTTCTTAAGTCCAGTAGCCCGGATAATCATCTCCAACTCATAGTCATTGGAGATTAGCAAATCGGCGCCTGTAACCATATCCGACAGTTGTTCTCCCGATAACGCTGGAATAGACTGGCCCGGATCAAATATAAAGGGGATCCCTTTTTCCCTACACATGTGGGTGTATGTAAGCATATCTTCGATATTGCCGGGCGCAATAATGGCCAATGTGTCTCCATTATCCACATTATCAAAGGCAAACCGGGATGGGTACTTCATGGCCCCAGGGTTAAATCCGGTTATTTGATTATCCGCCCGGTCAGTTGTAATGTAAGCTCCAGCAGTGAATTCCCCTGGGATCTTGCGGATACTTTCCAAGGAAAGATCGTTTTTAAGAAGCCATTTTTCATATCTTTCAAAATCTTTACCTGCTGTAGCTAAAATCTGTGGCCGTTCTTTCAGCAACGCAAGGTTGTAGGCAATATTTCCCGCCGTACCACCAAACTTCTCCTTAAGGCCGTTAACAGTAAAACATACGTTTAGTACATGGATCTTATCCGGCAAGATGTGATCTTCAAATTTTCCGGGGAAGTCCATGATCCGGTCATATGCCAATGACCCAGAAACAAAGATTTGCATAAGTCCGCCTTTCTAGCCAATCATAATAGCCCAACTATCAAAAAGCCGATTGTATCGTTTGTTAGTGCACCGGCAAAGGGGCTGCGACAAATATTTCCTGTGCATACAAACAAGATATTCTTGATTTACATCAATTGCTGGCTTTGTGCAACCGGTTCCGGGTTGCGGACGGGCGCTTTCGGGTTGAGCATAGCAATTGCCGTGAGAGTTTTAAAAGCCATTCGTACATCAAGAGCGCCATTAACCCCCGAAATACGTTGACAAATCATTCTTGGTGACTATAATAAGGCAACTGGTAGGAAAATGGAGATTTGAGTTTAGGGAGGAGAGAGATGTTTGAAGTAACGGAAAAAGCAGGCGAGATGATCAAGGATTATTTGAAAGACCAGGATGAACTTCCTTCTATTAGAGTCTTACTAAACTCTGGTGGGTGAGGCGGTCCCTCTTTAGGCTTGTCCCTGGATGGGGCAAAAGAAGATGATAAAACCTTTGCTGAGCAGGGTATTACATTTGTTGTAAATAGCCGGCTTTATGAGCAGGTAAAGCCTATCAACGTCGATTATGTTAACACATCCACGGGAGCAGGGTTTAATATTTCTTCAAACCTATCGACGGGTTCTGCTTGTAGTAGCGATTCCTGTGGAAGTTCCTGCGGCAGTTGACGATGTTTGAGGCCTTTATGGTGTGAGTATGCAACTTCTTGATCAGCTGCATGGAAACTTTTCGTGAGATCGAAAGATTGACAGTCTCGTAAAAAGTCCAAGTTAGCGCTACGCTTCACTGCGTGTCTGCGTTGCGCTGCATTTCGCAATCATTCAACGTACGATAAGTACACCTCATGATAACAAAATTTGCACGCCTTGAATTTGAACTTTTTACGAGTCCATCAAGATTGATGAAATCGTAAAAAGTCAGATTTGATCACGAACGTAGCGGCGAATG
>CAYSBQ010000045.1:0-4220 GCA_964429315.1 uncultured Desulfobacterales bacterium
AAGTATCTTGTTGCACTTTACGTGTTTGATTTGTATCTTCTCAATAACCTAATAACCTAGGGCAAAAAGGCCATGGAAAGACTCGGGCCGAATGGGTGGGTGTTGCCAGTGTATTGTTGTGCAATAAGTGAAACCGCTGACAAAGCACACAGCCTCATAGATTCTTGCATCAAAACAAGAGTTGTTCTTTTGCCTGTTGACCCGTACCTGGTTCATGTTTACTGGGAGGTCAACTCTAAGGAAATTGATAGAGCAAGATATTTGATGGATGACACATACGAATCTTCGCAGGCCTTACTCAGGTTCTATGATATTACCGATGTTTTCTTTGACGGCACAAATGCCAACAGCTCGTTTGATGTGAAGATCGACCTTGAATCGAAGAACTGGTATGTTCGCCTCTTAGTCCCCGGCAAGTCATACGTTGTTGAACTGGGCCTTAGGACCACTGACGGCGGGTTCTTTTTGTTGGCACGATCAAACACCGCGGATACACCCCGTGCTTGGCCTGTACCAAAGGCGAATGACACCTACTCGCTCGTTGATCGACGTGCCGACGATAACCTGGCAACCACCATAGTCCATACAGCGCTTCATAGCGGTGATGAGGAGCAATCCGATCTGCGAGAGGTACCCTCCCAAACGTGGGAAACCGAACCTGAACCTAAAGATGAGAGTTTGACACAGATGAATGAGGAGCAATTTTCCTTTGGCATGTCATCACAGCGCATCTCATCAATACAGTGCGGGCGATGATCTGCTCTGAGGTTTCACGACTTCCTACAAGTTCTTTTCGCGGGGTTTGAAAATGGAAAAGGCTTATCTGGCTATTGTGCTTCATGCACATCTCCCTTATGTCAGACACCCGGAACACATAGATTCTCTTGAGGAGAACTGGCTTTATGAGGCTATCACCGATACTTACATCCCCCTGCTTTTTGTGTTGGAAGATTGTGTAAAGGATGGAATTGACTTTCGCCTGACTCTGTCACTTACCCCCACTCTTGCCTCCATGCTTGCAGACCCGTTGTTGCAGAGCAGATACTTGGAAAGGCTGGAAAGGATGATAGAGTTGGCCCAAAAGGAGATTAAACGCACTACATCTCAGCCCGAATTTAACGCTTTGGCCCTTATGTATAACACCCGCCTTGGACAGGTGCATGAGGCCTTCGTCAATCGTTATAAACAAAACTTGCTCCAGGCCTTCAGGACCCTACAAGAACTTGGGAAAGTGGAAATCATGGCCTGCGCCGCCACACACGCTTACCTCCCACTGCTTTCAGTAAACAGGTCAGCTGTTAGGGGACAGATCGGGATCGGGGTTGAACATTACAGGGAAGTATTCGGGCAAAACCCCAAGGGCTTCTGGTTGCCGGAATGCGGTTACTATCCTGGAGTCGACGAATTACTCGACGAATATGGCCTAAGATATACTGTGCTTGAGACTCACGGGATCACGCGGGGTAACCCAAGACCTGAATTTGGCGTCAATGCCCCTGTTTTTTGTCCATCAGGAGTGGCTGCCTTTGGGCGGGACCCTGAATCCTCGACGCAAGTCTGGAGCTCTGAAATCGGTTATCCTGGAGATTCTAATTACAGAGAATTCTATCGTGATATTGCCTATGATCTTGATCTTGGGTATGTCGCACCCTATATTCACAGGGACGGGATTCGAATAGATACCGGCTTTAAGTATTACCGTATTACCGGCAAGGGTAATCACAAGGACACCTACATCCCAGAACAAGCAGAAAAGCAGGCCGAGCTTCATGCAGAAGATTTTATATCCAAGCGCCTCAAACAGGTTGAATATCTTAGCTCCATTATGGATCGTAAACCGATCATTGTGGCCCCCTTTGACGCTGAGTTATTTGGCCATTGGTGGCATGAAGGTCCATTCTGGCTAGACCATGTTATCCGCAAACTTCATTCAGCAAAGGTGGGAATCAGGCTTGCTACGCTTTCTGAATACCTCGAACAATATCCCGTAAATCAGGTTTCAACACCTTCCTATTCCAGTTGGGGATACAAGGGGTTTAATGAGACATGGCTCAACGGGAAAAACGAATGGATCTATCCTTGTCTCCACAAAAGTGCACTGCAAATGGAAAGGCTGGCGAACAATCATCCTTATGCCAAAGGCTTGACATTGAGGGTGCTCAAACAAGCGGCACGGGAGTTGTTACTGGCACAGTCAAGCGACTGGGCTTTTATGATCAATGCCGGTACTATGGCAGAATACGCTACTGAACGAACAAAAAGGCATATCTCCCGCCTGGCAAGACTAGAACAAGACCTTGAGTCAGACAGTATCGACCAAGACTGGCTGTCAACATTGGAAACCCAGGACAACATCTTTCCTGGAATAGACTACCGGTTCTTTTGTGGAAGTTCTCGTTTATGAATACGAGTCTTTTCGCTGATGGATTAAAGACATGTTTATCGTTATGATCACCCCGGAATGTGCCCCTGTTGCCAAAGTCGGTGGCCTGGGAGATGTCGTGCAGGGGCTTTCCCGTGAACTGGACCGCAGGGGAAATGCCGTAGAGATTATTCTGCCCAAGTATGATTGTATGCGCTACGATCACATCTGGGGGCTTCAAAAGACATTCGGAGATTTGTGGGTTCCTTACCATGACCAACATGTTCATTGCGATGTCTATTTCGGCTTTGTAGACGGCCTGAAATGCTTTTTCATTGAACCGCACTCCTTGAAGAATTTTTTCGACCGGCACACCTTCTACGGACATGAGGATGATGTTGAACGCTTTGCCTTCTTTTCCAGAGCTGCTCTGGAGTTCATGCTCAAGACAAACAAACACCCAGACGTTATCCACTGTCACGATTGGCAGACGGCGCTGGTGCCGGTCCTTCTCTTTGATATATATAAACACATGGGAATGACTCACCCGAGAGTCTGCTATACGTTGCACAATCTCAAGCATCAAGGTGTCACCGGGGAATATGTACTGCGCCAGGTCGGCCTGAATCCTGCTCATTACATGACACAGGACAAGCTTCAAGACAACTGCAACCACGGTGCTGTAAACCTGATGAAGGGAGGAATCGTTTATTCCAACTTTATTACGACGGTCTCACCTCGCTATGCCGACGAGATAAAATATTCTGATCTTGGATACGGCTTGCAGCCTACACTCCATGACCATGCTGCGAAATTTGGCGGGGTCTTAAACGGCATTGATTACAACGTTTGGAATCCAGAAACCGACCCCTATATCGCCTGTCAATATGGAGTGGAAACAGCCGGTGACAAATACAAAAACAAAGAGGCCCTACGCCAAAGGCTCTGGCTAGGCAAGGGTTTCAAGCCGATTGTCGCTGTGGTAAGTCGTCTCGACCATCAAAAAGGGGTGGGCTTGATACGGCACGCGATTTTTTATGCCCTTGAAAACTCCTGTCAGTTTATCCTTTTAGGCTCAAGTCCTGACCCCGCCACCAATAACGATTTCTGTTCCCTGAAGCAACGGCTGAATGACAACCCCGATTGTCACCTAGAGATTTCATATGATGAGGAGCTGGCACACCTTATATATGCAGGGGCTGACATGATTCTCATACCCAGCGCCTTTGAACCTTGCGGTCTGACACAAATGATCGCCATGAAATATGGAACGCTCCCCATTGTTCGAAACATCGGCGGATTAGCAGATACAGTGTCTGATGCAGATTATTCGCACGGGCCGTATCACGAACGTAACGGCTATGTTTTTAATGATTTTGACAACCAGGGGCTCCAGTCCGCAATGAGCAGGGCCATCGGCCTGTGGAACGTATACCCGGAGTATTTCCGAGAGCTTATGGTAAATGCAATGAGGTATGACTACTCCTGGAACCATCCTGGACAGCACTATCTCAATATCTACAATCACATTAAGGAGTAGAGGAAAAACCTCGCAAGAGTCTAAGTTTTAAACCTGTGTGTTAGCCCTTAGCAAGCAGTTTGTTGTGTTGGAAAAATAATGTAGATGTCAGTAATGTTCCAATTAAAGCGAATGTTCCAAACGAAGATGGCATGTCATTAGAGTGATTTCTCGAGAAGTTCGGATTATTGAGAAGATACGGGGAAAACGAGTAAGTGTTGGATACTATTGGTAGGCACGCGGGGATTTGAACCCCGGACCTCTACCGTGTCAAGGTAGCGCTCTCCCCCTGAGCTACGTGCCTGTGTGTTGGAACCTCTGCATAACCTCGTCTCAGTC
>CAYSBQ010000045.1:4320-9592 GCA_964429315.1 uncultured Desulfobacterales bacterium
GCAAAATAGCAGGCCTAGCAGAGCAAATCTTTATTTGATCTCTCCGTTTGAATTGTTTTCCTGCAAGATGTTCAGGCCCCTGTATATATACTGCAAGCCCGAGGCCGTGGTCACAGCGGCTGTGGTCCAGAACAGCGGCCATTCAATCTGAGCCATTGCAGGGACTTGATGGGCAACAAGAACGGAGCAAACTGTTGCTAGCTGGGCAACAGTGGTGATTTTGCTCGAAATAGAAGGCTTTATTTCAATACTGCGATTCATGATGTTCAGCAAGGCTACCCCAAATATAATCAATACATCCCGAGTGATAACAATCACGCTAAGCCAGCCCGGGATCATACGCTGGATAGCAAGGGTTACAAACGCAGTGATTAGCAGCAGTTTATCTGCAGTAGGGTCTAGATAAGCTCCAAGGGTTGTCTTTCGTTTAAATAAACGAGCTATGAAACCATCCAATCCATCGGTGATGGCCGCCACGATAAAAACGAGCAGGGCGCCGGCAAAGAGGTGTCTTATCAGGCAGATGGCAAAGACTGGGGTGAGGAGTATCCTAACAAGGGTCAAGGTGTTGGGGATATTGATACGGGTGGTTGACCTTTTCATGGTTGCGAATCGTGGCATGGTAATCAATGTAATATTTACCGTGTTTCAGATTCCACTTCTGTTGGCTTTTGCCAGTCGTCTGGAAAATCAGCTTTTGGTATTAGCTCGAGTGTTATGCTATCTTGTTTAACCTCAAGAATAGTCACTCCAAAACCTTCAAAGTTTTTCAGTATTAATTCCTCTGCCAGTGCGCTGGTATTTCCTTGAAGATTAACATCTATCTCGGCCTCATCGGTCTTGATTGTTCGGAGATAGACATTTTTGATGCCTGCAATTTCATTCCTGAGGGTCTTTCGGAATTTGACAAAGTCGGTATATTCTCTAATACCCTTCACAACCAATTGTACCAGGACAGTTTGTCTGGTTTCCCCCCCCCAGTTTGCCGTGATTTGTCTGATGATATCTTTGGCTATATCGGAGGTGGCAAGCGCAAGAGCCTTGGCGCCTGCAACAGTCTCATCTTCATCAACGGCAGCTTTGGCAGAGCTGAATGAACCAATAATTTTGGCATTGTCAACCTTGAGTGCTCGAACAGAAACCTTGGCTTCAACAGACTTTGTGCCTGTCCCCGAAATATTGCCGGTTAGTTGAGCGAAGGCCTTGCCTATAATTGCTACATCGGCACCTAGCTGTCTGGCAAGTTCAGTAGCCATTTCATCACTGAGATCAGTATCAGGGATTCTACCCCCACTTGTTTCTTGGGTTGAAAGCGTTTCAAGCGCGAGGACTTCAAACCCTTTTTCTTTCAATATTCTTTGTAGTGTATTCGCTACGGTTAATGGCAATTTCATAAATGTATCTTGTTTCCATGTGTATTGGGGCCAAGCATTGCCGACATTTTTTTCTGAGAGCAGGAGCACAATCCTTGGCAGTTCCTTTTCGGTTACAAGTACGCCAATATCCAGCAATTTGTCATGAAGGACATCAACCAACAGGGTTGCTTGTACTACTACCAGATAATGAGAACCGGCCTTGGATTCTGTAAGTACCTTATAATCATGAATGAAGTTCTCGGATTGCAAATAGATATGCTCACTGAGTAGCTGGAAATGGCTAACCACCGCTGCGGGTGAAATAAAAAGCCCAACACCTTGCTCCACAGCGTTCCATAGACCATGTTCGATAGCCTTGTCCCGGGCGCTTGCCACTTTGTCATTGTAAATCTCACCCGTTCCTACAACTTCTACAATTTTTGTTTGCTGAATGTTTTGGCCCCATACGATATTGCCCGGCCAACTTAGACATAACAAAAAGAAAAAAAGTGAAATAAGACGTCCGGTTCTAGAAAATTTCATACCTACTGCTTTCCCTGTATATCTTTAATGAAATTAAGCTCTTGCCTTGCTTTATCAACATGCGTTTTATTGATTTCAATGACCTTTTTAAAAAGTTCTGTTGCCTTTGTGAAGTTAGATGCCTCCTGATAGATTTTCCCCATGTAATAGTGTGCATCAGAGGAGGCTGGAGAAAGTCTTATAGCCTCTTTGTAAGCTGATTCGGCTTCCGCAAACCAATTTTTGAAATTGGTTCCTTTATCCGTTAGGTATAATCGTATAAGGCCCACATGTACAAAGGCCACATCTTCATCTGTTCTCGTCAGGGTTTGGGCTTTTCTTATCTCTTTCATGCCCTTTTTGCAATTGCCTTTATTACCCCAAACCAAAGCGGAACCAACGTAAGCCTTAGAGTATGTTGGAGCCAATACCTTGGCGAGTTCGAATTCTCGGAGGGCGTCACTATATTTTTCCAACTCAAGGAATTTAATACCGCTGCGGACATGGGATTTGGGTGTGTTCAGTATATTCTCCGTTGTTACCGGCGTTAGGGTACACCCGTATAAGAAGACAAAAGCAACAAGCGAAACCCCTATCGGCACAAAAAACCTAAGTTTCATTTTGTCCAGCCTCCTTTTTGCGCAAAAGGACCTTCCATGGGTATAAACTGGTCAGTCTATGACAATTATGACCTTGCACTTTTTTAAAAACAAGAGGTTTTCAGAAGCACCCTGAACCTTTAAGGCATCTGCGTTACTAATAATAAAATTGCATCGGCATGGCCCCTGGGTTCTTAAGGCCCTGATTATTAAGGGGTTGCCTGCCACCCTCGGATTGTTTTGTGCAGATTTGAGGTCTCTTTCAAATACAACCGTCCCTTGCTGGACGGCAAATTCACGGCTCATATATGCTGAACCATAGACCTCCTTGCCGCTTTCATCTTCAATCGTCGGAGACATAGATGGTACGGCATTAATTCCACGGACATCGAGTACGAACCCTGTGTATGCAGGAGTCGTTGAAAGGGGCGTAATCTCGTTGCTGCGGAGTGCCTTTATCTGTGGCACAGACTTGATGCCCGGCGGGAGAGCAAGTTGTGCAAAACCGCCCTTCATCTTAAATGCCAGAGTGACTTCCATTGTACAATTTGATAGATACTCCCTCTTGACAACTTCAGCTTCCTTAACCATGCCTCGAAGCTGGTTTTCTATCATGGAACTATTTCTTATTAAATCCTCGACGAGGGAGGACGAATCTATCCTCACTTTCCTTATTGTTGCAAAGAGATTTGAGAAGGGGTCTGCCTCTGTATTTGGGGTTATCGATTTTTCTTGATTTTTGTTACTATCTTTTCCTGGAACTGTTCCTATTCCATTGGCATAGATGACCCATTGGGACCAGTTTATATGCCCATAATTATCAACTTTTTCAACAAATTCATCTTCTTCCGCAGCGAAGCAAGGTGCGGTCAGGCCGAGAACTAGTAGTGCTAAAGCCGCAACCGCAAAGAGATTAACAATTTTCACGAAAAGCTCCTAAAGTCAGCAATCTCCTGTCAGGAAATTGGTGGTGGGTGTCCTTCTTTTTGGTTGGCGGATTCATCGCCGTTCTGGTGTTTTTCCAATTCATGTTCCAAGAAGCAAAATATTCGGTTTATTGCTTCTACGTAGGCCTTGGCGCTTGCCTTTAGGATGTCAGTGCTGGAGCCGCGTCCCAGGGCATGAAAGCCTTCGCGCGAAACCCATACAGTGGTCACACCTATGGCTTCTTTTGTCTCTGTGACGGCGTTGACCTGAAATTGCTCCAGTTTGTGGTCAATTCCCACAATCTTATCTACGGCCTTGAATATGGCATCGATCGGCCCATCCCCTTCGGAGCTTGCCTCCAAAACGACATCTCCTTTACGAAGCCTCACCTTGGCCTTAGGGGTACTACCGTTGCCGGTCGATATTTTATAAGACTCCAGACCGTATAGAGCACTGCCAGTAAATTGTGCAAAGATTACGTCCTGGACTATAATGTCTACATCGTCATCGTAGACCTGTTTTTTCTTATCCGCAAGGGCTACAAAACTTTCATGGACTGCCTTGAACTCGGTTTCGTCAAGCTCATAGCCAAGCGCCGATATCTTTCCCCTCAAGGCATGTCTTCCAGACCTTGCTGTAAGGATCATGGTATGTTCTGTAATGCCGAGGTCTTCCGGACGCATAATTTCATAGGTGCTCCGATCCTTCATGATGCCGTCCTGATGGATGCCGGAAGAGTGGGCAAAGGCATTGGCGCCGACAATCGCCTTATTGGCTTGAACCATCATCCCCATAAGGCGGCTAACCAGCTTGCTGGTTCTTATGATTTCCTTGGTATTTACTGATGTGCGAAAATCAAAATAGTCTTTTCGTGTCCTGATGGCCATGACAATCTTTTCCAGTGAAGCATTCCCTGCCCTTTCTCCCAGGCCGTTGATTGTACACTCCACTTGCCTAGCTCCGTTTTCAATAGCCGCCAAGGTGTTGGCGGTGGCCAACCCCAAGTCGTTATGGCAGTGAACACTGAGCAGACATTCATCAATGTTTGAGACGTTTTCCTTGATTTGACGAACGAGTGCGCCGTACTGATTGGGGATCGCATATCCGACAGTATCCGGAAGATTTACCACTGTAGCTCCGGCCGCAATCACTTGCTCAACCACCTGGGCGAGATAATTTGGGTCTGTACGTGAGGCATCCTCAGTTGAATATTCTACGTCAGGGCACAGAGACTTGGCAAATTTTAAGGCTTCAAGGCCTCGTTCTAAGGCCTTTTGGCGATCTAAGCCAAATTTTTTCTGGATATGGATATCTGAAGTCCCAAGAAAGACGTGGATGCGGGGTTTTGCCGCCTTTCTTATTGCCTCCCATGCCGTCTCAATATCCTTCTTTACTGCCCGAGCAAGGGCGACAACCGTAGAATCTTTTATCTTTTGGGAAATCATCTTGACGGCCTCGAAGTCCCCGGGAGACGAGATCGGAAAACCGGCCTCAATGGCATCAACCCGTAGCCTTTCAAGCTGCAGTGCAATTTGAAGCTTTTCTCTTGGAGTCAGGCGCGCTCCTGGAATTTGTTCTCCGTCTCGTAATGTAGTGTCAAAAATGAATATATTCTCCATGACCTGCCTCTCCCTCTTGTATTTCTTTAATAACTCAGGGTACCCGGACTTTGTGAGAACTCACTTCCTTTTTTATCAGAATTCCGACAAACTGCCAATGCAATTTCCGGGTGCAAAAAAAGCCGCAGGTTTTAGTGCCTGCGGCTTTTAATCCCTTGGTTTGGTCCAAAGCTACCGTAGGCAGACCACTGCGAGAAAGAGTCCCAAAAGAAGCAGCAAGCCCGCCGGTAGCAGTAGAAACGTTTGTGAT
>CAYSBQ010000045.1:9692-17612 GCA_964429315.1 uncultured Desulfobacterales bacterium
AGCTATTTTTTTGACAAATATCTTGACTTAAGTCTTATCAGTTGCTAGTCAGCAACAGTTTGTTTCCCGTTGGCATATCAATTCAGACCGAAAGTGGTGTAACTATGAAACTTGATGAACAAATTATAACAAGGGCGATCATCCAGCGATTCACTGAAAAATGGCTAGATCATCTTCAAGTGGATGTAGCCATCGTAGGCGGTGGTCCGGCAGGCTTAGTGGCGGCCTATTATCTAGCTAAAAAAGGCAAAAAAGTTGTCTTGTTTGAGCGCAAACTGAGTGTCGGTGGCGGTTTGTGGGGCGGTGGAATGATGTTCAATGAAATCGTCGTCCAGGAAGGAGGGAAGGAAATCCTGGATGATATGGGTATCTCCACTCGGCTTTTTGAGCCTGGGTATTACACGGCAGATGCGGTAGAGGTGACTTCCACGCTTGCGTCCAGGGCTTGCCAGGCGGGGGCAAAGGTTTTTAACCTGATGAGCGTTGAGGATGTGATCATCCGCAAACCGGACAGTCCCGAATCTACGAGGGTAATCGGTTTAGTCACTAACTGGACAGCTGTAGAAATGGCACAACTCCATGTGGATCCCCTCACAGTTCATGCAAGGTATAGCATTGATGCCACCGGGCACGCCACGGAAGTGATGCACCTTATTGAAAGAAAATCCGGCTCGAAGCTTTTTACGGAAACCGGAAAGGTTATCGGCGAGAAATCACTATGGGCAGAAGTGGCGGAGCAATCTACCTCCGAAAATACTCGCGAGGCATTTCCCGGGGTCTATGTGGCAGGCATGGCGGCAAACGCTACATTTGGTTCTTACCGAATGGGTCCCATCTTTGGCGGTATGCTCCTTTCCGGAAGAAAGGTCGCCGATCTAATTTCACGGCGCTTGGATGCATAGTGAATTGTCAGTTACCTTATATCAGCTTGGGCTAGAGGCAATTATGAGGCTATAGCCCTGATTAGCCTATGTGAGCTGGAATTTTACAATGCTGTCTGTCTCAAGTCTTTCAGGGTTGAGATTACATAAGATGAACGCTTGCTGGTTTTTTCAAGATTTACCGAAATGATATCCCCTGGAACACTTCAACCTCTTGCTTACGATCTTGTCCCTCCAGCGGAGGTTTTCGACCGGATCTCAAAACTTCAAGAAAGGCTCGCGAGGACTGCCCTTGACGGGGCCGTCATCGTTGACATAGTGAACCTGTTTTACTTTACGGGCACTATTCAGCAGGGAGTCCTCTTTGTGCCCCAAGAAGGAGACGCGCTCTTCTTTATACGCCGCAGCCTTGAACGGGCAGAAAGGGAAACGCCCATTAAGGGCCTGATTCCCATAAAGCGCTTTGATGAGATTGTAGGTCATATTGCCAATGATGGCCGCAAGTTGCCAAGGCTCGGATTGGATGAAACCACCATCCCCGTTTCCGTGTTTAAAAAAATTTCTAGTGCCTTTCAGAAGTCTGTCTTTGAAGATATCAGCTTTACACTCTCAATGATCCGGGCAGTGAAGTCGGATTACGAGGTGGGGCTAATCCGTGAGGCTGGGAGAAAACACAAGCTCATATATGATAAGATCCCGGATATGATTTCAGAAGGGATAACAGAATGGGAGCTTGGTTCAGCTATCCTAGCAGAGATGCTAAAGCTCGGGTTTACGGGTTTTGGAAGGCTTTCAACCTTCAACAGTGAGCTTTTTGGAGGCGTGATCAGCTTCGGAGACTCCGGCAATTATCCCACTTCATCAGTTGGCCCGGACGGTCTGATCGGCCTTAGCCCTGCCTTTCCTCTCCTTGGTGGGGCCAGGAGACTTAAAAGGGCCGATATCATCTTTGTTGACACAGGCTTTTCTTATCAGGGCTACTATACGGACAAGACAAGGATATTTTGCCTAGGAGACTTGCCACAAGCCGCCCTGGATGCCCACAAGACCTGTTTGGACATACAAGAGGCACTGCGATGGCGATTGAAACCCGGCGCCATCGCCGGCGAGATATTCGATAATGTCTATGATGCTGTGGTATTGGCACGGCATTTTGATGACAACTTCATGGGTTTTGGGACCAACAAGGTCCCATTCTTGGGCCACGGCATAGGTCTGGTCTTTGATGAATATCCTGCCATCGCAAGAAAGATCCGTACGCCCCTTGAAGAGAATATGGTAATTGCCTTGGAACCGAAGAAGGGCCTTGGAGGGATCGGGTTGGTAGGCATTGAAAATACGTTCTTGGTGACAGAACAAGGCGGGGAGAAGTTAACGATCGGTTCGGATGAGATAACCCTGGTTTGAACGGAGTTGGAATATCCGCAGAGTTGAGAAGACCCCATGCGAAATAAGCTAGGGCCCATCCTTCGGGGTCATAGATTCCGGCATCTTCACCGCCACAACTTGACCTTTGGCGCAAATTTCTCCATCGACTGACACTGTTGCACTTACTACTACCTTCCGTCCCTTGACCTCTTCCACGCGCCCGCGAATCTCTATCGGCATTCCCAAAGGTGTCGGGCGCAAGTATTCCACATGCAACGATGCCGTAACGAAGCGCAATGGCGGCTCCGTACCCATCTCGCGCTTCTCCTCGCGATATGCCGCAGCCGCAGCCGTCCCTGTTCCGTGGCAGTCGATTAATGAAGCAATCAAGCCGCCGTAGACGAAGCCTGGAATCGCAATGTGATATGGCCTGGGATGGAAAACAGCAACTGTATCCTCGCCATCCCAATAGCTTTTGAGCTGCAAGCCATCCTCGTTGAGCCGACCGCAACCATAGCAATGGCTTAGTTCATCCGGATAGTATTCCTGGAAGGCTTTCTGATTCATAAGGTTCTCACTTGCATCTTTTCAATAAATACGGACAGGAAAACAATTATTTATAACGGTTCCTCTCCCGAGTAATTTTTGCAAAGGATTCGAGGATTCAAGGGTTCAAGTGGCCGAGTGCTTTTCGTTCTAACGATTTAATTCTCTATAATGCTTTGCATTGCACTTCCATCTTTTTAAGGCGAAAGCCGCAATCCTTGACCCCTGGAATCCTTACCATCCTAATAGCATAGCTTGATATTTATGATTAATCGTATATCCCGCACTTTTCAAGAACTTACTCTCCCTTAACTGATAGTCAAAAGACCCTTCCGTAGCTTTTCAGGAAGCGGGATCTTTTTCTTCGTCTCCTTGTCTACCGACACATGCACTGTCTTGATCTCGGCAGAAATGTTACCATGGGAATCTTTAAAGGAATACGACAGGATAAAAGAGCTGTCTCCAACCTCTGATTTCAGGAAAATGTCAAACTCATCTCCAAGACAAAGGCCGCTCTTGTAATCTGCTTCAGCATGGACAATGAGCAACAGAAAATCGGAATCCTGGATAATCTGGCCAAGACCGCAATTGATTGACTTCATGAAGGTTTCGTAGGTGCTGTGAGCGAACTTAAAATGATTCGCAAAAAAGAGTAACCCCGCAGCATCGGTATGGGGCATTTTTACTTCAGCGTGTTCTTCAAACATTATTTCCAAATACTCTCTAGTGGCCATCCATAAATGGTCTTTTTGTCCAATCTCTGCGTTATGCTCAAAAAATAATCCTCGGAATATCAACTATATGCCTGTGGTTATTTTTTTCGCATGCCTTGATCTTGAACAAAAATCCTTATTTATGGATGGCCACTCTCTAGTTTCTTTTGCCCTCCCGTTCTTTCAATAACGGGAACCCCATTTCCTTCCTCTGCTCGAAATAGGCTTGACCGCAGGCACGGGCAAGGTTTCGCACACGGGCAATGTAACTTGTCCTTTCTGTAACGCTAATGGCGCCTCGGGCATCAAGGAGATTAAATGTATGAGAGCATTTCAGGCAATATTCGTACGCCGGCAAGACGAGAGAATTGGAAACCACCCGCTTACACTCAGCTTCATACATATCAAAGAGATCAAACAGCATTTTAATATCGGCTTGCTCAAAATTGTATGTGGAATGCTCCACTTCCGCCTGGTGGTGTAAATCACCGTATGTAATGGAATCGTTCCACTTCAGGTCATAAACATTATCCACTTCCTGAAGATACATGGCAATCCTTTCAAGTCCATAGGTGATTTCCACAGAAACAGGCTTGAGTTCAAAGCTTGCTGCCAATTGAAAATACGTAAATTGTGTGATTTCCATTCCGTCAAGCCATATCTCCCAACCAAGCCCAGAGGCCCCCAAGGTAGGAGATTCCCAATCATCTTCCACAAAGCGGATGTCGTGGGCCAGAGGATTTAAGCCGACAGCCCTTAGACTTTTTAAATAGATATCTTGGACCTCTATAGGAGACGGCTTGAGGATAACTTGATACTGATAATAATGTTGAAGCCTGTTGGGATTTTCACCATACCGGCCATCTGTGGGACGGCGAGAAGGTTGCACATAAGCCACCCGCCAAGGTTCCGGCCCCAGAGATCTTAAGAGAGTATCGGAGTGAAAAGTGCCCGCCCCAACTTCAATGTCATAGGGCTGCTGTAAGATACAGCCCTGCCGTGCCCAAAAATCCTCCAACTTTTGAATAAGCTTTTGAAAGGTCAGTATTTTCACTCGTTCTGCGCTCCATCAGTTTGATTTTCTCCCATAGCACCACCAAGCGGCGAGATCTCGTCGGCCACTATCGACTCATCTACTCTTTTGAATACATCGAAACAACCCATTTGTAAAGGCTACAATAGGGTCATCTGGCCTGCAATTGTCTTAGCAACTTGGAACTCCTTGTCTCTTTTCCTAAATGATGTGGTACGAAAGCCTCCAACATATTGAAACTTTCCTCGATTGCCTGTTTGGAAAATCTGATTCTATCCAGCCTTGCCAGAGGTGTATTTAGGATCCAGCTTAGGAGCTTAACTGTTCCCTTAGAGAGACAAATGTAGCCCGGTCTGCAAGGGCCGCACTGTCCGCACAATACCCCTCCTTTTCTCACATTGAAAGCAACAAGAGAGCTTTTGATCTGATCGGTAGGCATCCGGCACTTAGTGCAACATTCAAAACCAGGCCTGAAACCATTTATAGCCATAAAATGAAGCTGAAACGTAATGTGGAGAAGCTCTTCCGGCAATATCCGGGAATCGAGTTGGCCGATAAGATGTTCAAGCAGTTCATACACAGCAACCTGTTTCTGGCCTTCTTCCATCCACCGATAAACCAGCTCGCACCAACAGCTGGCATAGGTAGTATGGTTAATATTGGTACGGATTTTGTCAAAAGGATGGATCACCGAAACCTCTTGCAGCACAGGCAACCCACGGCTACGCCCACAACTCCACACCAGGTTCAACGCGGAAAAAAGCTCCAGGACTCCTGCAAAGCGCTTCACACTATTTTGGGCGCCTTTAGCAATGAGAGATATTCTCCCCTGCCTGAGGGTAAAAAAAGTGAGGATCTTATCATTGTCACCATGCTCAATTATTCGGAGCACAATAGCAGGGGAAGATAGATACTGCATAAGGTTATGTAAGTAGGAGGATTATGGTTTGATCAACAACCGCTGTTTAAAAGATCTTTGATGCCAGAATAATTCCTAAGATCAACCAAAGAGGTATTGAAACAAGCACCGCCAGTGTCAAGCCCCTGAAAAAGTCAAGTTGTTTAACCAGGCCACGCTTTTCCAACGCCCGAGTAATTACGACATCAAGCTGGTCAAGCTTGACCGGTTTTGCAATAAAGTCATAAGCCCCTTCATTGGTTGCCCTAACAGCTGCCTCTATGGTGCCGAAGCCGGTAATAACCACTACCACCGACCGATTATCATGTCTCTTGATTTCATGGAGTAATTCCATACCATCCATGACCGGCATTTGAAGATCGGTAAACACGACATGAAAATCGCCCTTGCGGAATTTGTCTAGACCCTCACGACCATCGTAGGCAACACTAATTGAGTACCCGGATTCCGTCATATGTTCGGCCAAACCTTGAGCAAATTCCTTGTCGTCATCTATTATCAATATGCGCGCTTCTTTACTGCCCATTTGAGATCCTTTCCTGCGTTTTAATGCCCATTATTTGATAAGCTATTCGTGGATAGAAACAGCCGGTGCTAGACTCCTTAAAATAGGCGACCATCAAACCTCTTTGACACTCTCATCATCTGAATACCTGCCAATCAGCTCCCTGTATTTTGGGGGCGTTTCCAGAAACGCAACACCCATGCCCCTTGGATAGTCCTTTGTATCAATCTCATTTACCCACATAACGCTACATTTCCCCTTGATCCATTCAGCTCTACTGGGCAGCTCGATCTCTAAGTCGAATTCATAGCCTAAGGCAAGCGGGTTTTGGGTCGTAAGATAAAGCCCGCTTGAGCTCAAGTTGTGAATAACAGCATCACGCAACGCCTGCTCGGTTTCATAACGAACCTTAAGAACTACTTCATATCGCGGTGATTCCCTGCGCTCTTTCATACGGCCATCTCTTTCTGTCAGTATGCTGACAAAAACGTGCGGGCTTTTCCCCTTGTATGCCGAAGCCCGCTTGCTATCCCTTTTTTCAAAAAACCTAGTGGTAGTCGTGTGTGCCGAGTACAACCTCAATGCCGGTTTTTGTCTCCAACATCTTAGCGAGTTCTTCGGCATCGCAATACGGACAACTCGGCTTGGCGTTTGCCAGGCAAGAAGACAAATAAATCTTGTCCGGCTTGATCTCCGAAAGCTTCAAGGCCATGTCAATATTTGCCACTGTAGACCGACCAGGACATTGACATCTGACGAAGGAGACAACCTGACAAGACTCATCAAACTTCCCTTCACCCAGCGCCGCCGCCTTGAGGCACCTCTATTCACCGGGGCAGCCATACCCGCTATCCATATACGAGCCGCAACCTACCACAGCAACCCTGTTCATCTTGCACCTCCTTCCCTCTACTGGACTACTTTAATATAGGAATTCTCCCGAAGATCTTTCAGCCACGTATCATACCTTTCCTCAACCATTTTACGATATATTTTTTCCTGAATCTCTATTCTAGCCTCTTTTAATGTCTTGCCGGCTGACTCTTTGATCTCTTCCAGCAAAAGGATTTGATAGCCATGTGCAGTCTCTAAGGCAGAGCTTACATCCCCCTGGTTCATCCACCGGACCGTTTCCCGCAGTTCGGCAGAAAGCTCCTCAATCGAAAACCAACCGATATCTCCACCATCGTTGGCTGTCTCATCCTCTGAATACTTTTTGGCAACTTCCTCAAAAGGCATCCCTGATCTTAGTTGAAGAGCAATCGCTTCAGTCTTCTTCTGGGCCCTCAATTTGTCTTCTCCGCGTTGCCAAGACTGAACCCTTACAAGGATAGTGCGTAGGTGATATTTCTTTTTCTCCCCGTAAACATCCTGATGGCCGGCGTAATAGTCTTGGATTTCCTTTTCGGTAATAGCAATCTTTGATTTAACCTCCATATTAATAAGCTTGATCCCCAGCAACTGTTCTCTGATTTGTTTGCGGTATTCCTCCAGGGTGTTCCCTTCAGCTAAAAGGACCTTTTTCAATTCCTCTTCCGTATAAGAGTGTTCTTCCTTGATCTGCTCTATTCGCTGGTCCACATCCGTTTCACCGACTGATACACCCAACTTCTTGCCCTGCTGTTCGGTTACCTTCCGATCAATCATCCTCTCCAAAATATCATGACGCACCTTAAAAAGCATCTGGCGCTCTTCTTCCGTATCATTCGAACCACTACGAATCTGTTGTGCATATGGCAAAACCGCCTCATTCAACTCCGAGAGGGTAACGACATCTTCATTAACGATAGCCACAATACGATCTATCAATTCTCCGTAACTCGGCATAACCCACAACAATAACCACAAAGGGATAAATAGCTTAACGGAAACCCTCTTTATCACAGTCTACCTCCTCACAAGGAGGCTGTCCGAGAATGAGATATTTTTTCCAAGGTCAAGGAAGGCGAAAATTT
>CAYSBQ010000046.1:0-10428 GCA_964429315.1 uncultured Desulfobacterales bacterium
GCACACCCACAAGCATGGAAGTTATTCCCACGAGCACGATCGAGAGTGACAGGTTTAGCGCAGCCTCTGGCCGCTTCGGCGGTCAGAGGCGGCGCTGAACCTGTGAACGCTTACGAAACCCTTTTTTGTCAAGATTTTTGCCGGATCTTGCTATCTCCAGCCTTTTTGAGCTTGACTTAGGAAAAAGATTTGCTAAAATTAAGCGCTTTAAGAACGGAAGGATCAATGCAAGAAGTTCGACTCAGCCGGTATTGGCTATCCGGTTTTTGAGACCGAACGCAAAGCTTTAGAGTAATCACTGAAAACTGATCCCCAGTAGCTCAGTTGGCAGAGCAGATGGCTGTTAACCATCTTGTCCGCGGTTCGAGTCCGTGCTGGGGAGCCAAGAAAAAGTCGGGCAGTAGGGGCAAACTCTTACTGCTTTTTTTATAGCATAGTATTTTCAATAGGTTGTTGGTCTGCCCACATTCCTGCCCGCGTTCCCCATTCTCCCAGAAAGCCGCTTGACATAAAGGGCTTTTAGCCTATGATATATCATCTGATAGATCGCGTGTTATGAATTCCTTTTTATTCAGCCCCAACCTTATCTGAAAGGAAAACAGCGTTGAAAGTCCAGGCTGACATACCGCGTTTAGTCCGTGATCTTCGAGAACGAACCGGACTCACGCAGGAGAAATTCGCCGCCAAGCTCGGCGTGACTTTTCCGACTATCAACCGCTGGGAGAACGGGCGCGCCAAACCCTCAAAGCTGGCTAAGGCTCAGCTCGACAATTTTTACTCAAAGATGATCAGACAGGGGAAACTGAAGCTGTCCGGCCAGCCTGTGCGTGGCCGTACGCAAGCAGATGTTCCGGATGCGGAGAAGTTCACCCGAGAGGCTGGCGTATGAAGAAGCCCTATGCCCCCCCTTTTTCCATTACACCTGCCATTGTGAATCTGCTTGGCGGGATATGCGAGGGCGTGGGGCGCTGGTCTGTTTCCGGAGAAGCCGCGTTATCGCCACGGTTGCGGCGCGGTAATCGCATCCGCACGATTCAGGCATCTTTAGCCATTGAGAATAATAGCCTGACCCTGGAACAGGTTACCGCCGTGCTGGATGGAAAACGTGTGTTGGGATTGCCCCAGGAGATTCAGGAAGTACGCAATGCCTTTGCCGCTTATGAGCGGCTCGTGCATTGGCGGCCGGAATCGGAGGCGGATCTTCTGGCGGCACACGGGACATTGATGGCGGGCATGGCGGATGATACGGGCACATTCAGACAGGGCGGTGTAGGTATTTATCGGGGTGATACACTCGTACACATGGCGCCTCCGGCTGATCGGGCGTCTCTCCTGATACGTGATTTACAGACCTGGCTTTCCAACACGGAAACCCATCCCCTCATATCCAGCTCCGTTTTTCATTATGAGTTTGAATTTATTCACCCCTTCAATGACGGAAACGGTCGAATGGGGCGCCTGTGGCAAACCCTGATTCTTTATCGGTGGAACCCAATACTTGCCTATTTGCCTGTTGAGACGGTAATTCGTGAGCGACAGTGGGATTATTATGAAGTGCTTGCCAGATGCGACCATCAGGCTGATGCGACGGCCTTTATTGAATTTATGCTCAAGGCCCTGTACGAGGCGGTACTTGAAATGCCGAGCGACCAAGTAAGCGACCAAGTAAGCGACCAAGTAAAACAGTTGTTGCAACTGCTACTGGCGCACTCCCCGCGCACTGCCAACGACTTGATGACAAAACTCAAGCTCAAACACAAGCCCAGTTTCCGCAAGAATTATCTTAATCCGGCATTTAATGCAGGATTGCTGGAAATGACCCAGCCTAAGTCACCGCGCAGCCCGTCACAACAGTATCGTTTAACCACTCGCGGACAGGCCGTAGCAAAAATGGTGGCGCAAAATAGCTGACAAGATCACGAAACAACCTAGAACAAACCACCCTCAATATGAGCGACCGGGGCGACAAGCGGTTGCGGGAAGACGTCCGCTGGAAACACGGCATTCCGCCCGTAAATAACGCCAACTAGGCCTGAAAGAATGGTAAATAGTGAACAATTTAGATGAGATGCCCCAAAAATGCAGGGAATGTGCAAGATCCAAGGTCTCAAGACCACACGACAAGTGCTATACTTGTCACGAATTGGACTTTCAGGAATCGGTCCTGTGTGATCTGAACCGGTGCATACAGGATGAGGTTGACTTCAAATGTCATGCCTTCAGACCGGCTCTATGGGTGGTCGGCCAGTCAAAAGACGGGCCGTCCGATAGTGAGCCGGGCTTTGCGGAAGTTCCCCAAAAAGGGTCTTTTGCGGAAATTCTCGATTCAGACAAGGTCAAGTATGAAAGGGCATTGGCTTTACAGAAACTCAAATATGATCCTGATAGCGTCATCCTTCAACTCAAATACCACTTTGTATGGAATGTTACTTATAGGACAGCTTTTTTTAGCCCTGCAAATGATTTCATCGGGCGTGTCTATGACGCTTTCCTGGGATGTAGTGACGCAGTCGGGGGATTTGTAAATCTCCTGTATTTAGCTCCGGATCACGTGCACCTATACGTGGAATCGGACGGGGAACGCTCTGTGGAAGACATGGCTCACGATATTAAGGAGTTTTCAGCCAAGGCCATACTGGAAGAATTCCCCTCTTTAGGAGAGAAACTCAGTGGAGAAATGGGTCTCTGGGACGAAGCATATTTTGTTGAGACAGTGGGGTGAGGTCGAAAGGGTTTATGTTGTTATAAGTGGTCTTTAAGCGCCCGGCAGGTCCTTTAGGATTCGGCGAATCTCCTCTTGTTTTGCCGGATCTCTTGCAAACAGCTTTAGGGCACGATTAAGATGGAACCTTGCCGTTTTGGCAGGCCCTTTTTCCTTGTAATAGATACCTAGATGGTAATGGGCCTCGGGGAGTTTTTCTAGCTTTCCCAGGGTCTCTCCGAGATAGTATCTTCCCGGCAAGTAGTCGGGTGCTTCTTTCAATAACAGTCTAAAAGTTTCGACGGCATCTTCGAGATCACCTGTTTCCATCTGCGCCCTGCCCAAAAGGAAACGACCTTCCGGATCCTTGGGGTTGAAGGCAAGGGCGCCCCGCAAGGCCTTTAGGGCTTTAGCGTGATCGCCCATGCTAAAATAGGCCTTACCAAGATCCCGCAGGATGTCTGCATCCAGAGGGCGCAGTTCGACGGCTTTCTTCAGTTTTTCTTTAGCTTCTTCCTGTTTCCCTTCTCGAAAAAGGACCAACCCCTTGCCATAATATCCGATGGCGTCCTTTTCGTTTGTTCTCAGTGCGGCATCGAAGATATTGTTGGCCATGGTACTATTTCCATAAAGTGCTATCAGCTTTGTTCGTACCTTGTTGAAATCAGGCAATCCGGAGGGCTTGTCTGAAGCGGCGGATTTCGGATGAATTTGCATCCACGTATCGAGATACATCATTCGGTCCTCAACAGCAGGATGGGTGCTCATGTATGAAGGGATCTGTTTTGACCCAAACCATTGTTTTTTCCTGATCTTTTCTAAGACCTTCAGCAACCCTTCACCATCATAACCGGCCTTTCTTAGATAGTTGAGTCCAATCTGATCGGCCTCCATTTCATGTTCGCGGCTGTATTTAAGAGTAAGTGACTGGCCTGCTGCAATGGAAGTGGTTGTAATGGCACTTGATGTTGCAGCACCGCCACCAAGGAAAACCCCTGCAAGCACCCCAGCTAAGGTGGCCAACCCAATCTTTTTGGATTGTTCTATCTGTTTGGAAATATGACGACAAAGAACATGACCAATCTCGTGCGCCAAGATACCAGCCAATTCATCTTCGCTTTCCATGGCGGCAACAAGACCGCTATAGATAAAGATATGGCCGCCAGGGCCGGCGAAGGCATTGTAAACGTCTTCTTTGATCACATAGAACTTAAAATCAAAAGGTGGCGAGGGATATTGGTTTACGATATGTTGTCCCACTCTTTCCACGTAATTGACAATAAATGGGTCATCAATAAAAGTGAAACGTTTCTTGACATAGGTCATGAATTCTTCGCCCAGCTCACGCTCTTCCGTAGAGGTCAGGTTTGCATGAGCGGCCACAGCCAAATTCGTTGGTGGGACGAGGCAAACAACAATTGTCATAAGGAGTGCAAAAAAACCGGTCTTAATTTTAGGCATGGCAGACCTACGTCCTCCAAGAGAAAAGAACTACCTGATACAACAATATAATAGTGCTTCTATGGAAAGTCAATGAGGCGGCATGTTTTTAAAGCCTTAGCGGCCAATCATAATGGGTTTGCAAGGAAGGGGTTTTGTGGTAGTAAGTCCATGTGAGCCGGATTATTTGCATTGCAAACCAAAAAGGGGGCGTGGGAAAGACCACCACGGCAATAAACCTTGCTGCGTCGCTAGCTGTAGCCGAGCAAAAGACCCTCCTTGTGGATTGTGATCCCCAGGGCAATGCCACAACCGGTATCGGCATAAATAAGCTTGAGCTTTCCAATACGCTCTATCATGGTTTGACTCAGCATGCCTTGGCAAAAGACCTCATCTTGGATACAGAACTCGAATACTTGAAAATCCTTCCCTCCTTTATCGACCTTGTTGGCGCTGAAGTGGAATTGGTTGGCAAAAAAAGAAGAGAAAGACTCCTTAAAAATCTGCTGGAACCAATTGCGCAAGATTATACCTATATTCTGCTTGACTGCCCTCCTTCCCTGGGCCTTCTTACCGTAAACGCCCTGACTTCAGCTAACAGTCTTTTGGTTCCCCTTCAGTGCGAGTTTTTTGCCATGGAGGGTTTGAGCCAACTCCTTGAAACCTATAAACGTGTTAGGAGACACTTAAATCCAGGACTCGTTATTGAAGGGTTATTGCTTACCATGTTTGACAAGCGCAACAATCTTTCACATCAGGTGGCGGAAGAAGCGGAAAAGCATCTTAAGAACCTGCTTTTTGACGTACGCATTCCGAGAAATGTGCGCTTGGGAGAAGCCCCTAGTTTTGGGAAACCCATCCTCCTCTACGACATTACGTCCAAGGGCGCCCAAAGCTATCTGGCGCTGGCGAAAGAAATCATGAACGACAGGAGAAAAGGCAATGTCTAGGAAACAAGTCCTGGGCCGAGGGCTTGATGTACTCATACCAGATGTGGACTCATCCAAGTTTGGCTCGAGCGATTTTTTTTACTGTGATATTGACACTATAAGAGCAAATCCGTATCAGCCTAGACGTGTTTTTGCAAAACAAGAGCTTAAGGCCCTGTCAGATTCTATAAAAGCAAATGGAGTTATTCAACCCCTTATTGTGAGATCGGTTTCCGGCGGCTATGAGTTGATCGTTGGAGAGCGACGATGGCGATCGTGTCACATGGCTGGGCTCAAGCGGGTTCCGGTGGTTGTCAGGGATGTATCTGCAAGGGAAATGCTTGAAATGGCCCTGATAGAAAACACACACCGGGAAGATCTTAACCCGTTGGAAAAGGCCGAAGCATATTACCGTCTTATGGACGAATTCGGTTTAACCCAGGAAAAGGTGGCAAAGCGTGTGGGCCAAAATCGTTCTACGGTTGCCAATTTCTTGAGACTTAGAAGCCTGCCCGGAGAAATCAGAGATGACATAGTTAACAACACGTTGAGCATGGGCCATGCAAGGGCGCTATTGGGAGCTGAAACACCGGCTCAGCAAAGGGTGGTATGGCGCCAGATAGTCTCAAAAAATCTTTCCGTACGCGCTGCCGAGACTTTGATAAAAAAGCTCAAAACAGGAGAAAGTGGAAAGCATCAATCCGGGGCCTCATCATCTGAAGACGTTTATCTTCAGAGTGTGGCAGACGATCTGACCCAACTTTTTGCCACAAAAGTACGCATCGTACGACGGGGCAAGAAAGGGCGGCTTGAAATCGAGTTTTACGGCAATGAAGACTTGGACCGACTCGTTACCCGCTTGAAGGCCTTATAGTGCCCCTTTATAATAAAATCGCAGAACGGTTTTATCCTCATGTCCGTCCATATCATAATAGACGGTTATAACCTTATCCGGCAATCCGGAGCGTTGAGCGCTATCGAGCAAGACAGCCTTGAAGAGGGGCGTGAAGCCCTTGTGGAATGTCTTGTTTCTTATAAAAGGCTCAAACATTATCCCATTACCGTGGTATTTGATGGCGCAGAGGCTACTAGTAACCTGGGGACAAACAGAAATCGTTATAAGGGGGTTAATATTATTTTTTCCAAGCCGGGTGAATTAGCTGACAATGTAATCAAGCGTTTGGTAGTGCCGGAAGGCGAACGAGCTCTGGTGGTAACTTCTGATAATGACGTTGCTGGTTTTGCGGAAACACATGGAGCAGCCACCATAAAATCTGAGGAATTTGAAGAAAGGATGAAAATGGCCTCGTTGTTGGTTTCACCTCTTTGTAACCCCGGCGAAGAGGAATCGTTAGGCTGGAAACCCACCACAAAGAAAAAAGGGCCATCCCACCGTCGTTCGAAACGAGAGCGGAAAAACAGGGTAAAAACAAGAAAGTTATAAGGTCAAAATTTTGACAGCTACTCCCCCTTGGAAGACCTGACCTTCTCGACCCTTGTATTATATGCTGCTACTGTCTTGTTATAGGCCTGCCTTTTCTCTTCATAATTTTTAATACGTAGATTAAAATCTGCTATCTTTTTAGCGAGTTTTTCTCGTGCGGTCGGGGTCAAACGTACCTTTGCCGCCTTGTCTAGCCCTTGTCGTTCTTCCATTAGGGCCTCATATTCCTGTTGTAACTTTTCTCCCCTCTTTTCAAGTTCCACTCCCTCAAGATCCTTTGCATCTTTCTCAGTCAAGCCATCCTTTTCATTGGTGACGTCTTCAGGCTCTTGTTTTGTTTTTTTGCTGATTGGCTCTTGCTGTTCTTCGGCCTTTTCCTTAGGTGTCATTTCATGAGAGGCCTCCTCATATTCCTTGACTTGCGGTCGTTGGCCATCAGGGACATTTGCAAGGTTATCTGTAAAACGTACCTTTCCGTTTTCATCCACATATTTGTAAAACTCTGCTGAACTCAATGCTGGAACGACTACTATTGCTAGTACAACAATCCATTTCACGATTTTCATTTCTTAAACCCTTTACAACAAAAAAGTTTTGTTAAAAAATACACTTAATTACAACAAAACCCAGAATCAATAATATCACAAATAACACGGCCAGTATATTGAAACGCTTTTCAATAAACAATTGGATCCGTGGGCCGAACATGTATATGAGTCCGCCTACGGCAAAAAATCTTGCGGACCTTGAAACCGCGGAGGCGATGAGAAATACCATAAAATTGATGTGAAAAGCACCAGCCGTGATGGTAAACACCTTGTAAGGAATTGGGGTAAGTCCGGCAATGCCAACTGCCCAGGCATCATAGGCCTTGTAGAGTTGTTGGATATATTCATATTTGTCATGCAAACCGTAAAATCGAATAATCGCCTCTCCTATGCTGATCATGAATTGCCACCCGATAAAATAGCCCAAGCATCCCCCCAATACAGAACCAACAGAACAGACCATGGCGTATTT
This sequence comes from uncultured Desulfobacterales bacterium, assembly GCA_964429315.1. GTDB lineage: Bacteria > Desulfobacterota > Desulfobacteria > Desulfobacterales. The sequence goes on from CAYSBQ010000046.1 coordinate 7,535, forward strand.
GAAAGATCTTGTCGGGACAGCAACACATACGGCAATTAAGAGGATATCAGGAGGAATCGGGAAAAAGGAAGATTCACAAAAGGCCAAAACAAACAGTGCCCAGGTCCCATAAGGTGTTTTCGCCCAGTGAAGGACCCAGTCGTAAAGTCTTCTTAGCAAGGGCTAATCTTCCTCCCAGCCGTAACTTCCGATGAGCTTTACAAATCGACAAGCGCCGAGGTTGGTCTTGCGAACACTATCTTCGTCCTTGACTATCTTCGTAAGTGTCTGTGAATGTCTTCCTCCTACTGGGATGACCAAGCGTCCCCCGGTTTTCAACTGCTCAATAAGGGCTTCCGGTATTTCAGGGGCGCCTGCTGTAATAATTATTGCATCAAAAGGGGCCTCGTTCTGCCAACCCGTGGTTCCATCGGAACATTTTGCCACTACATTGTAATATTTGAGCTGGTCGAGAATCTTTCTAGCCCCGATAAAGAGCTTGCGTATCCGCTCAATGGTATAAACCTGATATACCAACTCAGCCAAGATCGCCGTTTGGTAACCTGAACCCATCCCGATTTCAAGGACGCGATCATCTCTGGTAAGTTCAAGGGCCTGAGTCATTTCAGCTACTATAAACGGCTGAGATATGGTTTGCCCTTCACCTATTGGGAGGGGGAAATCTCCATAGGCCTGATCTTGGAGGGCCTCGCCAACAAAAAGATGGCGCGGGACTTTTCGCATAGCCCCAAGCACTCTTTGGTCCCGGATGTTCCGAGCCTCAATCTGAGTGTTTACCATCTTTTCACGAAGGCGTCTAAATTTCATCTATGGCAGCCTGTTTATCTTCGAACCCTTCGTAGACCACCCTTTTTGATTTGCGCTTTGGGGCAGGAGGAGATTGGTCAGGATATCCTAGGGGGATAACTGCCGCTAGTGTTTTGTCCTCTATCCCCAGAAACTCATTAATCTGATCAGCCACATGTATGGGGCCAGTCATCCAACAAGCCCCGAGTCCCTCGGCATGAGCCGCCAACAACAAATTCTGGATCGCAGCAGCCACACTTTGAATACTTGTCTCCGGCCTTTCCTTTGTAGCCATATAGTAAGCAAAAACGATTACCGGCGCACCTCCGAGGCGTTTGAAGAACTGCCTTGTAAAATCTGCCACCCCCGGTTTATCGGCGAAGACTTCTTTAAGTGCAGGCGCTATATAATCATAGCTCTTGCTGATTATTTTAACCAAAGTCTCTTTTCTCTTACCTGTCATCACCAGGAAAAACCAGTTTTGCAAGTTCATCCCGGAAGGCGCCCAAAGGGCCATTTCCATAACCTTTTTTAGGACTGCTTTGGAAACAGGTTCTGGTTTAAATTTGCGTATGCTCCTGCGATCCTTGATTGCTTTATATAGATCCATGGCAAACTCCTTCTTGAAAGTTGGGAAAAGCTATCAGAACAGGGATTTTGAGTCAAGGGAAAGAGCTTTGCCGAATCAACGCTCTTTCAGAGGATGTGAGGCTTCAGTCACGTATTCTAATCCAGTATAGGCAATATTAATAGTATCGAATCCTTTTTATCGGAATTGCCGATAACTATTTTATGAGTAGCTTTTTATGAGTCTGTTAAAGACGTTGCCTTTCAGTAAAAGTCACCATTCCTATGGTTGTTGAGAAGTTGAGAGAAAACAGCCTAATTTTTAAAACGGTCGGCAAGTGCTGTGGTATGGATTTTGAATGGTGAAACCTTAAGATCATTTTGTTTTGGCTCGAAATATCGATTTTGGATTCAACAGCTTAAATCCTCGAGTGGTAATATGCACATAAGAAAGGTACTTATACTGGCAGGTCTTGCAGTTCTTCTCTTATCCCAATTTAGTTCTGCGAGGGCTGCAGAGTTAAGGTATATTAGGATTGGAGAACACAAGGATTTTACAAGGATCGTATTCGAATTTCGTGGTTCTGCTCTCTTTGAAAACCCTGTCATAACAGATAAGGGGAAATTTTCTATGGTCTTTTCCGACACAACCACGACTCTGCCTAGGCTGATACCCGGAGAAACGACCAAACGGATTAAAACTATTGAATTTATTAATAATGAGGCTCACTTGATTGCCAATATTGCCCTTTCCTTTCCGTATTTCAAGATCAAATCATTTTCTCTGTCAGATCCAATGCGCGTAGTACTGGATATAAACCGGTTGGATAAACCGCCGGAAGGTATTGTGCGCAAGGAACCCCTCTCTAGGGGTTCTCATTCTCGGCCATTGGTAGAAACGCAAGAAAAGGAGCAGGAAATTAGCAACGCCCCCGCCTTGATGCAAAAAAAAGGCATTGCTGCGGTAGCATCTACTGGGGCCGACAGAAAACCTGACGACGTTACTAACAAAAACCCCTCCGGAAAGGTTGCCCCAAAAACAGTACAACAAACGCCTCAACAAGTGATGCCACAAGTGGGAGGTACATCCGGAAAAGGGGTGCAGGAGCCAACAGTACAAGAGACAGCCCCGGTAGCCCTTCCGGAAGGAGGGCAGCCCCCTCTTTTTTCTAGTTTCCGTAATCTCCAAACGTACCTGTTGTTAGCACTTACCGTGTTTTCACTAATAATCATTGCGTTATTGTTCTTTATCGTTTTTGGAAAAAAGCAAAAGCTCAATCAAACAAAAAGCACCTTAGGAATGGATTGGGCTACACAAGAACGCATGGAAGAGTTAGATACGCAAATTGAAGATGAGCTAAAAAAGATTGGTCAACCCTAATGGTATTGAGGCCCAAATGGTAGACAAGACCGCTACAGCAGAAGACTCAACCACAGAAGAAGATCTTGCCCTGGAAGAGTTGGTGGGAGGTGAACAGGTCACAGACGGCAATTCCGAAGGAGGGGCCGTTTCTGATATTGACGGCTCAGCAGATGAAGAG